>CAZRCY010000072.1:0-7753 GCA_964598735.1 uncultured Candidatus Poseidoniales archaeon
GAAGCACGCTCACAGGTAATGCACATGAATTATTTCTCGAGTACTGTAGATTATGATGAAGATGATTTAGACAACGTTTGTCCAGATATAGCAGAAGGTTTGTTTGCAGGTCCAGTAACGTATATTGGGGGAGAAATGGATCCTTACATGGCTAATTATTACGAAGAAAGAAGTCATATCGATAAAGCATTCAACAATTGGAATGGCAGTATATATTGGGTACAGGGAATGCAAGATTGGAATGTAGACCCCCATCAGGTGTTTGGCGGACCTATCGGGACCAATTGGTATTCAGATTATGTTATGTCTGGTTATGATGTTAAGGGAATTTTAGGACAATGGGGTCATGATTATCCCGATCAATGGCAAAAACATGATGATATTGACAGCGGTTACGGCGCTGAAGCATTTGAAAATATGACAAGGTGGGACTGGGCTCAAGATCTATTTGAATGGTTTGAATACTATCTTCAGAACAGGGGGCCTAAACCAGAATTGACAGCCCAGATTCAACGTAATGATGGTGTTTGGAGAATTGAAGAAGTTTGGCCACCAAGAGATTCTGAATTATTGAATCTAGACTTGGGTGACTGCGATTATGATGGAACGTTCGTTGGGGGCGGTCCACCAGTGGTCGGAGGGGGTCAAACAATTACGATAGATTGCTTTGATATCAACCCAAATTCTGACATTCATATCTCTGGTCTCCCTACAATTCATCTTTCAACAGTACCATCATTCGATGGTGGCCAAATATTCGTTGAAATGCAAGATTTAGAGACAGGACTACGGCTTGGTCATTCAACTATGGATGTAAGATATCATGCAGGTGGTTCAGAACCTCAAACTGTAACTCCAGGAAATGAAGTAATTATGATGATGGAATTCCAAGGGATAGATGCAATATTACCTGCAGGCCATGGCATCCGTATGATACTAACTGACACTGGAGAAGACTATCTGGCGCCTGCCTGCGGTTCAGCATGCACATTACATGTTCTACCTTCTTTATCTGAACTAACATTGCCACTCATAGATCGGACAGATTCTTCTATTCTGGTAGTCCCCCAACCAATTGAAAACTGAATTTTGATGGTTTTTACTTCAAAATCGACGAAACTAAAACCACTAATTGACGAAACCACCTCATGGTACCCCCTGTCAGTGGGACAAAACCGTCGAAAATTTTAGTGCTAACAGATTTCTATCCTGTGGGACTACAGGAAACATTCGTTACACCTACACTCGAAATCACATCATCTTTTTTTGATTATGTCACGATAGTACCAACAAATTTGGAATCAAAAATTGAAAGTGGCATGCGAGAAGTTCCAGAAAATGTAACAATTCAAACTGAAACTTGGAGACATGCTCGAGAGACGTGGTCAAAATTATCAATTTTTTCGAAATTATCATTATCTTTACCATTCTTTTTCCAATCTCTGATAGAGAAATATAGGTATTCAACACCAATTTCAGAATCTCTTGGTGAAGCGGCTTATGCAAGACATTTTTCAAAACACCTACGAGAAGCAATAGACATCAAGGAATATCAAGCAATATCTGCATATTGGCTAAATAGACCTGCATCCATAGCTTCAGATTTGAAGAGATGCAACCCTCATCTAAAATTTATTTCTCGAGCTCACAGGGGGGATATTCTTCCACGAGAAGATCGGAAGACAATCCCCTTTCAACCAACTATTGTGAAATATGCTGATGAAATCCATGTCGTATCTCAAGATGGAGTGGATATACTAAAATCAATACATCCAAAAGCATCTGAAAAAATAGTTGTTGGTAGGTTGGGTACTACAAATCACGAACAAACACCACATCGTTCTACAGATGGCTGCCTAAGAATAATTTCTATGTCAAGAATTGTTGATGTAAAGCGTGTAGATTTAATCGCAAGAGCCCTAAATTTTGTAACTCGGCCTTTACATTGGACCCATTTTGGTACAGGACCAGGCATGGAAGAATTACAAGAAATAGTAGCATCTTTGCCAGACAATATCGACGTCTCTCTCCCTGGGTTCGTAGAGTCACATTCAGAAATTCATTGTACCCTCGAATCTAAACCATGGGATATCTTGGTAAATGTATCAACTTCTGAAGGGGTCCCAGCATCAATTCAAGAATGTTTTTCTTATGGTATTCCCGCAATAGCAACAGCTGTTGGGGGCAATCCGGAAATCGTAGATTCTACATGTGGCCATCTTCTTCCTCCTGATCCGAGTCCTGAGGAAATCGCATCAGTACTACAGGAATGGGATATTAATAATGAATCGAGGAGGACTGCAGCCTTCAATAAACAGAGAGAAATGTATGATGTCAAGAAGAATGCTAGAGAGTATGCCAACTCACTTCATTCAAAAATTTGAGACCCAAGGGGTTGAAATCCATACCGCCTGTCTCCGAACATGGGAGACCCCTTCTTCACTGATCCTGTCTTCCTTTCATACATTGAGGGCGAAGACTTCAGTCCTGGTCTCTCAATTGATTTGGAGTTTCTTCCATTTGAACCCCATAACTCTCGCCAAGATACAATTTGTGAAATTGTTCAAGGAAAGAAAGTCCTGCACATTGGTTGCGCAGATCATTTACCAATAATAGATAAAAAAATAAAATCCGGACACCATTTACATGCTGCTCTTCTTGAAATATGTGAAAAAGTAGTGGGAGTGGACATAGATGAAGATTCCATAAATCATCTTATTCAGAATCACAACATGTCTGATATTTACAATATTGATCTTGTCACGACTCCCAATGAAAAAATCCCATTTTTTAAGGACGCTCCTTTTGATTTCGCTGTAATGGGTGAGATTGTAGAACATTTGAACAATCCCGTAGATTTTCTATCAAAGCTGAGAACAGAACATGGCGGATTATTCAATAAACTAATTGTGACTGTACCTAATGCCTTCAATTATAATGTCTTGAAAAATTGGAAGAGAGGAAGCGAAACCATAAATTCTGATCATCGTTTTTGGTTTTCTCCATATACAATTACGCGTGTCCTGAGCGCATCTGGCTATACGGTTAACTCTATTCGAATGGCGGATGTTTCTCAAAAAATGGATATTTTTTCTAGACTATTAAATCGTATATTCTCAGTAATCGGGTCGCCTAAACGTCTCCGTGTCCCCCAAAAATATGGGGCTACTGTAATTGTGATAGCATCTCAATAAAAATTTTATCAAATTATTGCATTTTAACACTCATTCATATACTCACTGTTCAGGGTATTAAATATGGAGTCAATTTCTGATATTGAATTACTTCAGGATAGACCATTATTCAAAATGGGATTGATTGCCCATGACTATCGAAAGACAGTAATTGCATCTGTACTCATTATATGTTTTTCATTAGGGTCGCTAATCGTAATTCTAACACCAGATTGGGTTGAGTCATTTGGTGAAGGAGACATGGAATCTGTCGATGCCTTTGGAATAATGGGAGAATCTTTTGGAGAAGTTGGAGCAGAGAATACTGAATCTTTTTACATTCTCGTTCGTCATGAAATTTCATATGATGATCAGAGAATCCAAGACGCGGTCCATTCTATCCTTGAACCTATCATGGATGATAGCTCAGTTTCTATTACTTACTCATGGGAAGTAGACGAGGCTAACAAGTCAAATTTTGTGAATGAGACCTCTCAAACCTCACGAACATTAGTCACAATTACGCAACCAAGAACAGAAGCAAAAGCCTTCATGATGGAACACTGGAAGACAATGACAGGATCTATCGAAGAAGAACCAGATTTCAAAATATGGATTACGGGACCTCTGGCAGTAGATACTACCTTCGACATCCGATTAAAAGACGATTTAGTTAAATCAGAATTGGGAGTTGCCCCTATTGTTCTTGGAGTTCTTTTCATAGTCTTCGGCTCATTAGTTGCGGGTGTGTTGCCTCTTGGTGTAGGATTTCTAACAGTAATTAGTGCAATGGGTATCACTATATGGTTGTCTACATTAGAATCGGTTCCAGTTAACAATTTTGCATCAAATATCATCACTTTGCTGGGATTAGGGGTCTCAATAGATTATTCTTTATTCATGATTTATCGATACAGAGAGGAGATAGCAAATGGCCGCGAAATTCGTCTAGCAATTGCAATTACTACTGCTACCGCGGGCAGAGCTGTATTTTTCTCAGGCTTGACAGTTGCAGTAGGCCTTCTAGGTTTACTTTTTTTCGAAAATACCGGCGCTCCCTCACTCGGAATCGGTGGAACCTTAGGAGTATCAATGGCGATGCTCACATCAGTTGTATTTCTCCCTGCCTTGTTCGCTGCTTTAGGCCCAAAAATAAATGCCGTGCGCATTCCTTTCGGTATGAAAGATACTGTTTCTGATGACGGCATGTGGTCTTGGATTGCGAAAAATGTAATGCAAAGACCTCTATCAATTCTAGTCCCAATATTAATTCTTCTTGTTGCAGCAGGAACACCATTCTTGCAAGCAGAATATGGCGTAGCCAGTATTCGCTCCCTTCCCCCAGATGATATGGCCAGAGAAGGACTAGAGGAAATGTCATCCGTTTGGGTTGAAAGTACGGATAATTCAATGTTTATTATCTTGGAAATCAATCCTGAAGAAGTTCTATTGGAAGAAAATATTCGAAGCGTTCATTCATTTGCTAGTGAATTAATTCAGCGTGAAGAAGTATTATCTGTAATCGCTCCTGGATTTTTCGATCGAAATGTCGATGCGAATCAAACTGTCCAATTCTGGTTAGCCCCTGAATTGCCTCCTGCACAATCTGCGCAGAGGGATGTTCTGAGAGACAATTTCATCAGTCAAAAAACCAATCATACATACTTACTAGTTACACTATCCGAAGACTGGAACACACTTGAGGCCCGAGATTTTGTTAAAAATTTGAGACAAGATAGAGAAGCAAATAATTTCGACATAATGGGTGTAGATAAGGATTCAATTATTATCGGCGGACTCGTTGCTTACAATCTTGATATACTAGACGCAGTGGTTGAAAATCTTCCGACGTCTATTACATTCATATTTATTTCAACATGTATCTTGATTTTCATTCAAGTTAGATCCGTTATCATACCAATCAAAGCAATTGTGATGAATATTTTGAGTGTCACTGCTACCTTTGGAATGCTAGTTTTTGTTTTTCAAGAAGGAGGGTGGGGATTAGATGAAATTATGAATTTCACCCCACAACCAATAGATCCCACCACTCCTGTAATGTTATTCTGTATCGTATTTGGGCTATCGATGGACTATGAAGTACTCATGCTATCTAGAATACATGAAGAATGGGAGAAAACTGGCGACAATACACTGGCTGTAGCAAACGGCCTTCAAAAGACTGGTAGGCTAGTTACAGCAGCAGCACTAATCATGATGCTAGTATTTGCAGCTCAGATATTTGCATCAGTAGCCATAATCAAACAATTTGGATTAGGTTTAGCATTAGCCATTTTTATTGATGCAACATTAGTCCGCGCTTTGGTAGTTCCATCAACGATGAGGCTGATGGGAACACTGAATTGGTGGGCTCCATCATTTATGCAAAGAAAGAAGAATAATGATTCTGAAGAAGAATCAACAAAGGTCTGAACCCAATTCATCCAATAACATCAGCAATTCACCGTCTTCTGGCATGTGCATTACTGCCTGTTGGGCAGCAAAAAACGCTGCTCTTGGATTGTGTTGCATCAAATGCGCTCTAGCCATATTTGACCAGGGATGACCAGGACTCAACGATTTTTCTGCATTAATCGCTGCTCTAAACCAAGCCATGGCATCATCCACCTTCCTTCTTGACAATAACAATGCTCCAATATCATTCCATGGGTCGCCTAGGTGCGAGTCTGTTTCTATGGCTCTCCGACACCAGGCCATTGCTTCCCCATCCTCTCCGCGAATGCCATATGTCCAACCAATCATAGTTGCGGCTTCAGCAGAAGGCAGCAAATTGAATGAAGCACCAAAATGTTCTGCAGCATATTCAAACATCCCAATATTTTGCATGATATTACCCATTCGAAATAGTCGATCTGCCATTACAGCATCTAAGTCAGTAGAATCACAATTTATCTCCATCGATACCCATAATTGATCCATAGCTTCTAGCAGACGAATAGGTCCCGCCCTATCTCTAAGCGAGTGATCTCCTATTCCAATCCATGAATTATCTCTCGATGCTTCTCCAATTTCTGCTCTTAATTGTAAATCAGAAAGCCCCCCATTCGATGCAATGTCAGAGATACTTCTGTATATCCGTGGGTCTAATTCATCAGCAGCCCACATTGTAACAGATTCAACAAACAACCCTCCTTCTTCATTCGGAGTTACTGCTTTGATGAGAGAAGCTCCTTCGGGCCCAACAGACACTACGCCCACCCCGCGTCGACTTAATCTTCTCATCAACCGTCTTGGAAACTCTTGACATGCTCCGGTGACTAGAATACGATCCCACTCTTCTCCACTCGCTTCAATATCCGAAATTTTAACACGACTAACTCCATGAAATTCTACATTACAATCAAAATCTGCGGCTAATATGTCTAGGTCCCTTTCTTTCCAATTATTTTCAAGAAAAATCCTTCTTTCCACTTCCGCATCAATAATACATATTTCAGATGCACCAAGTCTTACGATCAATTCAGTCCACCAATTTCCCCTTGGCCCAACCAGCAAAACTTTCTCGTTATTTTCCATTTGAAGTAGTTGCATAATTTGTACAGTTTCATAATGCCCGGGTAAAAGCGCCCCTCTTTCATCAGCATATTTCCACCAAGGAAGTGTCAACGCTGATGCCGCTAATCCAGGTATCTCTAGTCCACAAGGTAATGGCCAAAGTGCAAGACCTCGGTTTGATGCTAACATCGCATCTCGTACATTATTGTCAATTAATACACCATTTTCCTCCAACCGTCTGATTACAATTTTTTCTGATGGGAGAACAGGATATTCATTACACATAGGTAGACTTAACAAGTCACAATCTGAACCGTCAAATTCATCCCAATTTGAAGCCACAAACAGAATAATGTAAGCAAGGACTTGAACTAAACTGGTATTATCATCGATAAGTTACGTTTTTGCACACCTGTTTTTCATGCCGAATCAAAAACAATATCCTTAACCGAATTGACAACAAAATCTGGAGTCCATGGATAATTGTCTACATCTTCTTGGGTCGCTTCACCAGATAAAACAAGAACACTAACCACCCCAGAAGATTTTGCCATTTCCATATCAGTATACAACCTATCCCCAATCATGGCCACTTTACATGGTTCAACACCCTCCATTTCTAATCTTCCTAATATCATTTCAGATCTAGGCTTTCCTGTAATAACTGTAGGTTGAACACCAGTTGTAACCTCAATCATTTTCAATATTGCACCAACATCAGGCAATCCCCCATCAGGAGAAGGACAAACAATATCTGGATGAGTAGCAACTAATGGAATATTTTGGTGAATTAGTGATGTAGCCTTACTCAATTTTTCATAAGTCAATTCTGTGTCATAACCCAATACAACACAATCAACATTATCTTCAACACACTCAATCCCATTTTCGATCATCATTTCTTTCATACCATTCGTTCCCAGACAGTAAACGGCCGTCCATTTCTTCAGTTTTAACCATCGAATACAATCATGCGTTGAGAGTAAAATATCATCCGCACAGGCATCGATTCCCATTGAATTTAATTTCATTACATACTCATTCACAGATTTACTAGAGTTGTT
>CAZRCY010000073.1:0-7504 GCA_964598735.1 uncultured Candidatus Poseidoniales archaeon
ACTATCACGTCGTCGTATTGATCAATAATTTCTGCCATTTGAATCCCTCAGAACATATTCCCTGCCATGATGTAAACACCCTGGAATAAGAGAGTCGACAGTAACATCCATGCTGGTGCTGACCAAAGATACTGACCTGTTCGACCGAGCATTCTACCACTGATTGCAACAGTTACTCCTGTTGCAGCAGCAGAGAATAGATAGAGCGCTTGTAAAGTTGAGGCTAGAGGATAACCAGTAGAAGGCGGAGCAAATATCCCTACTATAAAACCTGTAATACAAGGCAACATAAGACCCATCAATACAATCATAGTAAATGCTTGCCCGAAGACCTTCTCCTCTTTCAAGCGCATTAAAGAATTCAACTTTTCATATTCGATACTCATTCTGTAGGTTACTTCTTGTAACGGAGCCTGTTGTTCAAGAGCAGCATCCAAGAGATTTACTACTCTCTGAACCAAAGCACTTCGAGACTCGAGAGCAAATTTTGCTAATGCTGCTGTAAATGATGTTGCTTGAGCTCTAACCAAAGCTTGGTCTAAGAGAGAACCAGCAACATCATTCCTAGACTTTGCAACATCAGCAAATGCTTGTTCAAGACCCAAACCAGCACCTAGTTCCGCTGATATTAATTCCATCATCTCTGGTAACGCGCCATCAATACTACTTCTTCTTCGAGATTCTAATGCTAGGGGTATTGCCCCACCTATTCCAATAATCGCTAATGGAAGTAAGAACATGGCAGTTGTGTTGTCATTAAGACGTTCCATCAATTGCCAAAGCATAGAATCACCTCAAACTCCTGGATCCCTCGTATGAGCCTTCAATCCAATTAGTCCCATTGCAAAAACACAGAATGCTAGGCCGCCAAATGTTGCCATTCGAGCAACTCCTGGTCCGGGGACGTCGATTAACCCAGATGCTCCAGCAAAAAGATACGGAGCTACTGCCATTAAAGGCAGTACAATTGGCCCTAACATTCCAACAGTTAACAAAGCAGTTGGCATTCCTTCTAAGGCTTCGATGTACTTCATTATTCGATCTGTTCTTTCTTCCTCTTCCCTATCCGCTTGCCGTCGTAAATCTGAAATCAAATCTGTATTCGACGTCACGTTGGTTTTGAGAGTGGTTAGAAGACGTTTGTAACCCGTAGATTTAGTCCTAGAAGTGGCTTTAGTAAGTTCATCTTCAATCCTTCTACCTGCTCTGACGCCATCCATAATCTTCTCCATGTCTTTACTGATGGCCCCATAACCTCCTCGAGAGATATTTATCAGAACTGATTCAAGGCCTACTCCCGCACCCAGAAGTACATCAAAAGCACGTAAAGCAGCCAACAAATCTCTTTCTTCAGCTTCCATGTTATGCCTCCGCATCTTCGACCAAAATCAATTCAATGTGACCTGATTCAGAATCATACGTCATTTCTTGAATGGCTACAAGCATCTCTCTATCAATGAACGGATCAATGAAGGAAGGTTGACCTGCTCGGAATAATCCTTCTAAAACCTTGTAGCCTCGAGTATCCACTTGAAGTCGGACAGTGTAGACTGCGGATTCTGAACCCTCATCTTTAAGATCATCACCCTCTCCACCACGAACCAATTTACGTTCAAGACGTCTTTTTATGTTGACGGAAACGTGGCATCCCTCCAATTGCATCCACTCTCCGTCCTTTGCGCGAATGAAGCAAGAGATGCCTGACATGTCTGTCCCTATTCACTCACTGTAGACTTGAGGGCATCAAGGTATCGCACCATTGAGAATCACAAAATCTCAAAGAATCCAAACTCTGGCTCTTGAATTAATGCTTCTACATCGCGTAAATCGTCGATAACTTCCTCTGCAGTTAATCTAACTACACCGACGTCTGAACATGCACGTATTAGTGTGTCATAATCGATTGGAGAATCAGATGCACTCAATGATTTCATGATTACTTCTTTCGCTTTTTCCCTAGCTTCATCACCCTCAAGACTGTCCACAGATGTAGAAGCTGTATGAGACATTTCAACTGGCTGGGATGAAGAAATTTTTTCTTCAGGTGGAGCTAGTCCCTCACTCATACTGATAGCACGCATGACTGCAACTTCGTAAACAGAATCATCTACGTCGCCGTAATGCTCCCTAGATTTAATTAGTCCTTGAATAAGATCTGTAGGAATCCCTCCAGACTTATATGCAGATTCTGAATTTTCTAATTCACGTGATTTCCTGTAGGAGTCTATCCGCCTCATTGTTGCATCTGCAGTTCGAGCCAACCATACATGATAACGAGATACATCAATTTCTCTGAATCCTTCGGCGCGAATACTGGTAAATACTCCTCCATCCTCAGTCTCATAATGTCTTGAACGACCTAACATCAATACAAGGAAACGATCTCCTCTCTCAAACCGTGCAAGGATTTCTTCAGCATCTGCATGTAATTCAGGAGTAAATGGAGTAACGTCAAACATGTGTAATCCAGTAGAATCTCTCAAACGACCTCTATACCCTGGGCCGCTTTCAGTATCTCTCCTTTCCATGTTGTCGATTACGCCTGCTACTAGCATCCTGGAGGTCATTGCCCCAAGACGGCTTACTACAAATGATGGATCAAATTCACCCTGCCCAATGATAGGCAATGATGATTGTGAAAACTCAATCGCAAACATACGCAAAGCAGGTTGCCTCTGGCGATTAGAAGAACTAGAAATCAGAGGACCACCCCCCATGTTTCTCTTACTTCAGATGCTATACTAACTGGATCTTCAGTTTTTTCGACAACAGTATCAGGGAGTAACATTATGCCTCTATCATCAACAATGGCTCTTCCATTAATCAAGAGTCTCGTTCCAAACAATTTATCTTTGATTTCTTTGACAAAAGTAGCAGATCCTTCATTATTTATTCTAGTTTGGATCGAGGCCATGTCTTGTTCTAAAAATTTCTCAGACGCTGCACGACCAACTACTACATTTGCACTGGCTAGTCCATCATCAATTACGAAACGAAGTCGAAGGTCTTCAACACCCTCAACTACAGCATCATTCTCTGGGCAAACCCCATCCCTTAGGACACGACGACAATCAGGACATCTCTGTATGATTCCACAATCATCTCGAACAACCAAAACATCTCCTTCAGTCATAATTCCCTCTCTAGATCCACTATTCCTTAATTCCCCCAATGATGTTTCAACAACGTGGGATTCTGGATCTATCTCACCCCATGGAGATTCTGCCAAAATTGTTACCTGTTTAGCGTCATCGACAGTAATATCTGGAGTTCCTTGAAATGCTCTAATTCTGGCCTCTTGTACAGAAACTACCTGCCCCGGAGAAAGATCTACAGGCGACCATATAGTCATTTTACATCTTCCAGAAGGATCTAAAACACGTACACTGGTAAGACTCTTTTCTACTCCATCTCTGACGAAAGTTCGAGTTTCTATTGACTCAACCTGAACCGTGATGTCAACACCTCTCATACCATCTCGGATATCTTCAATCTTGGCCCGATTCTGTGAGGATAATTCATCCGCATCAGGAAATGAAGCATCTCTAAAAACTTCGACCTTAGTCCTATCACTAAAATTCACTTCAGGAGTATCACGGAATCTTCTGATGTTGGCACCTTCAAATCGAAGTAGAGAGCCTACTTCATGATTAAATTCCCCCCAACAAAGAAAACTCATCTGACCTGTACCATCTGCTAGACGTCCTCGAACAATATCGATTGTTCCACTACCATCCTTCTTGACAATCTGATCTGGACGTGAAGCAACAACTCTAGCCACTAATGAAACCGGGCCTTCCATAGACGAGGCAGTGGCTAAATCAACAGGATCGGATGTAGGGATATTGGCAGTACTCCCTTCTTGAAGTACAACTACCCTAGAACTCTGATTAATATTCAAAGAACGTTTTCCATTCCACTCATTTACGGACACTCCCTCTAGTCTTACTATTGATCCAGGAGATAAATTTGAACTATGATTTCCCCAATCTTTGTAATCCCATCTGGTACTATTCTCATTTGAAAAAGGAAGATCTTCAATCCATCCAAAAGCGATCTGACGTTCTTCTCCTGACTTCATTTTCTGCATTCTGGGAGTGTACGTTACAACAACAACCTCTATTGTGACATTTCGATCATCAGAGTCTAATTCTGTAAAACGTTCTACTTTCTTAGATGCAATCATACTTTCCATTGTAGATTGAATTGAAGAAGAGGAATCTGTCTTCTGAAATCTCTTCATGATAGAACGAACTGCATCCTCAGGTTCAATTCTAAATTGAGTATGATATTTCTCAAATTCCTCATGAATTGCATCTCTATCAGCATCTGGAACTTCAGTTAGAACCTGTTCAATGTATGTGTCGTACTCGTCTGTCATTTTTCTCAGTCTCCGCCTTAGGAGAGAAGAATATCCCGCTCCAGCAAACACCGAGTCATCCCTAAATATGGAGAAAGGAGGGATGACTCGGCGTAATGATGCTGAAGTCTGGACACCACATCTCCTCCGGAGAACGGGATGAAATCCGACGGTTCTTGAATCATCCTGATAAGAAAAACAACCGATGACATCATGACGAATAGGGGGATGCGACAAACAATGAGGGCGCCTTTTCACTTTGAAGGGATTGATGTTCTACCGGGCACCCAAGCCCGGATTCCATTATCTGTTGGCCTAGACCCCCTTGGAAGAGATTTGTCTATCCCGGTGCATATTTTACATGGTAAAGAAGATGGTCCCATCTTAACTATCACCTCAACCATTCATGGTGATGAATTAAATGGAGTTACCATCATTAGACATCTACTCTATGGAATGGACTTGAAGCCCGAAACAAGTGACGATTTAGTCAAAGTAGAGAATATTCGTGGAACTTTATTGATTGTGCCTGTATGCAATCCTGAAGCAGTTATTCTAGATACAAGAAGATCCAGTGACGGAAGAGATTTGAATAGATGCTTCCCCGGATCTCCAAACGGAACACATTCTGCGAGAATTGCCCATGCATTGTTTGAACAGGTTGTGATGAGAGGGGAATACCTCATTGACCTTCATACTGCCCCGGCAAGAAGAACTAATGCCCCCCATATTAGGGCGAATTGCGATCGCGAGGATTCAAAAGACTTGGCGAGAGCGTTTGGAACCCCAATAGTTCTACATTCAGTAGGGCCAGAAGGATCACTTAGAAGATCCGCCACTGGATTAGGAATCCATTCCATTCTGTTAGAAGCAGGTACTGCAAATGTATTCGAAGGTGGAGCCATCGCTGTAGGGGTTCAAGGAATTATGAATGTAATGATTCATCTGGATATGATTGATGGAACCTTACGACGTCCAGAATGGCGACTAATTGTTCGAAAGTCAAGGTGGATACGATCTCCACGAGGGGGCATGCTTCATCCGGCGATTGTTGCAGGAGAATTAGTAGATGAGGGACAACCAATTGCACATGTAACAAATCCTCTCAGTGGAGATGCAGAAGCAATTCTTAGCCCGATGTCTGGGGTAGCAGTTGGGTTAGCCACATCACCAATTGTAAGAGAAGGAGATCCTGTGGCGAATGTTGCATCTGTTCAAAAGAAAAAAACACATCAAAAAATTCGTGCTGCTCCAATGACTGAATGGACAATTAAAGATGTCTCTGAAACTCTTGAAGATATTTCTGACGATGAAAGTGGAGCATGCATAGATGATACTCCAGAGGACGAATAATGATATCTAGAGAATTATATTTCGGATATGGTTCAGAGGGGACAAGTATAGAATCAGGGGAATGCCGTGAAAGATGAACCTCTTATGCTCTACCGCCACTAGGTAATCACATGGACGCCAAGATTGGAGTGGTGACTATTTCTGATCGAGCTCATGCTGGGATATATGATGATGAATCAGGTCCAGCAATTATCGATACATTGAATCAAATTATCAGTTCTGAATGGATATCAATCACAAAACTGATTCCTGATGAAAAAAAGGAGATTGAAAGAACACTCGTACAACTTGTAGATGTCGAAAATTGTTGTTTGGTAATCACAACCGGGGGGACTGGCCCCTCTTCTAGAGATGTAACACCAGAGGCTACGGAAAATGTTTGTGAAAGGATGATGCCCGGTTACGGAGAGTTGATGAGGACAATTTCTCTTGAATATGTCCCGACTGCTGTTCTTTCCAGACAGACGGCAGGATTAAGGGGGAATTCATTGATATTGAATTTACCTGGTTCGCCTAAGGCAATTCGTCAAACGCTAATCCCTCTATTTGAATCGATTCCCGCTTGTATAGACCTAATGGATGGACCATTTATTGACACAAATTCAGAAATTGTTGTTGCATTTCGTCCTAAACATCGTTGAATCAAAAACAAAGGGTTCAACTCCTATCCATTGGAGGGAGGGGTATGGCCAAGATGAAAAGCGGGTTTACCCCGACTAGACCAAACGACGAAATACGTCAAATAGATGTAACACTCGATTTTACCCCTAATGCCCTTGCATCAGTTCTTTATAGACAGGGAAATACAATGATTTTAGCCTGTGTAACTAAAGAACGTTCACTCCCTAGGTGGTTTCCAAGAGATGCTACCAAAGGATGGGTGCATGCAGAATATTCTCTAATGCCGGCTTCTACAGATTCTAGATTTAGAAGAGAAAGAAATGGAGCAAAAGGTAGAACTCAAGAAATTGAACGTCTTGTTGCTAGGTCGCTACGTGCGGCTGTAGATCTCGAGGCATTGGGACCCATCGCTTTAAACATTGATTGCGATGTTTTGAACGCAGATGGAGGAACCAGATGTGCCTCAATTACTGCTGCTGGGATTGCCCTTCGTCTTGCAATTCGCAGATTAATTACTCAAGGAATTTGTCTACCTTCAGATAGAAGAGAAGAAGGTTCAGTAGCCAAAGTAACACTAACACAAGAAGAAGCGATGATTCATGAAAAATCTGTCATGCCTCATGATGTAGCTGCTATCAGTGTAGGACTTCTAGAAGGCGAGGTATACGCAGATTTAGATTATGATTTGGACAGTAATGCCGATGTTGACATGAATATTGTTATGACATCTGATAAAAAATTTGTAGAAGTACAAGGAACGGGTGAAGAAGCAACATATTCTTCGGAAGAACTTGATGCTCTAATTTCTTCAGGAAAAACTGCAATAGAACAATTATTTGCGGTTCAAAAGAGTACTCTTTCTGAATAAAACAATACGTTTTCACAGCGGAACCCTTGAATGGCAATCTATAGTCGCGAGAGCACTGCGACGGTAACTCAGCTGGGAGAGTGCCAGACTGAAGATCTGGAAGTCGCCGGTTCAAGCCCGGCCCGTCGCACCTTCTCAGAAGAGGTCGTCATCATCGTCTTCTTCTTCAAATTCTATTCTTCCAGTATCTGGTTTCTTCGTGGCAGGAGCCTTCTTTGTGTTTTGAGGCTCAGGTTGTTCTCCGGATGCTTCATTTTCATTAGCTTCTAATCTCAATCGTGCTTGTTCCTTTTCTCTAGCAA
>CAZRCY010000074.1:0-7489 GCA_964598735.1 uncultured Candidatus Poseidoniales archaeon
TGGTATTGCCGGTACACCATCAGATCCAAATGAAACTTCAGCATCAATAAAAATAGTCGCAACAATTAGTGTAATCATCTTAATGTGTACAACACTAGTCTTTTTCATTATGTCAGGTCGTGGTTCAAAAACGCCTAATATTCGGCAGTGGACTACAATCGCAGAAGAAACCACAGAATCAAGAACGAATGACTAGTGCAGGCAACTGGTGAGGGCATGAATCTTCCATTTACGCATGAAGAATATTATGACAGGCAATCATCATTTCTAGAACAGTTACCTGATGGTTCAGTAGTTGTAATTCCAACAAACACCAAGATGCGAAGATCTAATGATACCAACTTTCCATTCCGTCCTAATTCGTATATGCTATACCTTTCTGGTTGGGATCGACCCGGTGGAATTTGGGTAGCAGATAATCTGGATTCTAAATGGAGAACATCATTGTACGTTAGACCCAACGATACCAAATCTGAAATTTGGGAGGGTCGAATATTAGGTCCTGACTTTGTTTCAAAAAATATGCCAGTAGATAATGGGTATAGCATTAATTCTTTTGAAAAAGACTTTATTGAATATATTCAACATGATAATTTTGCTACAGTATATTCGATTGACGGTGTTGATGTTAAGATTGATGAGTTGATTAATGATAATGATGTCGTTAATTTAGATGCAAGAAAATTTCTTGACAAACTGAGAGTGAATAAATCAGAAAATGAAATATTAATCATGATTAAGTCTGCAGAATTAGCATCTCAAGCACATATATTAGCGATGAAATCGGGTATTTCTGGAGTTTACGAATGCCATTTACAATCTGTTATTGAAGGTTATTTTACTTCCAATAGAAGTCGTTGGGCATACCCCTCAATTGTTGGTGGAGGTGATAATGCGACAATATTGCATTATTCGAATAATCAAGACGTTATCCAGGATGGTGAATTAGTGTTGATTGATGCTGGATGTGAAATCGATGGATATGCCTCAGATATTACCAGAACATGGCCTGTTAATGGAAAATTTTCAGAACCTCAGAGAGAAATTTACGATTTAGTACTCAATGCTGAAAAGGCAGCGATACAAGCTTGCCAAGTCGGCGCTCCATGGAGATCCTTTCATGAAGCAGCATCAAAGGTATTGGCCCAAGGATTAATTGATTTGGGTATTCTGGAATGTTCTCTTGAAGAAGCCTTAGGAGATGACTTCAATGGTCCTTATCGAAACTATTTCATGCATGGCACAGGACATCTGCTCGGTCTTGATGTACATGATGTGGGTGGGGGTAGACAAGGTGATGATGTCCCTGATCCTGTATTTTCTAGTGGAATGATTCTTACTGTTGAACCTGGATTGTATTTTTCAAGTTGGAGGACGGATGTGACTATCCCATCGAGATATTCTGGTATCGGTGTACGCATAGAAGATAATATATTAATCACCGATAATGGCCCTATCGTTCTGACATCTTCGTGTCCGAAGGAAATTGAAGATATCGAAATGTTAATCGGAACAGGTGAATAACTTGAGTAATTGGAAAAATATCCTCGAAAAAGTTGTGGTTGAGGGCCGACATCAATCTATTAGTGTAGAAGAATGTCTTGAATTGTATCTCAATGCTCCACAACCCGCGTTATCTAAAGTTGCTAGTCGAGTCAGAAAAATACATAATCCTGGAGGAAAAGTCACTTATCTAGTAGATAGAAACATAAATTACACCAATATTTGTACAATAAATTGTCATTTTTGTTCATTTTACAGACCTCCCGGGCATAAACAGACTTACACTCAAACCAATGAACAAATATCTGCACGGATTCGGGAATTAGAAGAAATAGGTGGTTCAAGAGTACTTATGCAGGGTGGCGTAAATCCTAATTTGCCTATTTCTTACTATACTGATTTACTGAAATATCTTCGTAATAATCATCCTACAATTGATCTTGATTGCTTTAGTCCTATTGAAATTGAAGGAATTGCAGATGTTACCGGAATGAGCACTAGTGATGTTCTATCTGAACTGAAGGAAGCAGGTCTGCATGGATTACCTGGTGGTGGTGCTGAAATGTTAGTAGATGAGGTGAGATTAGATATTTCGCCCAGAAAAGGTAGTGCAGATAACTGGTTAAAGGTAATGGGCGAAGCACAGAATCTTGGATTAACAACATCGGCAACATGTGTGTTTGGTTTTGGTGAAGACCCAATTCATAGAATTCAACATATGCAAAGGATTAGAGATCTTCAGAATAAGTCAATTAATCGAAATGGAATGGGATTCACATCTTTCATTTCATGGCCTGTTCAGTTGGAAAATAATTCATTTGGGCGACGTAATAGGGGTGCTAATAAATTAGAACTCGGTGCAGGTCCAGTTCAATATCTAAGACAATTGTCTATATCTAGAATTTTTATGAACAATATTCCACATATTCAAGCTTCATGGCCTACAATGGGTATTGATGTAGCACAAATTGCTCTAGAATCAGGTGCTGACGATATTGGATCAACCATGATGGAAGAAAATGTTGTCAGCGCATCTGGCACAACTAAGGTACTAGCCAGTGAGTCAGAGTTACAAAGAGCAATAATGCGTTCAGGTTTTACACCTGTTAAGAGAGATAGTGATTATAATCACTTACAAACAGAATTATGCGAATATGAAGAGATGGTAACTCCTGTCCCACTCAAGTCCTGAAATAAACATAATTGGACATTTGTGGATTAGCAGTAATCATTCCATTATTGTCAACACTTGAATCATCTAATTTGAAAGCCCCTGAATTTTCGTTGGTAATGTTGTGTTCATAAACAATCCAAACAGTACCCACAATGTAGGGATTATTCGATGTTTCTTGATATTGAACTCCATCAAAAAGTCCCTGATAGAGAAGTTCATTTGCACCTGTTGGATTAATCCAATGGGTAATATCAAAGATCCATAGTTTCACATCGAGACCAGCGCACCATCCTGCTCGTCCGTATGGCCAACTTCCTAGTTGGTTTGCTACAGTCCCCTGATCAGTAGTTTTCTGGCAACCTTGTTGATCAGTGTTGGAAGATGAGTTTTGTGTCATAGGGTGATCCTCGGTTACATCATATCCATTCATTGAATATCTGTGTTCATGGTTACAGAATTCTGCACAATTATTCGGGTCGTTGCCGAAACCGTGGCCAGTAATAGCAGCAACTATACTTATTGAATGCCAATCACCGTTATCGACGTTATGACGTCGATCATTCCTTGATTCATTGTTGTAGTTCGAATTGAATTTAACATTATTTATGTTAAATGCTAACTCCCCTCTTACTGGTCTTGAATCATCCTCATCCCATGATGAGAACATAAGAGTAATCACAAGATTACCCCCCTCAGCTCCTGAATATCTAAATCTTTGATCTCCTCCATCCATGAACATGAATAGGTATGGGGAGATATCGCTTGTCCATTGACCTTCACGTCCATATGTTGTAATATATCGTACTACTTCTGTTCCACAAGAGTTTGAGGTGGTATTTTCACATAGACTGAATTTCTGAAGACGGTCCCATTCATGGCACCCACTGTATCTATCAATCGACCCATCCCCATTATCGTCAATACCATATCTGTCGCGTCTGTCAGTGCAACGATGTTCGTGATGTACTTCTAGGGTATCGAAACGTTCCATGATTATAGATTCCGGCAATGTTGCATTCATGTATGAATGATATCCTCCGGTAGAAGAATAGTCCCAACCACCTCTGTGTCGTTCACCTGTCCAAACATCCACTGTGGTTATACCGGGATCTAGTGGTCTAAGTTGAGTTGAGAATTCAGAATTCCACATCCGAGGTTCGTTTGCAATATAGTGAAATCTGTAACAACAACTGTTCCCCTGACTCCAATCAAGTAAATTTCCCACCTGCCTCCATCTTTGGAACCTATCTATGCCATAGTAAAATGTGCTCCACTCATTGATGATATCTCCTAGACTGCCCCCCGATGTTGACGCTCTTTGATCCATGAACATTATACGACCATTCCATGCATCACGAGTTTCCTGATTTTGACCCGAAAGCCAGTTCTGCACTCTATTTTCCATGGAACTAATATCAGTCGCATAATCACTATCAAATGAACCAAAAATAATGATTGTATTATCTGGAGTATTAGCTAAGAGTTGCCCTACATCTTGATTCCAAAGGCTAGACATGTATGAACTAGATTTGTAATTGAAAATAAACAAATGAGTGTGTTCTCCAGTCCATGACGATTGAAAACTGTATGTTCCTGATGTTGTAGAAATAGTAAAATCACCAGCAGTACCAAATGCATTTGATTGATATGGACCTGAATTCCAGTCAATTGATTTCTGAATTATCGCACAACCATTCTCATCAATTGTCCATCTTTCAGGACTATTTGGACATGAATCAATATTAGAGTATACTCCATCTGAATCAATATCGGCACAACCTACATCATTGATTTGAGAGATATATTGGGATGGTGTGTCACGGCAGGTGTCTTGAGAATCTACTATACCATCTCCGTCTGTATCGCGTTGATTATCATCACATCCGTTTAGGTCAACAGTGAGCGATCCTAGTTCTGTATATTCACACTGATCAATAATATCCGGAATAGAATCATTATCATCATCAGTATCCTCGTCAATATCTCTGCAGCCATCAGAATCAAAATCAGTCAGATTTGTGGAGGTCCAATCTACAATTCCTTTAGGACATGTATCTATCGAATCATTATATCCATCGTTATCGTCATCGAGGTCTTCTGTAGCATCGTTACAACCGTCACTGTCATGGTCGGTTATACCAGATGAAATAAATGATTCAGACATACAAAAATCAAATTCATCAATAATAGTATCATCATCATCATCAAAATCTTCAGAAGTATCTCTACATCCGTCTTTGTCATAGTCAAGTGAGCTATTTGTTGAATCCCAGCCTACATCTCCACGGATGCATCGGTCGTTTGAATCCAATGTTCCGTCATTATCATCATCATTATCTTCGATGTAGTCGTAACAACCATCAGAATCATGATCAGTACTTGGAGTACTTGTGTACCCCGATGTACTTTCACATTCATCATCTGTATCAAGAATACCATCTTGGTCAGTGTCAGCAAGAGCGGGATTATTAACAAATACCGGAATTGTCTTATTCCCAATCTGATTTCGACCACAGTCTACTTCTATTGTAAGTTCAGTTGATTTAGAGAATTCCAAAGCCCCCTCAAATTTCAATTCATAAGATCTGGTCTTGATGAATTCTATTTCTGTAATTGATTCATTTGTGTTAGATTCAATAGAACAATCATCAATATCCGGGTGTTCAACACTTATCAAAATCAACGGTGATAAACCGGGGGTTTCAAGTTGAATGTAATATGGAGAGAATATATCAGGGATATTAATTTCTTGTGGATATGTGGTAAATTGCCACGTTGCTTGTTTAGTGTTTTCCTCTTCTCCGACAACTACCAAAATTGTATGATCTCCTTCGACCGTATTGTTGATAATTCTACCAGTTGGCATATCCCCAAATGTTTCTCCCGTAGCAACTATATCGCCATCAAGAAATATCGTATATGGATGTGAGCCACCTTTTACTGAGAACCATTGTATAGTGACAGTAATCTGATCTCCTGCATTCGGACTAGCAGGGGATATAGACACCACAGGGACAGGAGGCGCATATTCGATAGCCTCGTCCTCGGTATCCTCACTATTGCCGCTACTTATGCATCCTGGAATCAACATTATCGACACGAGGATCATTGCAGTAATTTCTCGACCCATGTTATTCCATGATGGGTACGATGAATGAAGGTGTCTATCATCAGTTACCAGTAAGTAGAGTCCATGCGGCTTTCATTGACATTTTTCTAAATTCTGGCACTTCTTTCATCATTTTCATTCCCAACGGAACTGGTTTCTCAATATCTCCTAATTCGTTTATCATATCGATAACTTCAGGTCTTGCAAATACAGAGAAAATATCGTCCAATTCTTTATCATCAACTTCAGTAAGGAATAAGTCACGTAAGAGTCTTGCTCTACGATGATGTTTCCTAATGACATCTACATTCTTAGATACCTTGGTTAGTGTTTTCTCTGAAAAGTCATTCTTTTCAAAACACTTGATTAAGTCAGGCAACATGAGATCTATTTGTTCAAATCCTGGTCCAATACCCCCTCCCGTTGTAGGTTTACATATTGCGGCAGCGTCTCCAAACAGGAGAATTCTTTCTCTAGCAATCTTCTTGAGTACACCTGCTGGAACAGGACCACAATATCGAGCTACTTCTGTAATACCTTCAAAACGATAGGCATACTTGGAATCATTAATCAAATAATCGTATAACATTTCACAAGATCTTTTATCAACATCTTTTGTTCTAACCCACATTCCTATTCTATGTGTATCTCCATTGGGTATTACCCATGAGAAAAGTCCAGGTGCAATATCATGACCAGTATACATGTCTAAGATACCATCAAGTCCAGGATAACCAACAACTTCTGTTTGAAACCCAATCATTGTTTCAGGTGGACGTCCTAATTTGGCATGTCTTCTAACCCAAGAGTGCGCTCCGTCTGCTCCACACAAAAGTTTAGCACGGATTTGAACTAATTGACCGTCTTTTATAACATCACAAAGAATATGATTTGCCGCTGTTGTAGTATCAGTAATTGTTGAATTTAACCATAATTCTGTTCCCGCTTCAATGCCTTGCCTGACGACAGATTCATCAAATAATTTGCGACAAACAACATGTTCACGTACCTGAGTGGGATTACCAATCTGAATATTAGTTCCATTAGGAGAATGCATTCTAGCACCCCAAACGTCTGTTAATGTAGTACGTTCAAGTCCTACTTTGACCATAGCTGACGGGGTGACTAAACCAGCACATTGGAAAGGGCGTCCAATTTCATTATGTTCTTCAATTTGTAATACTGATAATTGTGAATTTGACAATTCTCTACACAAATATCCACCAATGGGACCGGCTCCAACGACAAGTACATCGTATTCAAGCATACTCATGGCTAAATCTCATTGTTCACTGGCATGAACCTTACTTCTCCATGAATGGGTTTTGACTACTTCTTTGCAAATTTATATCCAACAGACTGATTTTTCTTCAAGTATAATATTGCAGTGAATGAATTACCTGTTCGCTTGGATACAAAATCATCAAATGGGCCGATTTCCCCTTTTTCTATCAATATTTTAGCTTCATCTCTAGTTATTTCCCTACTTGACATCTCTCGAGAAATTTGTATTTTACATTCCGACCCATTATTCTCGGGTTGGAAGTACACTTCTGTTTCTACAATTTCGACATTAGTTTTTGGACATATAGCCACTACACCTGGTGCAACATCGAATTTCTTAGCACCTGCAGGGGCCTGTCTTGGTGGGAATTCAAATGCCACACGATTACCTTGTAAAACGAGATAAGCACTAAATGGTT
>CAZRCY010000075.1:0-7384 GCA_964598735.1 uncultured Candidatus Poseidoniales archaeon
TCTGTCCATTGATCGTCACTAAATTCTGAAACTGAAATTACAGGCCATCTTTCGCGGTCAGTTCTACGTAACACTAAATCTGCCTCGTGGATAGATGAATTTTCATGCAAACCAATATCTCCAATATTGATTCGTAGTAACATTACTCCTGTGCCTATACTAGTATCATTTGAATGACCCACAATCATATTATTCGCCGACCCTCCACTAAAACTAGTATTCCCAGATGTTACGAATGTGTCCTCAAAGGTTCCCCCATATCCCATACTATTATTTCGAACGGTAAATGACTTCGAGCCGTCTACTTCATCAGAAATATCATGGTCAGGAAGCAAGAATTTTACAGAAACCCAATCTGATAAAACACTCTGGGATGTTGATGAACGAATTCTAGCATAATAATCTGAACCTGCTGAAAGATTAGTAGAAGGAGTCTCAAAACTACCTACTGTACTATTACTAAAGGAGAATTGACTAGAATCGGACCATGAATTCCATACCCAATCTCCATCATGGATACCAAGGAAACCACTTTCATTGGATATTTGAACCTCAACATTTGAACCATTAAGATCGGCCCAAGTGATGGTCGGAGTAGTATCAGCAGTCAATGAAAGTGTGTCAGGTAAAGTCAATGCAACCCCATTTTGAGGAGAAGTGATATTCACTGAACCTACCGAAGTAGAACCGATTGAAGCATACTCTACTCGCAGGTTCGGTCTGAAAGAAGTGGTAGACGATTCCATTGTGTCACAAATAACTGGGATTCCTAAAGCACTGACGACGAATGATATCTGAGTAGAGCCAGAACGTAAATTACTCTGAACTAACGAGGTGACATTTATGGCTGTTGAAACCGATGTAGAAGTTGAAATGTAGGGAGGTTCCCATACACCCCTGTCTGCCGTACCATCAGCACCTGGTACTGACCAATTTACTCCGGTTGAAGCTAAATTCCACGTAGATTGGGACAAGAGGTGTGATGCATCAAGAGAAGCAGCGGAGAACATCGTCCTTCCTGAACCAAACTGAGAGATTTGATTACATCGTAGAACTAAATGAGCTGAGGTAACACGGAAACTAGTGGGTAGAGGGCTGCCACTTGTGTCACTAATGTTAAAATCAAATAATCCTCGACTATCAAAAGAATCAGAAGAATACATCAGAATAGATTGCTGAGTAGAGTAACCATTGTTTGGCGCGGACTTGTTTATTGCTGTATCAGCGGTCGCAGCATTATTAGAAGTGATATAAGATGGAGAGTAGTCTTCGGAAAGTTCATGGAAATTATCAACAGAAGAAGACCAAGACATCATCAAAAGTAAGAGAATTATTGACAGTGTGCCAAAGAGGTTTTTGCGGGAAACGGAGTTCGCTATCGCTGCGGTCATGTGGGTCCGATACTCTATGACCCATAAGGGATTTCCGACTCAGACCATGCGTAGCATGGTCGAGAAAGTACAATTCTCTTAGTGCGAACGTTGATGGACAATAACCTACGACAGTGAAGTGAGAACATGAGCGAACTATGGGTAGAACGACATCGGCCGCAGTCCGTTTCTGAGATGAGAGGACAACGTGCTGTAGTCGATCGACTGGCAGGATACAGTGAGCGAGGTACTTTTCCCCACTTACTTTTCGCAGGACCACCTGGAACAGGAAAAACGACTGCTGCATTAGCATTATCAAGGGATATTTTCCAAGAAACAGTGAGACAAAATTTACTAGAAATGAATGCTTCAGATGAACGCGGTTTGGATTCTATTCGAAATAAGGTCAAACAATTCGCCAGAACAGCGCCTTTAGGGGGAGCGACGTTCAAAGTAATTTTTCTTGATGAAGCAGATGCCCTAACAAATGATGCTCAAGGTGCATTGCGAAGGATAATGGAGCAATATGCGGAAACATGTAGATTCATTCTTTCTTGCAACTATTCTTCGAAAATAATTGAACCGATTCAAAGCAGATGTGCGGTTTTCCGATTTCGTCCGTTAGAGGATGAACAAATGAGAATCCAAATTAACCAAGTAGCCAATGCTGAAAATCTAGTTTTAGAACAAGAAGCTGCTGATGCAATAATCCACATAAGTTTGGGAGATTTGAGAAAGGCAATTACTGCACTCCAAGTTGCTGCAGGTATGAGTGAAAAAATTACCCGCACATTGGTATATGAGACCAGTGCGACCGCTCCTCCTGAAGTGCTTCAAGGATACTTATTGGCTTGTAAAGAAGATGGGTTCAAACCTGCACGAAGAAGATTGAGGCAAATCCTTGATGAATTCGGTTTAGCAGGAACTGATTTGGTAAACCAACTACATCGTGAACTCGGAGTTACTTCCTTTCTTACTGAAGAGATAAAATTAGAATTAACGGAATGGATGGCAGAAATTGATTATCGGTTAGTCCAAGGAGGTGGAGAACACCTTCAACTTGATGCGATGACTGCAAGAATTTGTTCTTTGTTGAATCGAAATTAATCATTGATTATCTTGATTGTATATTCGCCACTTGTTCCTGAAAGATACCATGGGTCGCCTTGCTGACTGATGGAATAAGAAAGTGTATAGGTGCCAGATTCTAATGAGCCAATCTCTATTGCAACGCCTTCATCTTCATCTCTAATTGGCAAGGGATCGGAAACCAATGACATTGTTGAGGAATTCAATGACTGAATTTGGACAAAATCATTTGATGCATTTGTCCCCAAAGCATTGAAAGTTGTTTCAAGTAGAATCTCTTCAGACCTTTCCATAGAGACATTCACAATGCAAGATCCGAGATTGATATTATCGCGTACCCCCAAAATTAGCCACATGTCTCCTTCTGTAACTGAACCATCTACAGTAATTTCAATTGTAGTACCAGATCGCAAAAAATTGTTGCTTAAATTGTGTGCTTCATCTCCATCGTCAAACAAGATTGATGCATTTGTTATTTCAGGGGCGCTTATATCCGCCATGGGAGGATTGACAAGTAGAATACTCACAGATAACCAAGTGAAAATCCAAAGCATTCCAGAACGGAACCAATTTCCTCCAGTATACAAATCTGAAAACTTCGATGGAATAATCAATCGATGCATGCTGGGCAATGCAAATACAAAACTTAGGGGAAGAAGCCATAGTATAGGACTAGGTTCGTCGGTATTTGGCATAACAAAATATCTCATTACCAATGCCAATGTAACGGAACCGATAATGACCAACCACATAGAATATGTATCTGCTATTTCTTTTTTCTTAAATTCCGAGGGGTCGAAGGGTTCCAAGCCTACTGAACCTCCGGCACGACGAGGTCTAGAGTCATCGGATTGACGTTTTGCTTTCCTTCCATCAATAGCCGCGGATCGAAGAGCGGTGTCGATATCTACCATGCGACCATCCTAAACGAGGGCTCGACCACACATGAAGGTTGGGAGTCAAGTGAAACGCTCATATCATACTCTTTGGTGGCAAAGGTATCGCCGGGGTGGCTTAGTTGGTAGAGCGTCGGACTCATAGGGTAGGTGGACTGAAAAGTCCGCGAAGACGATGAGACGCATCTGAGAAATCCGAAGGTCGCGGGTTCAAGTCCCGCTCCCGGCACCAGAAATTACTGCAGAATAGCACTTGAAGGCTTTTCCATCCGTTCAGTTGATGGTCTTGCTAACCACCTCAGCGTTCATGGAAGTACCCCAAAGCGGCTCAAAGGTTCGAATAAACATCGAATCAAGAATGGGCAAACAAACTCATGAAGGAGTAATAATTAGTCCCGCTGGACATGGACTAATCACCATTAAGCTTCAAAATGGATACAATCTTTCTCACCCATTAAACGGAATTAATTCAATAGAATTGATTGAAAATCCAAAAAAACCTTCTGATTCTGATAATAAAAAAACAGAGAATGATGTGAATCATGATTTACCTCTCGTTATATTACTCCATACCGGGGGAACTATTGCTAGTAAAGTAGATTATGAAACAGGTGCAGTGATTGCTCGGTTTGACCCTGATGAAATTTTAGATTCAGTCCCAGAATTAAAACCAATTGCAAGAATTGAAGCTGTATTAATTGGCAACATGTTTTCTGATGATATTAGACCAAGACATTGGAATCGGATGATTAAGGAAACTGAAGCCGCTTTTGAAAGAGGAGCTAAAGGAGTAGTTATCACCCATGGAACAGATACTATGGGACTTAGTGCAGCAGCCCTAGCATTTTCGTGGGGTGGTGATGGAGGGAGGCCCCCAGGTCCCATTGTATTTACGGGGTCGCAAAGATCATCTGACAGAGGATCATCGGATGCTAAAGAAAATTTAATTGCAGCAATTTACCTTGCAGGTCATGGTTCGAATCCCACTGGAAATGGAGATTCTACCATGATAGTGATGCATGAAGGTTCATCAGATGGAGTGTTAAGTATTCTGCCTGGGATTTCAACGAGAAAAATGCATTCTTCAACAAGAGGAGCCTTCCAATCCATAGACATAGGAGAATTAGGAAGAATAACAGTAGAGGGTAGTGATTGTTCTATTGAAATGATTAGAAATACTGGTAAACAACGCCCAATCGGAAAACCAACACTATTTGATGAAACAGTCTCTATTGCCGAGATAATCGCAGGCCCTCACTTACGCCCAGAGCATATCACGGCCTTGGCTTTAACAAAACCCGATGCTATTCATGTCCATGGTACCGGGCTCGGACATCTCCCGATTTCTGATCCAAATGGGGACAGTCCTGAGAATCCGGAGGTTAGGAGAGCTCTCGACTTGTATATAGAAGATGGAGGAATTGTTGTAATGTCTACTCAAACGATATATGGTCCAGTACACCTAGACGTATACTCCAAAGGACGTGAACAACAAGAAATGGGCATAATAGGACATGGTTCTGTCGGGCCACCAGAATCATCTTTGGTTAAACTCCATTACTTGCTATCTAAATTCAGAAACGAATATTCAAACATCAAAACAATGTGGAATAACAGTTTATGTGGAGAAATTATCGATATTCAATAATTCAATTGAAAAATTAAATTTTGAATTGGAAAATCTAATCTATTCAGATAGTTTTGATGATGAACTATCGATTCTTTCCAACAGATAATGGCGACGAGGATTGACCCCATGGAAGACCTAGTCAACCTCAAAGAGGAATCGAAAAAAGGGGGTGGCCAATCTAAAATTGATGCTATTCGAAAATCGGGTAGAAAAACTGCCAAAGAACGAATAGATTCCCTTGTTGACGAAGGCAGTTTTATCGAAATTGATGCCTTTGTTAAAAGTAGAGAGACTGAACACGGCATGGATAGGAATTCCATCCTTGGAGATGGAGTAATAGCAGGGAGTGCATCGATTGAAGGAAGAAGAGTCGTGTGTTTCTCTCAAGATTTTTCTGTTTTCGGAGGTTCAATGGGTGAGATGCATGCTCAAAAGATTCTAAAAATTGTAGAAATGGCACTAAAATCTCGCCTTCCATTAGTAGGGATATGGGACGGAGGAGGGCAAAGAGCTCACGAAGGCGTGACTGCATTGGGAGCCACTGGTGAATTGATGGATCGACTGATATCATGCTCCGGACGAATTCCTATGATTTCGTTAGTAATGGGGCCTGTGGTAGGGGCATCAGCGCTAGCCGCGGCTATTGCTGATTTTGTAATAATTGGCGAAGAACATGGCGAATTCTTTCTTTCAAGTCCACTTGAAACCCCCGAAGTAGCAGAAGAAGGAATGTCATCAAGAGATCTTGGAGGAGCAGAAATGCATGCAAGTCGTTCAGGAATTGCGAGTTTAGTTGCTACAGACGAAGATGATGCCATGGATATAGTTGCAGAAATTTTGTCATTTTTCCCTGATCATTGTGATGCTTTGCCTCCGGTGCTACAATCATCTGATCCAGAAAACAGGATATGTGATAAATTAACCAATATTGTACCTGATGATTCAAATCGACCGTACGACATGAAGAAAATAGTTGAAATCATAGTAGATGATAACGAATTTTTTGAATTACAACCTCAATATGCTGAAAATATCGTTATAGGATTCGCCAGATTGGGAGGCAACCCGATAGGGATAATAGCAAACCAACCTAAAGTTTTGGCAGGATGTCTCGATATTGATGCATCTGTGAAGGCCGCTCGATTTATTCGTACCTGTGACTGTTTCAACATACCGTTAGTATCTTTCGTGGATGTGCCCGGTTTCCTTCCCGGAACTGTACAAGAATGGGGGGGAATTATTCGGCATGGTGCTAAATTGTTATATGCATATGCAGAAGCAACTGTTCCTCAACTTACTATCGTTACTCGGAAGGCATATGGGGGAGCATATTTGGCCATGTCCTGCAAACACCTTGAGTCCGATTATAACGTTGCATGGCCTTCAGGAGAGTTAGCAGTCATGGGAGCAGAGGGTGCGGTAAATATTATTCACAAAAGGGAACTGAAACAGGCAGTAGATCCTTCTGCTACCCATGTAGAATTGGTAGGAGAATATCGACGTAAGTTTGGGGACCCATATGTTGCTGCAAGAAATGGGTGGTTAGATGATGTTGTTGAGCCAAAAGAAACTAGAATGAAACTAATCCGAGCTTTGGGTCCTCTGATTTCTAAAAGAGTATGGCAACCGCCGAGAAAACACGGAAATATTCCATTATGATTTATTGGAAGTCAAATTATGTTCCACATCACTTAATCTGTGTAACAGTAAGGGCAAGCTAGGAAGACTACTGTGTCTTGCAGGTTCTATAAAAATAGCCCAAGCAATTAGATGTTGGGCTGCTAACATCCATCTACCATCTAAATGAAGAGTTCCATTAGAACCTTGAACAGGAGATATTGAACCTGAAGCTTTGTATGATGGTGATAATTGGATGTCCACCTGAATAGGTGACGGATAATCTCGGTTACCATCTAAACCCGAGTCAAAGTCAATGTACAATTTTGATGAAAGAGTTGTACCATCTAAATATGGAATTAATGCGGTCTTCCAGGGCCCCCTTTCATCTAACGGACGACGTCCTGTTACAGAATATATCTTCCCACCAGCTTTTGCCCATGCTTCGGCTACAGAGCGAGCGGCAGCTCCCCCTCCCCTGAGTATCAATAAAGGAGGAGTAGAGGTTGAAAATAGACCAAAAGAACGAGCTACTAGAACTACCCCTAATCCATCTGTGCTACCCGTAACTAAATGATGGCCATCCCAACGAACTTGATTCGTTGATGCAATCTCTAGACTTCTATCTGATGAAATAACCCCAGAACGAGATGTTAGCCCGTGTTTCAAAGGAGTAGTCAATGATACCCACACTAATGGAGAATCTCCATAAGGAGATTCTACCTTGGGATATTCATCTAAATCTAGAGCATTAACTCCCCATCCTTCTGGGAAATTTGTGA
>CAZRCY010000076.1:0-7299 GCA_964598735.1 uncultured Candidatus Poseidoniales archaeon
AAGAGTTGCAAGTAGAGTCGATGCAGGTGTTACTGCTGATTGTACTAAATTGAGCGTAGGTCCATTTTATCACAGAAAGACAAAAACTGTTACTACCCACATGTTAGAAGCTCATCGTCCTTCCTTTGGAGAATCCAAGTTGGCCTGTATCATGTCAAATCCACAGCAATTATGGGCACCAGCAATGGCTACTGCCCGCCCTGGAATTTTCGTCGCTCCCTCTTCTGATTCATCAAGAACTGGCGAAATAGAAGATTTCACTCCAAACTGGGCAGACAACGATTTCGACGTGGAAGTAATTGATGTTCGTCGCGGCGGGGGAGAAAGAGTCGAACTTGGACATTGTAAGATTATCATTGCTGGTGGTATTCCTTGTGGCCAGACTGGATTTAGAGAAATCCATAGCTTATCTGAATCACTCAAGTCTAAGGGAATTGATGTGGAATGGGCTGCTACTAGAGCAGCCGTAGATGCAGGCCATGCTCCAAGCACTCGTCAGATTGGCCAGACTGGTCAAAGTGTAAGGCCCCCAGTATATATCGCTATAGCGATTAGTGGGGCGCCACAACACATGGCCGGTATGAAAGATAGTGCCAGGATTATAGCAATCAATACTGATGATAATTGCACAATGGTACAATCTGCTGATGCAGCAATTATCGGAGATTACCGTGAAGTTATCCCATCACTGATTGAAAAAGTTGAATCTGGTTTCACCTTTGGATTATGATTCTTTTTAAACGTCCAAAAATCCTGAAAATATACTGTATAAAATGTATACGTAGCAATTATATGGCTTCCCCAATTACGCACAAATATGTCCCTAGCACCAGTAGATTACGACTTTGGAGTACCAGCAAACTACGCATTCGCTGAAAATATAACTTGCTCTAATGATGAAGCAAAAAAAATGTATGTTGAAGCGTTTGGTCACATGCTTAATTACAACCACGAACAAGCAATTGCTTGCTTTACCAAATGTGCAGAATTAGATCCAAATTGTGCAATGGCTTGGTGGGGCATAGCATATTGTCTGTCTTCTAGTTACAATTGGTCGGCAGGTCTAGGGCCTGGTTATGATGCGATTTCACAGGCTGTTTCCCTGAAAGATCATTGCAGCGAGTTAGAGCAAGACCTGATCATGGCTCTATCAAAAAGACACACTAAGGAAGCGAGAGATAACGCAAACCCTGCAGCTCTGAATATGGGCAACTCACCAGAACTTAATCAAGCATTTGCGGAGGCAATGGCTCCTTTGTATGAAAAGTATAGCGGGAACCTCGACGTTACTGCAATATATGTTGAAGCACTGATGAATCTTAATCCATGGACACTATGGAATAAAGATACAGCAAGTGGCGAGATAACTCCTGTTGATGATAGCACATTAATGCTGATTAAAATCATGGAAGATGCGTTTGAAAATGTGCCGGGGGCCAAAGAGCACCCAGCACTCTGCCATCTTTATTGTCACGCTCTTGAATTATCACCATATCCTGAGCGAGCGCTTCCTGCAGCAGATGTTCTCAGAACACTGATGCCAGGCTGTGGTCACTTAGTACACATGCCATCACACATCGACGCATGGGTTGGCCAATGGAAAGAAGCAATGGACTGTAACATTGCTGCAGTCGAGGCTGACGATCACTACGTTGAACTCACTGGTAACGAATCTCAATTTTACAAATTCTACCGCATGCACAACCATCACTTTGTGGTCTGGTGTGCTATGTTTGAAGGGCAATACGAGACTGCAATGAAATATGCAAGAAAGGCTGCTGCTACCTTGCCAGCAGGTGACGAAAATCACGGTGTCCGATTTATGCTAGCAGGCGTAATTCCAATGGGAGCAATTTTCCTTGAATCCTATGTTACGATGACTTGGCACGTTATGATCCGATTTGGTAAGTGGGATGAGATACTGGCTGAACCAATGCAAACAGAGAAAGATGCATTCCCAGCAACCATTGCAACCCAGCACTATGCTCGTGGCGTAGCTTATGCATCCAAGGGAATGGTTCCTGAGGCAGAAGCAGAACAAGCACTGTTCAAAGAAGCACTAACAAATCCAGCGTTGGCCGGACGATTGATGCATAATAATTTGATGTATCAAGATCCATCTGAGGGGCCATCAATTCTCAATGTTAACGCCGCAATTCTTGAGGGTGAAATTGAATATCGTAGACAATTCTTGGCAAAAGCAGCAGGTGAGCCACACGACTTCACCCCAGCGTTTGATGAACTACGCCGTGGTGTTGACCTTTCATTGAATTTGGCTTACAATGAGCCCTGGGGGCAAATGCAGCCAGTTAGACATATCTTGGGAGCACTTCTACACGAACAAGGTCATATTGAAGAAGCAGAGGAGGTTTACAGAGCCGACATTAAGTTGTGGAAAGATAATATGTGGGGGTTATTAGGCCTAAAACTCTGCTTAGAAGCCCGAGGAGATGCCGCTGAAGAGTTGGCAGAAGTTACTAATCTATTCAACGAGAGAAGTTCTCGTGCAGATATTGTTCCCGCTAAGACTTGTTTCTGCGCACAAGATGCTTTGCAGACAAATTGCTGTGATTAATTTACAGACACGAGACTGCTGAAAATAGCAAATTGAAGGAATAGTATTATTCGATTTTTCGAACATTCACCGCGTTAGGTCCCTTAGGGCCTTCGCCGATTTCGAATTCTACTGAGTCGCCCTCGGTGAGTTTACCAGTCACTTGTGATTTGTGAACGAAGAGGTCGTCTCCTTCTTCTTGTTCGATAAATCCGAAGCCCTTTACTCGATTAAACCACTTTACTTTACCTGTTGGCATAGCCTAACGCTTAGAACCACCTTATTGAACTAAACGATTTGTTATTCATCTAAATTCCCATTTTGACATGTAAATAAAAAAGTCGAGGTTGATTTATTGAATAATGAATAATTATTTTTTATCAGATTTCACAACACTCTTTCTAAATACCGATTCTATTTTGCCATAGCCGAGAAAATTGTATGTAAATCAAAGGTTGAAATCGATTGTTTCATTGATGACTCATAGTATCGATGACCATGATAGAGGACCTATTGTGTACTGTCGGTCTGTTCGGAACCTTGTTTCTAATCATCTTAAGACGTTCGAAGGGAGTTCGAAGAAACTTAAACATGTCCTTACAGAACCTTGCAATGCATCATGGATTCCAAATCAATCCTAACCATGGTTGGAATGGAACCGTGATGGGCGGTATGATTGGTAACTATCGATGTACAATTTGGTTTGAGACTCTAAGACGTCGAAATCGCTCAAAGACTTACATGCATTCTACAATCACTCTAAACACAGCTAAGCAATTGGGTCTGCTAATCGCCCCCCAAGGGTTTCTAACAGAAGGGTTACGTCTCCCTGATTCGATAACAGGAGATCAGGATATCATCATAGGAAATCAAATGTTCGACTCTATGTACCGTATCAAGGGCTTTGATGAGCATGCAATTCGAATCTACCTAACTCCTAAACGAGTACAGGCGATTCTGCATTTTCAACAGTCGCTCGGCCCACTTCAGCATCTAACCATTAACGATCAACAGATCTCAGTTAGATTCCCAGGGTTAATGTCTGATATGCAGATAGTCTCCAATGCAACTACCTCATTGGTTTGGCTTGCAGAGCAACTTGAATCTTAAAGAAAAACAATCATGAAATACGTTCTAGTTGCCAATCTGTTAGTCCTTCAAGAACAGATTTCGCCTCTGATTTATTCAATTTTGCGAGATGTCTATGTGCCTCAGCATGATGTTCCATGGCTCTTTTTCGGCCGTATTCTAGAGAACCCACTGCCTCCAATTCGGAAATGGCTTGAGGTAGGTCTGCTGAACCAGCCTCTCCGTTTCCAAATATTAAATGAAAAGTAGGAAGATTAGTTGGGTCTTGATTCAAAGCGTGAATTGCCATCAAGGTTCTTTTCCCTTCTAGAACATCACTTCCAGCTGGTTTCCCAAGTGTTTCTGTATCTCCAGTGATGTCAATTAAATCATCCATTAATTGAAAGCACAATCCTGTTTCGAGGCCCCATAATCTACAAGTTTCTTGAATTTCCTCACTAGCACCGGCGAGCATAGCACCTGTTTGAGCACATGTCTCAAACATTGCTGCAGTTTTTCCAGATATCATAGTGATGTATTCTTGTTCAGATACTCCATCAGATCTGCTTTCAAAATCCATATCCATTTGTTGTCCTTCTGATACCTTTCTGACCATCCTTCCAATTACTCTAACAAGATCTCTCATGACCTCGTCTTTTATGTCAGCAGATTCAGCAATCATCTCAAAAGCAAGCGCAAGCATTGCATCTCCAGCATTTATGGCTGTAGGCATATCATATGCAATATGGACTGCCGATCTCCCTCTTCTAATTGGGTCGTTGTCCATTATATCGTCATGAACTAAAGTGAAATTATGAATAATTTCAATCGCTGCTCCGAGATCATGATGCCCCTTGTGGTGAGTTCCAACTGCTTCACCTACAAGGCTTGGTAAGACTGCTCTAAGACGTTTTCCACCTCCTTCGATAAGGTGCATCATCGCTCCTCTTAGTCTAGGTTCTGTACTCTTTTCTATTGCTCTAGCAATACATTTCTCAGCGGCAACTCTGTGCTTATCCATTATTGATAATCCTGCACGATCTGGTCTTTCTTCCATAAACCGGTGAATTTTACCATCAACATGCTTACTCATATCATCTATATCATTCCACCAATTATCGAGTAAATTTACTCTGATTAAATCAAACCATGGCGCAATTTCTAAATTTCCTGCATCGTGGTCTGATGCCATTTTTTCTAGTTCTTTTTTTGATACCCATTTGGTTTCTTCAATTTCATTTGGATTTGGCGATACTTCCACATCTGCTCGAACGATCATAATGTGATCAATCTCGTGTTCAACCCAAACCTCATTCATTCGTGCCATATATTCCATACGCGTGACATACTGAAGATTATCTACTGGAATTGTTCCAACAGGAATCCCTAATTCTTGTTCCATTTTTCGAACAGCTGCATTTTTTACTCCTATGGCATTATATGTTTCCTTCTCGCTTTCAATATCTAGAGGATGACTGCAACAAGAATTAGCCCAAACTCCCGGAAATGTGATTTTATCACTCGCTCTCTTTTGTAAAAGAATTCGATTATCTGAATCAAAAATTAGAACTGAAAATGCTCTATGACGTAGACCTGCGCCTCTGTGGCAATCTAATTTGGAAGCAGAGCCAATTGGATTATCATCTATATCTACTAAAATACACATCTCATCCATCATTCCGGCTTGATCAGGATCTTCTTCATCCAGTATCGTTGAATCGGCCACTGTGCTCCCTCCAACCCTCCTATGAATGGTCTCGCCTATAATCGAACGGGTGTTACAGAATTTTTGTACCTATTGTCGGGTTACCCATACAGGCATCGAAAACTCTCTCCGATCTTCTTCCATCTACAAACCAAACCTCAGTTTTATTTCCATTATTTCTAGAAATTTCAGAGGCCCTAATTGCTTTGTATGCAATGCCTCCTGTTACGTCATGGTCTGCATCATGTTCACTACCAAACCCCATTTCTTGCCTCCATTCCAGAATTAATTTCGATTCAGGATTTTCGGGAGGATGCGTCATGATGCCATCACAATCGGCAAGAGCAAACACACAAGATTTCACATCACCCCATTCAGTAGCGATTCTGAACATTAAATCATCACCTGAAAGAATGCCAAACACTTGCTCTTCATCATCTACAACATCTCCATGAACAATAGTCATTTTATTTGACTCAAGAAAATCTAATTTTCCTTCAAAATTCGGTCCGAAACCTTTAGCCCATTTATGGGGATGAAGTACTTTGTATTGCACTCCTAGAGAATCTAATTCATTGGTTAGAATTTGATTTAGTTTTTTCATGTCTTTACGTACTTGAATTACTGCTTCTAATTGACTACGAATATTATCCTCAGTGTGAATTATTTCATTTACCTGTCCTTCTGATAGTTTCCAAGTTTTTGCTCTAGCATGGCCGAATGACCCTGCTCCATGTACTAATGCAATCTTACATCCATTGTAAATGAGTTCACTAATGGTTTTTGCAGATTGTTGAATAGCTCCTACATCTGGGGAACAAAGCCCCTTTTTGTTTGTCAGAAGCCCACCGCCTAGCTTCAAAACTACCCTGCGTTGGTCCCCTTCCATAAAGTTCGGAGGTGGTTGTTGTTCATCATGGTGCGCACACAGATTGATGACGAATAACAGGTTCGGATGTCCATGGCTCCCACAGTAGACGAGTTCAGACGTTACCTCCAAGCGCGTCGGAATGAACTGCAAAACATTGTCGATCCAGAGGAAAGAGAGCGATTACGCTTGCGAATTGATATTGCATTGCAGGAAGCATTAGATTTCAGTGCAGCCGTTGAGATTCGAGAGGCTTTAGATTCTAAGAAATACCAAGAAGTAGATTCATCTGCCCGTTTGATTGAACCGGGAGGTAGTAATATCTCTAGTTGGAGAGAAGGAGGAGATGTATGCCCTAAGTGTGAAGGTCCCTTAGAAGAGGATCTTGATTTCTGTCCTTCATGTGGTTACAAAATCTAATGCTATTCTTCTTCTTCTTGTTCCCACTTGGCTATCAAGGGTGCTAATCTATCGTCATCTTCTTCAACACGATCAAGATATTGAGGTTCAACTTTCTCGGCGAGATAAACTGCAGTACCAGCTTTCCATACTGTATCTCCGGTTGCAGTCATTTGAGCCGTATCAATCTCAAGGATAATTGGGCGTTTCAACTGTTGACCTCCAAGTCGACCAGCTTCTGCTGCCTTTGCCACAGTCCTCGAAAGATGTACATGACTCCTATTTCCTGGTAAAATTCCAATGTCCATAATAATCTCGAGATCCTCATCAGAGCAAGGATAGAATAAGGCAGGAGGGATATTGTCTGTAGGTAAATCCAGTTCGATTTCTACAGTGTGTCCATAAGTAGCACGAACTGTGTTTCCTCTTACTTCATATCGACCTTTTGCGTCGCATTCTACTACAGCTTTGATATGATGTGGTCGCAACCAGCGTCCAAATCTTCTACTTTCTCTTTCACGAAGTGCATCAACTAGTTCACGAATGTCTACCCATCCATTGATATCCATCTCTAGATCATATCGACCTGGGTCATGGCGACAAACTCTAGCTAATCTACGGCCAAGTGTCTCTCTTTCACCTGTTCGCATAATGAATTTTCCTTCTGAATTGCATGCAGGACAGAGGTTATCGGCAAAGTAGCTA
>CAZRCY010000077.1:0-5087 GCA_964598735.1 uncultured Candidatus Poseidoniales archaeon
CTGATTGTGTTTCTAGTAAAAGAAATCAATCAGGAAATGATGGCATTTCTACTTGCTATGGCCGCGGGAGTGATGCTTTTGGTTTCAGTGCTTGATTTGTGGTTCGGCCAAGCTATGGAGAACGGTTTCCTTGCCATCACGCTCTCGTTCGGTGTGGGGGTAGGCATTGTGTATGCCGTGAGCATGTACAATAACAAGGACGAGGATATATCCTCCATGACAAAGGAACGAAAATTGTACAAATCTGGCATTCTTACAGCCATCGCCCTCGCCATTCACAATTTCCCTGAAGGTTTGGCCATGGGTGTGGCAGTTCTTGAATCTGCACAGTATGGTATCGTGCTTATGGCTGCAATCGCCCTTCACAACATCCCGGAAGGTATTGCCGTAGCTGCACCAATACAAGCAGGTGGAGGAGGGCGGCTGAAGGCGACGATTATTGCGATGGCGACTGGTTTTACTGAACCATTTGGGGCGTTATTCGCCTTGTTAATTCTCGGCCCGATTTTGACACCATTCATGGTAGGTTGCTCGCTCGCATTTGTCGGAGGGATTATGACAGTGGTGGCGTACAATGAATTGATTCCACAAGCCAAAGAACAAAATCGCCCAAAACATCTGATCGTTGGTGCAGTCTTTGGAGCGGCTGTAATGCAACTTAGCCTGCTTCTTCTCGGTTGAGATTGTGCGAATTTCAACCAATTTTGGTGGATGGAAATATGTATCCAGAATTTAACAGAAGCCTACAATTAATTTTCAGATAAAACCTGACATTCTGGGCAAAAATCTAACCGCCTATTTGCTACCCTAATCCTCACTATTTCTGTTCCGCAATAGTGACAAGGTAAATCATTACGACAGAATGCGGAATGACGGTATGCACGTCTTGGTTCACCTCTTTGCTTGCCCGCTAAAGCAACCTTTTCACTAACGGTAAATCCTCCCGAATCATAAGACAATTCACTAAGAAATTTTGTTGCCTTGGCCCAAGATTGGATTTTTGCATCAGAAAGTAATCTAGGTTTCGCTGATGGATGAATGCCTGCCTGGTGAAGTATTTCGCTTCTTAGATAATTTCCTATTCCTGCGATGAAAGATTGATCAAGCATAAGTGATGAGGCATTTCGATTGGAAAATTTCTTGCTCTTCAAACGGTCATAAATCAAGGAAGGTGTGCACGAATCATCTAGAATATCAGGTCCAAGTTTTGCGATAAATGGATGATTCTCCTCTTCAGAGGTTGGAATAATTTCCACATCAGTTGCAGACCAAAGTCTAACTGCAAATTTGTCTGTAAGAAATTCTACTCTAAGAGACCTGTTCCATTTCATTTCTGTGGAACGGCGATTAACAGTCCAGCGACCATACAATTGATTGTGAGAATACATGCTTAATCCACAGTCAAATCGTGTTAACATGGCTTTACCTCTGGTGGTAATAGACTCAATTTGCGATTGTCGAAGAATGTCTTGGAATTCAACTATCGGAGGATAAATGAGGTTTACAGAATGAATTTCTTTACCAACAATTTTCTTTGATATACGATCAGCCGCCCTCCGAATTTCTGGCCCTTCAGGCATAACACAAAACGATTAATCATAGTACAAAACAACGTGTTCTATTGCAATATGATGAATAATTATGGTTACGCATAAGTAAACTAGTGTATTTAAAGAATTGAATCTCTAGGGTTAACATGAGCACTGACTCTATTACTTCATTGAAATGGCTAAGTCGGTTTCTCGAAGAAACGCCGGGCGATCAGGTAATTGGAGGAAAACCCCGACAAGTACCCGGAGTATGCTGGTCCAGAGTTAATCCAACAGTTGTTCCCAAACCTACTCTCAGGCTATGGTCATATGAAATGGCCAATCAATTGGGGATTGAAGCCGGTGGAGAAGAATTTCTCTCTGGAAATGAAATAACCAACGGAATGGATCCATATGCTCAAAGGTATGGAGGTCACCAATTTGGTAACTGGGCAGGCCAATTAGGCGATGGTAGAGCCATTACGCTAGGAGAAGTGGAGATAGGGGAAAATACATTTGAGTTACAACTGAAAGGATCCGGAGTCACTCCATATTCAAGATTTGCAGACGGAAAGGCTGTATTACGTTCATCCATTCGTGAATTCCTTTGTAGCGAAGCAATGTATCATCTGGGTATTCAGACAACTAGAGCGTTATCTTTGGTTACAACTGGAGAAAATGTTGTTCGAGATATCATGTATAACGGGAATCCGGCTCCCGAGCCAGGAGCAATCGTTTGCAGAGTTGCGCAGAGTTTTATTCGGTTTGGGACCTTTCAAATTCATACTATGACTGGTAATTATGATGCTCTTCGAAAATTAGTTGATTATACGGTGAAATATCATTTTCCTGAGCATTCTATTGAGACTGATGACGAAATAATTGGTTGGTTAAAAGAAATTGCGAATGAAACTGCACTAATGATTGCTCACTGGATGCGCGTAGGATTTGTTCATGGGGTAATGAATACCGATAATATGTCGATTCACGGCCTTACCATCGATTACGGACCTTATGGGTGGGTAGAAGATTTCGATCTTGATTGGACCCCAAATACAACCGATTCGGGAAGAAAGAGATACAAATTTGGTAATCAAGCACATATTGGAGCATGGAATTATGCTCGTTTATTGGAATCAATTAGCCCGTTAATGGATAGACCAGAAAAGCTACATTTGGCATTGGAATATTTTTACGAAGTATATGAAAAACATAACAATTCAATGTGGGAAAAAAAATTAGGACTAAATCAATTTAAATCTGGAGATGAAAAAATAATTACTGAACTAAGTAATATATTACAGAGTAGTGAGATAGACATGACAATATTTTTCAGATTATTATGCTCAATAGAGAAGCCGGATGTTAATGTGCTAAAATTTGCATTTTATGATGAAGAAAATATTTCAGAAAGTGATTGGAATAGTTGGTTGAAAAAATGGTGGACTAGAGTACACGGAAACCCTGATCGAGAAAAAATGAGATATGCAAACCCAAAATATGTTTTAAGAAATTGGATGGCCCAGTTGGCCATTGATGCTACAGAAAATCAAGACTATTCAGTTGCTAACGAGCTCTATGAACTTCTAAAACAACCCTATGAGGAACAGTTAGAATATGAAGAAAAATGGTTTCAGAAACGTCCTGAATGGGCGAGACATAGAGTAGGTTGCTCAATGCTTTCATGTTCAAGTTGATCCCCGTATGAAATTATGAAATGATCATTCTGATTTGATTTCCATAATTGATGCAATATTAGATACCATCCAACAAGATGCAGCGGCAAGTTGGAGCCAGTCACCTGCTGACATTTCACTGCCGTTCGTGTAAACAAATACGCTAACAATCCAACAAAGACTAGCAAGAGTTTGACCTAACCAAGGAACACTCTTCATCTTATTGATACGTGTTTGAACGAGTTCCATCTTTAATCTCCTCTAACGTTATATCATAACTATTTCCTGTCAACAGGTTAAGCACTCTTGTCCGCAGCATGACAAATCATCCAAGTACATCCCCCAGCTTTTGTAAGCATCAATGAAATCGTCTGTGGGTAAATCAAGTGTAGAAGCAATAGCCTGAGCAACGATTCCGAAGCGTTGGCGATACTTGAAAATAAAACAGAATATTAGATTACCGTGGCGAACTGAGGGGCCACAGAGGAACATTCCTGGGACAATGGTTGATTCATCATTATCACTGAGAAGTGGAAAACCATCATCTCGCATTTCAAATAAATGTGATACGAATTTATGGCTCCCTTCAAAACCACTCGCAAGAAGAGGTTGATGTTTGCTATGGAAGGTTCTGCCATCTTGAGTGGTAATCTCATACAATCCGTCAGTTAATGATACTGTACTGATGAGAGTTTCAGGGAATAATTCAACATTCTGTTCAAATTTTTTATCTCTCATACGTTCAAATGAGAAGGTGGACAAAGAAACACTTGGATCTGAACTTGTTTCACTCCATGGACTATCTTTGTCAAACAATTTGACTTTTTTACCACGTTTAGCAAGATGATACGCTGCATCGAAACCACTCTCATAACCACCAATAATCAGGAAATCATCTCCTTCTAATCCAGCGTAATTTGGAATAGTGGATGTATGGTAACAAAGTTCACTTCCCGTAAATCTTCCAGATCCTGGATATTGATATTCTCCAGCAGCCCAAATGACATTTGTGGCCAGTAGAGTCTGGTCATCTGTGACCAGATGGAATAATCCATCTTTCTTTTCGATATTATTCACATTTGTATGTTCTTGTGTTGGAAGTTCAAAGAAAGTAGCAAGATCTTGGAGATGTTTTGCAAACTCACTACCAGTCGGGTGTTCAACGCGCATACTGAATGCCGGAGAAACACCTACAGCAATCGAATTCAAATCAAGCATACCTATTGAGTTACTCGGAAATGAAGGAGTAATGAAACGTGTCTCATCGGGCCAAGCTGCAAAGGAGGAACCAATCTCATTTCGATCTATTAGTAGGAAATTTTCTATCCCCGCATGAGCGAGAGCAATTGCGACCCCAACACCCGCTGCACCGCCGCCTACAACTATGACGTCATAGTGAGTAGCACTACTATCTGTTTTGTTCCTTTCATTTACTAAGCTGGCGTCTTGGCTCTGAACCATAGCTTCGCATCGTTAATAACAATTTAAAAAAAACTAATAATTAGGTATAAGGGAATTATTATTATTTTCAAAATAATACCGTTTGTTTAAAATCATCAAACATTTCCCGTTAGACGAGGGAGCAGGAGGGTTGCTGACAGTGCGAGACACTGAGGAAAGTCCCCTCTCCACGACGCAAGTGGCTCGGTTTACGCCGAGGATCCGAGAGGGTCGGCCATGTAGAAGAAACGAACCGTGGCAGGTGTGTGCGATGAATCCGAAAGGAGGAGGTCGCCTGTTTACGGATGGAACGAACAACCCCACTGGAGCAAGTCCAAACAGTCCCGTCGACGAGCGTCGCCGAGGGGCGGGTCGGATGCTAAGTTGAATGCAACCAGCCAAATGGTGAACAAAAAGGGGCTTACTCCCTGCACCCTCAACG
>CAZRCY010000077.1:5187-7174 GCA_964598735.1 uncultured Candidatus Poseidoniales archaeon
GCTGAAGTTGTAGCGGTAGTCTCGAAGATGGTTTGGCCTGTCTTCTCAACTGCTTTAGAGACACCACTTGGGGTTTCTTTCTCATCCTTAATTCTGTCAACAATATGTATTGAATCGTCAACTCCTATACCAAATACAATTGTTCCAATCATAGCAGTAAATACATTCACATTCACACCCCCACCTAATTTCATCAATAATGGCTGCCAAAGTACTACTGCTCCTACAGCTATCATCGTAAATGTGGCTAATCTTGGAGATGCAAATAGTATTGACATAACAAAGAGTAATACAATCATCGTAGCGATTGTTGTCTCGGCTTGTGCCTCATGTATTCCTGAATTAATATCCAATGAAACTGGTAATCCTCCAGTCAACAACGTATTTTCTACTCCATCCATACCAACTGCAGTACATCTTTTTGCATCCCCATCAACACAACTCTCTCCAGTTAGTCTTTGGTCAATGGTTTCTCTTAACAGCCCAGCATCTCCCAAAGATATGTATGGTTGATTGACATAAACAAGAGTCTTTGTTTCACCAAAACCAGAATCGGCATTCATAAGCATTGAACGGACTTCAGGAGACAGGGTGTCAAAGGCAACATTGACCATTGTATCTCTAGAAGTCAATTGAAAGAATGGACATTCTGGACCTGCAGTAGGGTTTTCCCAGCATTCAGAGTGAAGAATACCCCATAATGTATCTGAATAGATTTCATCCGTTGTAATAGGATTAGGTATAGATACAGGTATTGATTTTAGAATCGTAACTAAGGAGATTGAGGTAGTATTATCCACAGTATCAATATCTTCTACCTGAATCCTTTCAATTGCATCTAATACAGGTAAGTCACGAATTGGCGCCGTATCATTCATTCTCCCCCTATCTGTAGCATCAACAATGAACATATTCGTCTGGCCGCCTTCAAAAACTCGACTATACTCCGCTAAGGCTTCATAGGTAACTAAACCAGGAGGGACTTCGGATGAAGCCCCTGTAATATCTTTACCTAATTCTTCTTCAAGATAATACACACCAAATGCAGTAACTAACATTGAAACAATTAAAACGGTCCAAGTCCACCTAAGCGGTATCTGTCCAATTTTGGACCATAAATTATCAGTTGCTGAACTTCTCCCCTTTCTGTAGCGAAGAATATATGCTAACGCTGGAACCATAATCAAGGATAACATAAACGTGATGAAAATTCCAAGAAGAAGGGTGGTACCAACTGTCCTCATTGGCCGAATTGGTACCAACTCCGTCCATGTAAGAACACTAAACCCAATAATTGTGGTTAATGCAGATAGCATAATTGCATGACCACTAGTTTCAGCGGCAGCGACCGTTGCTTTGAGATACAATTCTTCGTCCCAAGGATCTAAGGATTCTATTTGTCTTCCATCTCTTTCGGCATCCCATACCTTTTGCGTATGTTCATCAAGAATATCATTCCTATTTTCTTCAATTCTATTTGTCAGGTGAAGAGCATAATCTACTCCTAAACCTACCAAGATAGGGCCTGCGGAGATAATCATTGGAGTTAGCTCAATATCGAGTAAAACCGTAGCACCAAATGTAATTAATAAACTAAAAAGAATAGGAGTCCCACAAATTATTACCACTTTAGGACTCCGATGGAGGAGAACCATTGTGATAATAACAAATACTGCACTTAAGGGAAGCATCTTACTCACAAGTTCTTCATAAACTGCATCAGACACATCATGGAGGACAGGAGTCAAACCGGTAACAGTAACCGCATCTCTTGGTAAAATTAAATTCATTCTAGTTTCGTTTATGGAGGAAAGCGGTTGAGTATATGTCCTAGTACACAATGGAAGACCGCATTGTTCTAGCAATTCTCGAGTATGCTCAATAAATGCTCGATGATCTTGAATCAATCCACTAGGATTTTCTTCAGTCTTTCCCTTTGGATCGTTTCTGGGAGAAATATCAGTGCCATCCATATCAAATCTAATCC
>CAZRCY010000078.1:0-4410 GCA_964598735.1 uncultured Candidatus Poseidoniales archaeon
TTTGTTGGTCATTGCAAGAGCATGCATTTGCAGCATGCATCGAGGTTGCGGAACGGGCGTTAGCACATACTGGTAAATCCGAACTCCTTTTGGGTGGAGGTGTAGCTTGTAATGAACGAATTAGAAATATGACTTCTATCATGTGTGAAGAGAGGGGTGCTACAGGCCATTGGCCACCTAAGATGTACTGTATAGATAACGGAACAATGATTGCTTTACTTGGACGATTACAGATGATTTCTTCAGGTCCGACTGAACTAATTGATTCCGCTGTTGACCAGATGTTAAGAACGGATATGACTGCAATTGCATGGTCGTGAGTCTAGGAACCCTTTAGAGGGGGGATTCTACGGAATAAGCATTGGAGGTCGAGTTCTGGCACGTAGAGGTAAGGGTGGACGAAGGAGAGCCCCTCCTCGCCCTCGTTCTCAGCCAACTAACCAAACATCTGGTTTCCCCCCTTCTCCTACTGCTGAAAAAGCTCAACCAAATATCCATCCCAATACAGCCCAATCATCTCCTGCTGCTCCAGTACAGAAGCAGTATGGAGAGATTGTTCCTTCTGGAATTGTAGAATCTGAAATAGTAGAAGAAGTAACAGTAGAAGTGGTAGAAGAAGTAAAGCCCCCTTCATCGGAAATTATTCAAGATGTTGCTATTGCAGCACCTGAAGAAATATCGATTCAGGATGGAGCTGAACGTAAATCACTTGGATTAACTACTCTTGAGACTAATACTGAAGAACCAATAGTCGAGGTTCAATCTGATGCAGATCGTACCTCTGATTTGCTCAAAGGTGCTCAGGAATTTGCACAGGCTCAAGGATATGGATCTCAAATAAGCTCTCAAGCCGTAAAACCCGAGCCGGTTGAAGAGAAGAAAGAACGAACACCTCGTAGAATTTCAAAGGCAAAAAGAAATAATCAGAAGGTAGAACAACGTGCAACTCGTGCACGTCGATTGAATCGTTCCAAACACGTGGAATATAGGTATGAAATGAGAGCATTATTGAAGGAGATCGAAGTTTCTCCTGAACAGCATTCAGTTTTACTCGGGACAATATGGGCTAAAGGAGAGAGACAAGATGTCAATGCAGCAAAAGAATTTGTTCGTGAACGTGTGACTTCAGGAGCCATTACAGAGGAGCAATGTGATAGTTTGATATCGGTTATTGATTCCTACACCACTCGAAGATGAACGACAGGATGATGTTCATTACCCCTATGCCAATTCATGGATTCGGACCAAGACGAAGGCAGAACTCTTGGCGGAATTGATTTTCCAGGGATTCCAATTTCGAATGATTCAACCCCAGGTAATCCACCATATACTCGTGGTATTCACAAGAAAATGTACAGGTCAAGAAGATGGACAATGCGTCAATATGCTGGTTTTTCTACTGCTGAAGCAACCAATGAACGTTTCAAGTTATTACTAGAAGAAGGCCAAAAAGGCTTGAGTGTTGCATTTGATTTACCCACACAATTAGGAATGGATAGTGATGATTCGTTATCTTACGGAGAAGTTGGAAAGGTAGGGGTGGCCATTGATTCGATAGATGATATGAGATTATTATTTGAGGGAATTGACTTAGGCCAGGTATCGACCTCAATGACTATCAATGCTCCTGCATCCATTTTGTTTGCTCTTTATGTTGCCGTAGCCGATGAAAAAGGAGTTCATCGTGATCAATTGAGGGGAACGATTCAAAATGATATTCTCAAGGAATATATTGCGCGTGGCCTCTATGTTTTCCCTCCAGAACCAAGTTTAAGATTAACAACAGATGTAATGAAATGGTGCGCAGAAAACACTCCGATGTGGAATACAATTTCAATTAGTGGTTATCATATTAGAGAAGCTGGTTCTACAGCAATAGAAGAAGTAGCATTTACTTTATCTAATGCAATAGAATATGTAGATGCAGCGATAAGTTCTGGTCTTGATATTGACACCTTTGCTCCGAGAATATCGTTTTTCTTTGGATGCCATAATGATTTTTTTGAGGAAATTGCGAAGTTTAGGGCAGCACGTGAATTATGGCATAATATTGTTACAGAACGATATAATCCAACCAATCCTAAATCATCACAATTACGATTTCATACACAAACTGCAGGGGTAACTTTGACAGCGCAGCAGCCAATGAATAATGTTGTAAGAGTTAGCTATCAAGCATTAGCAGCCGTCTTAGGTGGAACTCAATCATTGCACACAAATGCTTTCGATGAAGCACTTGGATTACCTACAGAAGAATCAGTTAAGATTGCATTACGAACTCAACAAATCCTCAGTGAAGAAACTGGAGTACCTGAGGTAGTTGATCCACTCTCTGGATCGATTCATGTAGAATATTTAACCAAGCAGATTCGTGATGGCGCATCCACGAAAATCAATGAAATTATCAATAATGGTGGTGCAATGAATGGAATTGAGAGAGGATTTCAACAACGTGCAATTCATGATTCAGCATGGTTGCAATTATCCGATATCGAATCTGGAAGTAGAAAGATAATTGGCGTCAATCATGCTATTGATAATTCGGAAATAATGGATGCTGGGCAGGTCCTAAATCCTGAAAATGTAAAAAACCAAATCCAACGACTGAAATCTCATAGAGAATCAAGAAATGAAAATGATGTGAGAAATAGTTTGAATGAATTAACCATTGCTTGCAATTCTAACGATCAATTGTTCCCACATATTTTGAATGCAGTTAAATCGGGTGCTACAGTTGGAGAAGTGATGACTACAATGAAATCAGTTTTCGGGACTTGGAGAGCACCTAGCGGGATTTGAGGTGAAACAATGAGTATTGAAATTGATCACATTGGAATAGCAGTGAATAGTTTAGATAACAGATCTCCATTTTGGGTTGCGTTAGGATTGATGATGGAAGATGATGAGGAATTGCCAAATGATGGAGTAATTGCTCGTTTTTTCTCTATGAATGGTGGATCAGATATTTCTCCAAAAATTGAATTACTTCAACCTACTAGTCCAGACTCACCAATAGGTCGTTTTATTGAAAAACGTGGTGAGGGTATACAACAGATTGCATTTCGAGTAGAAAATATTGAACATACAATCAGTGTATTATTAGAAAATGGAGTTCAAATGATTGATGAAACCCCACGGGTTGGAGCTCATGGTTCGATGATTGCATTTGTTCATCCTAAGTCAACTGGAGGAGTTCTAGTTGAGATTCTTCAGAGAACATAAAACCCGATGGAGTAAAATGGACCCAACGGTTCCCATGACCTGATGCAATCAGTATTGACGCCAATTTCGAACTCTATTTTATCTATTGAATCAAGTGCTGTAAGAGATTTAATTGACTCTCTTGCTAACGCTTTGGATTCGCTTAGATCAGATGGTACAATTTCTAACGATGCTTATCTTGATGCTGGTGCAATTCAAGGAGGCATGATGATGATTGCAAATTTAATTGATGCAGGTATAGACAGAAATGAACTATCCCAACACATGTCTGCATTAGTTTCTAGATTTAATCATGTTGAAGAAGCTCACCCTGGACTAAGCTCCGCGGTAGAATCAGTAATATCTTGAGGTGGAAAATGCCTTCTCCTCTGCTTGTAGTAGACGGAGTGTCCAAAAATTTTGGCGATGTAGCCGCGCTTTCAAACGTTAGTATTCAATTAAATAAAGGGGAAATTGTAGGACTGGTTGGTGGGAACGGGGCAGGGAAAACCACTCTTCTCAGACTATTGTGCGGAGTATATCGCCCATCTAATGGCACCGTAAGATTCGTTGACGATGGAGAAAATAAACCAGTTGATGAGGTTAGGGGGAGATTGGGAGTCGTCCCCGAATCAACAGGATTGTACAGTAGATTAACAGCATGGGAAAATATTCGATATCATACTAGAATACATGGTCGAAATGATGAAAAATCGTGGGATAGAACTCATAGATTTGCTAATGCGCTTGACATTGAAGAGGAATTACATCGCCCTACTCGTGGCTTTTCCAGAGGAATGCGACAAAAAATTGCATTGATTCGAGCAATTGCACATGGTCCGGATTTACTGTTATTAGATGAACCAACAGCTGGATTAGATGTTACCAGCGCAAGAAAAGTAAGGGATTTAGTGAAACAACTAGGAGATGATGGAGGCACAGTGATATACAGTACACATATGTTATCAGAAGCACAGAGAATCTGCGACAGAATAATAATTCTACATAACGGTACAATTAGAGCTGATGGATCTCCAGATGAATTACTTGAGAACACATCGTCTGAAGACCTTGAGGACGCGTATATTTCGTTGACAAGAGATGTAGCAAGAAGCGAGCCCGTAGAGAAAGATTCGGCAATTTCTAATATTTTACTCGGGATATTTTCTCGTAAAGAACGTTCACAAAATAGGGGTGAAGATGAATGAG
>CAZRCY010000078.1:4510-7161 GCA_964598735.1 uncultured Candidatus Poseidoniales archaeon
CTCGGGATATTTTCTCGTAAAGAACGTTCACAAAATAGGGGTGAAGATGAATGAGTAGACTTCAAATTATTTGGACTGTAACGTCTAAAGAATTACTAGATTTCGTAAGAGACTGGAGAACTTTAGCAGCAATGTTACTAGTCCCTCTAATTCTTTTCCCAATTATTTTTGTTGCAGTTCCTATGTTTTTACAGGGGGAAGCAGAAGAACTTGGTGAATATTCTGTTTCGGTACAATTACTAATCGAAGAGGATCAAGCCAGTTTTGATGAATTGGTAACTCTATTAAATTCAACATCTGTGATTGTCGAATATAGTAATACTCACTTTGATGAAAATAAGTCACTTTCAGATCACGATACTTTAAGGGATAATGCTTCATTATCCATAAGAAATGGAGAATTTGATGCAATTTTGTTACTTCGAGATGGAGACGGTAACGCCTCAGAAAATTGGGAATATGTCATATTTTCAGATAGTACCGATGAATTATCTAGGGAGGCTAGAACAAGATTGTTGAACCAAATTGATATCTGGGAGGATGAAATAATTGATTCTACTTTGTCTGAAAATCAATTAGAACTTGATGACGTCTACGACCCAGTCACTTGGGATGGCACAGTAGAAGCAGCGGATATTGCCACTTCTGGGGAGCAAGCAGCGTTTACATTTGCACTATTTGTTCCATTCATTATCTCATTATGGACTGCTACATCCGCAGTACAACCTTCGATAGATCTAACTGCAGGAGAACGTGAACGAGGAACATTAGAAGCATTATTGACTACACCAATCGCCAGATCAGATCTTATGTGGGGCAAATGGTTAGCAGTAGCAATTATTGCAAGCGCATCAGTGCTATTGCAATTGGTTGGCCTATTCGTTGCAATTAGATTCCTGGCAGCAGGGATATTGACGCCTCCAACCGTATCGATAGTTGGTTGGATTCTTTTCGTGTTCACAATTTTGCTATTTGCAATTTTTGTAGTCGCTGTAGAAATGGCTGTTGCAATGAGAGCAAGATCTGTGAAAGAAGCAGGGTCAACACTCGGTCCTATGGTAATCTTGTTTATTGGCCCCGCATTGTTTGCCCAATTCGTAAATATGGAAAATATTGAAGCATGGTGGTTTATCGCTCCAATATTCAACATATGTTTGGGAATGAGGGCATCTTTATTGGGCGATGTTTCAATTGTACATGCGATGTTATGGATGGGCAGTAGTTTGTTATATGCATTGGTTGCAACTGGGTGGGCGTCTAAACAATTCAATAGAGAAGACTTAGTAGAAAGCATATCCTGATATTACCTGAGTAATACCATGGTATTATTATGGAGAGTTTACACCGCGATACATGCCCAAGGTCAGTCTAGACATGCCTCAGCAGATTGTTGAGGACCTGAAGAGACATGTTGGTGATGAGAAAAAGTATGTTAGTTTAGCAGACGCAATTAGAACTGCATGCAGGAAATTGTTAGATCAATTGGATGAAATTGATGCAAGACACGGTAGGTTGGAGGAATAAAATGGTTGGAAAAGATGAGGCTGAACAAGCTGTAAAGACACTCCTAGGATACCTCGATCCAGATCCATCACGAGAAGGTTTGAGGGATACCCCTGAGAGAGTCATTGAATCATTCGACGAGATTTTTTCGGGGTATCATTTGGATGCTACTGATATCTTGTCTTCTACTTTTAATGCTGAAGGATACGATGGTATTGTATTATTGAGAGATATTGAATTTCATTCTACATGCGAACATCACCTTCAACCATTCAGTGGTAAAGCACATGTTGCATACATACCGGTCGATAGAATTGTAGGAATTAGTAAACTAGCTCGTCTTGTAGATATGCATGCTAAAAGATTGCAGAATCAAGAAAGAATAACACAATCAGTAGCCAATGATTTAGAAACCCATATCTCACCGCTAGGTTGTGCAGTAATTGTCGAAGCTCGTCATGGATGTATGCGTTGTAGAGGGGTTGCTAAGCAGAATGCAGTAATGACGACTAGTTCAATGAAAGGCGTATTCTTCGATAAATCTGATGCAAGAGCTGAATTGATGCAATTAATTCAATCTAATCCATTAGATGCTTGATGTGATATGATGAATAATGATCAATTGTACTACGATTCTTTAATCGTTCAGGGGCATCCTCCCGAGCATGCTTTACATTACACGCGGCTCTATTACCCTAATTTCTTTCCAATTATTGATCAGCAGAATCTCAGTTCAAAAATAAATTACTATGTTCCAGTTGTTCAAGAAAAAAAGAAAGGTCGTAATATATTGATTGCTTTAGGAGTAGTAGTATTTGCTTTGGTAGTAGTTGTAATGTTGATTGTTGCTGTAACTGCTATTGTAATATTAGATTCACCTGATAATACTCCAGAATTTGGATTTCGGCATGACGTCTCAAAAAACTTGTTTGAATATCTTGGTGATAATATAGCCCCATACGATTCAACAGATTATCCAGACTTTAGCAGTGTAGTATACATTGAAGGTGCAAATGCAGATGGAGAAGTATATTCTGGTTCCGGAGTACTAATCGGGGAAAGATGGGTTTTGACAGCTGCTCATGTCGTTGAGGGATTAAAGGTTTCAGAAACAAATGTTTGGTTTGGGAATGATTACCAATCAGCCG
>CAZRCY010000079.1:0-2917 GCA_964598735.1 uncultured Candidatus Poseidoniales archaeon
TTAATCCAATGGATTCAGGCTGCTCAAGACAGAGGAATCACACTAGAAGAATGGTTAATCCACAGCGCGAATTCAAATTCAAACAATAAAGAAAAGCAAACAGATATGCCTTCGACAGAGACACGGAATCTTTCAGGTCTGGCAGAGAGGGCATGGAACAGGAGAGCAAAGGCAGGGGATTCACTGGCTGAAAGAGAAAGAGGAAATCGACATTTTCTTCGTTTAGATTCAATCAGAGGAGAACCAGTAATTGGAACTAACATTGGACGACTAGAAAATGAATTACTACCTTCTGGCCTTCTAAGGTTGCTACCCCTGAAACATGCACTGCGGCTGTTGTGGTCGTTAACCAGTGAGACAAAAAGATCCTTGCCACATGGAGCATACAAGGACGCAATGAATCAAATGTTGAGACTAAATGGTCAGAAATTAGCCGAAGAGGACAATCAGTTTGGCAGAGGAAGAGGAGAAAGGTTGGCAGCAGGATTCAGTCATCTTGACGATTCAGCAAGAAGCAGGGCAATTAACTGGATGATAGGCTCTCCGGGCGGTTCAACTAAATTATCTGCCATGGAAATTATTGGATGGTCGACTAAGGACTCGGAAGGATATCGTTTAACACCACATGGCTTAGACTTGGCAAAATTACCAAACCCTATCCTCGATAGGGATCTCCCCCACGAAGGACCGTTTAGCCCCTTGGAACGAACCTTGATTCTAGATTCAATTCACCATCGCCTGCCCTTGGAATGGAATATTATGAGGACAATAATCGATGGAATGAGAGGCGGCGCGGTTGGTAACGAAAGACTGGATGCTAGAATGAAAAGAAAATTTGGAGAAGGAACTACATTTAACTGGACCAATTCAATTCTACAGCTTAGGAGAGTAGCTGCAGTAACAAGAATGAGCGAACTAGGGCTAGTAATACGTCGCCGAGACGGGAGAAAGACCTTGTCTGAACTATCCGAAGATGCGATTAACATAGTTGAGTTTACTGAAAGTGGCCCAGAATAAAAACATAGTATTGACTATCACGAACGAGTGGGATTGACATGAACGGACCGGATGTTGGAGATAAAGCTCCTGATTTCACAGCAAAACTACAGAACGACGACGATTGGACACTTTCAGAAAATCTCAAAAAAACAGGAATTATCCTTTACTTCTATCCTAAGGATAGTACGCCCGGGTGTACCACACAAGCGTGTGATTTTCGCGATGCTATGCCCGTCCTAAATTCTGAAAATTGGACCGTTGTAGGCGTCTCAAGAGATTCAGCTTCAAGTCATCTTCGTTTTATTGATAAGCAAAATTTGAATTTCGACCTTATTGTTGATTCAGATACTGAAATTCATCAACTGTATGGCGCATGGGGTGAAAAAAAGAACTATGGAAAGGTGTACATGGGTGCGATTCGTAGCACCTACATCATCGGTCAAGATGGGATTATCCAATGGTGTGGAAAAGGTGTGAAATCAAATGGTCATGTTGAACGATTACTAAAAATTCTTGATATCGAAAATCAATGAGGAATACATATGTCTGTCGATGAGAAAGATAGTATCATCAAATTCCTAGACAGATGCGTAGTGTATGCGAATAATTCTATTGAAAGAAAGAGAGAAAGAGGAGAAAATGAAACTGAAATAAAGAGATGGGAAGCATATCGAGATTTTACTGCTTATGCATCTGATGAAGTATCTAGAGGAGATTTAGATGATTGGTTTGATGGAAATCAGAAAAAATTTGATCTGAATTCTGATATCGATTCTTTAGAAGTGGATAAAATGAATCATCAAGAAAGAGCAAGATGGCTTTCAGCAATAATTTCACCAAGACCTCTGATTCTTGTATCTACAATTTCAAAAGATGGAGTTCCAAATTTAGCACCTATGAGTTCTATATCTGTTGTGTCCAATACTCCCCCCTTACTTGGCATGAGTCTTTCAACAAATAGAGAAGGTAGACCTAGAGATACTCTACTTAATCTGAAAGAAACAGGGAAGGCGACTCTAGCAATTCTCCCCGTGAATTCAAAATCATTTGAAATGGTGAATATGACGAGAAAACCAATTCCCAGAAACGAATCAGAATGGGGTGAAATCAACAGTTTGGGAGATATTACAGAAATGGCTACTGCACCTAAAACTGCTATTGCAGCAATTGAAACTACCCTTTTAGAGTGTTACAAATTACCCTTGGACGCCGTCGCTGAATGGGTTGTTTTGAAAGTCGATTCAATTATCAAGCCCTCATCAATAAACATAGATGAAATAGAAGATATCCCAATTTTGACTCAAATATCTGATTATATGTTAGGAGGGATTCACCCTACTAGTTGGAAACAAAAAATGGATTCAGATTAAATCTGTTTCAATGCCTAAAATATGTCTATCAACATCAACAGAAATTCCAACTCCTGGCACTAAAATCAAATCTTCAGAAGCATCAAGAACAAAGGCGTGAATGGATAAATCACGAGCAACCTCTTGGATTCTACGACGACATGCACTCTTTTGTGCTTCCATATGCGCTAATCGACGCAAATCAATAATTACTACATCTCCATTTTGAAGACAATCAGAAATTTCTGAATGAGGTATAGTATGACGATTATCGGGCTGAATATACCTCAAATGACGATCCGGAGAAATTGTTCCTGCTTTTCTTGCCCACTCTATTGATGATAAGTTCATGAAATCAGAGGAATTAGATGATGGCATTTTTGTTGGACCTGAAGGGTTAGATAATCCTGAACTTTCTTTATCCTTAGAAACAGAACTCGAGGAAGGTGATGGGAGACCTAGAAGTCTGAAAATATCTACCATATTAATCACAAATCAAAATCTAAAATATCTGTTGAAGGAAGAGGATCAGATAATTCACGTGATTTTCCTGATTCTACCGGAGGAGC
>CAZRCY010000079.1:3017-7132 GCA_964598735.1 uncultured Candidatus Poseidoniales archaeon
GTTGCTGCGTATCTAACCATTGTTGTCCATAATGATTCCACTGTTCCATCGTCCATCCAGCTGGAAGGCCTTCTGTAGGAACAGGAGGAGCAGCGTTTTCAGCACCAAATGCATAAGTTGGAGGGGGGGCATTTGGCATAGGAGGTTGAGTACCTCCGATATTGAATTGAGATGCTGGGATTGTTCCATAAGCATCAAACTCGTTTACACGTCCTCGTTTCATGATACCAATTCCAACTAGAAGTGAAAGAAGAACTAATGTTAGAATTAGAATTACTACAGTAGTAGTACCTCCCTCTCCGAAACCAACATTCAGCCCTAGGAATCGAGTATCTTCAACTAAAATTTGTACATCTACTGTATCTTCTTCAGATTCATCACCAACTGTTAATCGTACAATATAGGTACCCGGTTCAGTAAAAGTATGAGAAACTGTAAATCCTTGGTCCTCGATATCATTAGCTGTAAATCCGTCATCATCGGAATCGAATGCGGTGTTGAAATCCCAACGATATGTTAATCGAGGCATGTCTTGGCTTGAATCAGTTGTTCCTTCACCTGAGAAGACTATTTCTTGACCTACTTCGAACGGCCCTTCAGTCATGTTAATCGCACCCTTTGGACGAAGATTCCGAACGGTGATATTGAGCATTTCAACTGCTCGTTCTCCATCGTCATCTGTGACATGGAAAACTATCTGTGAGGGGGCTGTCGCTGCATCTGGCCATGAGTATGCTAAATCTGCTCCCTCGATATCGCAATCATCTTCTGCCGATCCCTCGGAATCTGTGTTCGAAGCAGGATTAATGTCCCAACAGGCACGAAGTGTCTCAATATCTGAAGACGTGTCATGGAAAGACCCTGTTACTGATAGGACCTGATCTTCAGCAATTGGAAGTTGTGAGGGAAATGAGTCAATAGTTGGAGGTACATTTTGTACCATCAACCAACCTCTAGCAATACTTGTTCGTAAGTCATCATTATCTGTAGCTTGCATATTGATTACATGCATTCCATGAGTCTCATAAGAATATGTTAGCAATGAGGATGCTCCGGCTTCATCATCCTTAGACGAATTAGTTGGATCGACTTCTACATCTGGCCACCACTCATAACTTAATGACGGAATATCGTTGGACGAATCTTCAGCAGTGCCTGCAAATACAATCGGCTGGTCTTCTAGAACATGCCAAACCATTTGAGAGTCCATCTCTATAGGAGTACCATTTTCATGGGAAGCAGATATAGATGCATTCCATGGAGCGATATTTGTCACATTGATACTGTGGGTACTTGAGGTGACGGCTCCGTCATCGTCAGTTACGCTGGCACCCATAGTGTAAATTCCCTCTACCAGAGGAGTGACTGTACAAAGTTGCGTTACTCTACCTTGTTCACAATCAGCGTCCCAAAGAAAATCAACAGGGGCTTCTGGAGTAATTGTGTCTACATCACTATGTTGGAAGACGTTGAAAGTAATTCTATCCATTACAGGTATACTAGATCGATCTGAAGAAACTACTACCTCTGGTGCACGATTGAGAACTTCTACTGTCATGTTAGTTACTGTTGTGTCGCCTTCGTCATCAACAATACTCAATCCTATTTCGTATTCACCATCATCATCCCATGACCATTCTACAACACAATCTTGTGTTGAGTTAGTATAGATTTCTCGCTCAATGAAACCATCTGTAGGGTCACCATCATTATCGTCAATTGCAAGAGGGTCTTCTATCATAAAATAACAATATATGTCAGTAAAACCATCTGGGTCATTAGATGAAGACGCGTCTAATACAACAGTTGTAAATGTGTAAAAACTACTCATCTGAGTCAAATCCGCAACAGGAAGTCGACCAACGAAAATATTGAACACATCTGCATTATTGGTTCTGTTTGCATCAGCTGTAACCAAGGAATCAGGGTCTACTTCAAATTGGAGAATGGAATCGCCAATCGATTGTTCAGAAGGGACTGTCCATTGGACGTCTACTCTAACCTCACCCAACGCAGGTAAACTAGGGATATTTGCTCTGGTTGTACTTCCATCGGGAGAGGTAATTTCTATTTCTGTGGATGGAGCTTGAAGGATTCCTAGATTACGTACAGGAATTGAAAATTCTAACACATCATTAGGAATTGTAGTAAATCCTGTAACTGAATTTAATTGTTCGGTCACATCTCCTCGTATTCTAGTGACAGAAACACCTGATGCTGAAGTTACAAGATCTATTTCTACTAAATTCTCATCTAAAATCATGGTTGTGACTCCTACAGATTTGGTAGAAGAATCCCAACCTATAACTCCATGACTAGCATAGTCATATGTTGTAGGAGAAGGATCTGGCCAAGCACCTGTATCAAATTCAACATATGCACTACCATTAGTGGCAGTAGAAAGTGAACGATAATCCCCTGTAGATTCATATCTAAATTGTACTGCTTGATTACCTAATGGAGAACCGGTTGAAGGATCTGTTAAATTCACCCAAGCACCCATATTCGTATTTAGAGGCCAAGCAGGAAACGCTGTTTCTACAGAGATAACTGGATCTCGAGAAGCAGGAGTGTATGTCAACAATTTGAAGTCAATTTGTAAACCTAAATCTAACTCTTGATGCCACCATGCCTCACCTTTTGCTGCGGGACAATACCATCGAAAACCAGTAACTGCGCCTGTTGAATTAAACGAAGTAGCATTTAGAGAAGTAGCACACCCAGAGTAACCAACCCCTGGATTACCTACAGCGGTGATTCCGTGGGATTCTTCGCTTGGTTCCTCAGAATCTTCTGGCAACTCGAAAAGATTTTGATAAACAGAACCAGACCATGTTGTTCCAGTTGTTACGGATGTATTCCAATACTCCCCAACTGCCATTGGAAAATCGTAATATTCCTTGGGAGGAGAGTATTGAGTTCCTATTGAGATGTCTGCGAGAGCGAGAGAACTACCCAAAAGAAGGCTGGCAGGAAATGGAATGTTATTCAAATCTACATCTAATTCTTGAGAATAAGATATTTGACCGAGATCTGATGCTCTGATAAGTTCATCAGAATCATAACTAACTCTCAAATCAGCATTAATTGAAGTGCCTTGAGCAACTAAGGTAATTCCATTTTTTTGGAATGTCCCTGAAGATTCAACGACGTAAACGATTGTAGATTGATTTTCAATCATCATGATTGTCGTTTCAACTACTTCTTTAGTTAATGTACCACGAAGTACACCTATACTTGAGCCCGGAGCCCCAGAAGAAATCAAATCTTCAACATCGAAAAATGCATCATATGTCCATACATCTCCAACTGCCCATTCTGGAACATCGACAGAACCCGGGGAAGAGCGGACATCCGTTACCTCAAACGAAGGGTTTTGGTCATTTAGGGCCGCAGGGGATTGAAATAATACTAACTGAGTGGATAGAAGAAAAATCAAAACAATTGACAACGCCGCCCTTCGAGACCGCGCTACTGATGAGGCCACCATACCACCACAGCCATTCGGCTGTGTATCAATCAATCGCTCAAATTCAATTATTCGTAGAGTAGATCTGCTAATTCATCCTTGATGAATTCAATAGCCTCTAAAATCTCGTCCTTGTGACGTGCACCTGTAATTACCATCTTTCCACTTCCGAAAATCAAACAAACTACCTTAGGATAATCTATTCGATAAATCAAGCCTGGGAATTGCTCTGGCTCATACTCAACTTTATCGAAAGGTAGATGGAAAGTCAAATGATTAAGATTAAGATGACGAGGTAGCCCTGCTAACGGTTCACCTACTGGAAGGGTGGTAAGTGGGCTAGTATCTTCAGGCATAGCTACTTCTTCTTCTGTAGGAGCGCGCCATCCTCCACTGTTTGAATTTTTGTGACCTGGGTCTTTCACGATTTTCATACGTTGGTCTACGTCTTTGGAAATACCATCGTAATCTTCTGGGTAATGTAATGCATAAGTTGCAACCATATTTTGAACTTCAATTTTTACATCCTTGAGATCCCATGTCTCAATATCTGCTGCTCTCAAATCTCCAATCATTCTCTCGATTCCAGTGTGGATGTTTTGTTCATTTTTTCCGCCAGTACATACTGCACGGCCAGACCTGAACA
>CAZRCY010000080.1:0-7127 GCA_964598735.1 uncultured Candidatus Poseidoniales archaeon
AAGTTTACCTGGCAAACCTCCTCCTTCTAGAACTCCTTTTCTGCGGGTTAGATCACGTGCCTTTCTTGCGGCTTCACGTGCTTTAGATGCTAATACTGCTTTGTCAACAATTTGTTTTGCTACTGTTGGATTTTCTTCAAAAAATTCTCCTAATTTATCGTACACTATTGTCTGAACGATACCAGTAACTTCGCTACTAACTAACTTATCTTTGGTTTGGGACGAGAATGACGGGTCAGGATGTTTTACGCTAACCACTGCCGCAAGCCCCTCGCGAACATCGTCTCCTGATAACGAATCTCCTTTCAGTAGGTTCTTTTTCTTGGCATATGTATTGACTGAGCTAGTAAGTGCTGTACGCAATCCAGACATATGTGTGCCCCCATCTTTGTTTCGGATGATATTTGTATAGCAACGAATGGATTCACTAAATGCGTCTGACCATTGTAAAGCGAGTTCTACTTCCACATTGCCCTTCTCGATATTCTTTTCACCCTTGATCTTGATTACTTCGGAATGAAGGACTTCTCTACGTTCGTTGAGTTGTCCAACGTATTCTGCTAAGCCACCTTCATACAAATGTTCAACAACGTGGGATTCAGAACTTCGTTCGTCAGAAATAATAATCTTCAAGCCAGCATTTAAGAAAGCGGTTTCACTAACTCTAGTATTAACTTCTTCAAGGTCGAATTCAAGGACTTCAGTAAATATGGTCAGATCTGGTTTGAAAGATATGTTGGTGCCAGTATCATCACAAGTTCCTATTTCTCTTAGCGGTTCTACCGGAATGCCGGCTTCATATCTTTGAAAGTAGATTATTCCATCACGATGAATTGTCATCTCCATCCATTCAGAAACAGCATTAACTGCTGAGACTCCTACGCCATGCAACCCACCTGAAACTTTGTAGGAACTATTGTCGAATTTCCCTCCTGCATGCAATTTTGTCATTATCACTTCTGCAGCAGATATTCCATAGTCTTCGTGTATGCCAACGGGGATACCCCTGCCATAATCTCTTACTGAGAGAGAATTATCTGGATGGAGGGTGATGTCGATTGAATCAGTATGTCCTGCAAGATGTTCGTCAACAGAATTGTCTACGACTTCCCAAATACAGTGATGTAATGCTGAACCATCATGTGGGTCTCCTAGGTACATCCCTGGCCTTTTTCGTACAGCTTCTAGCCCTTCCAATACTTGGATACTGTCTGCACCGTAATTTTCTTCCATATTTTTACCCCCTCTTGCCAAAGGGCCCCGTAGGGGCCCTTTGAGAACTTTTAATACTCCAGTTGAGGGCATATAAACAAGGCGGCTTAATTGTCCAATTTTGTACAAGAAAGGCATTTTTCCATCGCTTCGGAGAAGTTTATCTTTACATCATAATTAAACAGGCATCGCTAGTCAGCGGGGATGATGCCTCTGCCAAAAGTGTGCGTGACCCTGTCGGGTAATACTTTGGAAGAAATGTTAGAAGATGCGGCTTTGGCAACTGCAGCGGGTGCAGATTTGATAGAAGTAAGATTCGATAATCTCTGGTTAAAGCGTGTCGAGGTTATTCAAGAAGATCAAGGTGAAGACCAACGAAAAAGTAAGATGAAGAAGTGGGAGTTTCACTCGATTCCTTTAGAAGATGTGCAAGTTGATACTTGTATTGAGGGATTCAAAACAGGTATTACAATACCGTATATATTCACTTGTAGGCCTCGACGTCAGGGGGGAAATTTCCCTGGTGAAGAATCAGGAAGAATTGCAATTTTACATAGCGCTATTCAATCCGGTGTTCCTTTCATCGATTTGGAAATAGATATTGATTCTGATGAACGTTCTAAATTAATCTCATTAGCTGGAGAGTCAACTAAAGTAATTGCATCTGAACACGGCGGTTCTCCTCCTCCTGTTGATGAAATTCTTAGCCAAGTGGATACAATGTCTTCCATGGGTTCGATAGTCAAGATTTGCTATAGATTGACAACTAAAGGAGGAGCATTGAGAGTTTTAGAAGCGGCTAAAGCTGTCGGGGCTCGAGAAAATGGACCAGATACTGCTATTATGGGGACAGGAGAGGGTGGTGATTGGACTAGGATCCATGCTCCAATTTTGGGTTCGTCCTTGGTTTACTCCACGATGGAGGATAGTTTCGATGTAATACGTCAAGGAAGAATAAATTTTGAGGATTTATGTATTGCTTGGGATTTGTTAGAATACGAGTAATTAATCTTCATTTCTGTAAGCACTGGGCGTACTAGAATTATTCTCAACCATTGGCATGAGTTCTACTTCTACATTACTTTCATCCCATGCTCCTCTCGCATATTTTTGATGAATGATAATCGGGGCTATTACAAACATCAAAGGAAGTGAGCAACACAACATGTAGACTGTAGTTTTTGGTAACAAAGCCCTTTCTTCAACTAAAATAATGATTTGAGCAACCATATTTTGACCTCTTGATGAAGCATCATTCGTTCTAGAATTATTTCTCGCATCTAGGACTAGATACATGCTATCATCATTCCCTGATCCAAAAATTCCTTGTGAAGATGAACTTCCACCATCTTCAAACGTAACAGAAAAATCGACATTCCTAGTATTTTCATATGCATGTATATCTCTGTAAGGAATCCATCCAAAGAATGAAAAAAATGTAGGATTCCCTCCATCACCTTCATCAAATGCATCATCCCATTTATATCGGTCGTAATCTAGATTTTCCATCAGGTATACGTCCGCAGAAGGATCACCTGTAACTGTTTGATTAGGAGCGGTAGCAAAACTAACACAGAAAGTGTACCTATATCCCTCAACCATATTCATTCGAATAGCCGTATATGCTCTATCTGATACGTTAACAGATGTTACAAAACCATTTGTCAATGGGTCGAGATCTCCTCCCACAGAAAATCCTTGTTGGCCAAAGAAAATGTCTTCTTCGAAATTTTTATTGCCAGTTGTTTCAATTAATTCCGCATCTTCTCCCCAATCGGGTGTAGTTTGCCCAGTTAGTGAACATGTTGAAGCCGCATCAACTGAATTTGAAATTGGAGCAGTGGATGGAAATGTAAATGCGAAGATAATTATGAATAGAGGAAATAATCGTCCTCTAATCATGATTTTCATCTCCTTCTTGAGCCAACTGGTCTGACATATCCTGAATCATTACTACGTCTATCTTCCCTGTCAAGATTTTTTGGTTTTGAAGGTGGTGTGTGCTGATCCATTCCGAGAATTCCTCCCTCTGTCTGAACTTCTGTCACATCATAAGTGGGTTGTTCATCAACTGCTTGTTCTTCTTCGCTTGGTTGCCTCATCACTGCCCATCCAAGGACTAGAACTATGGCAACTAAAGCCAAAATTAACCAACTACTACTATCACTTGGAAGTAAATCACTTAACTCGAAGTCTGAAAGTGACCTTGGTCCACTATCGTCATTATCTGCGACTTCAATTTGGAATGCTTTGATTGTACAAGCATCTGTATCATCACAAACCATTGCAATTACAGTATATATCCCCGATTCATTCCAACGGAGAGAGGGCATTTCTGTAGAGATAATCCAATCATTTTGGAAATCTCCATCTTCATTCTCATCTACAGACGGGTCAATATCCCAAAATAGTCTGAGATTTTCGTTGAGAGCTTGGTTTGGATCGTTGTCAAGAATACCATCTGAATCGCTATCACTCAAAATATCAGTATCTCTGAAGGCAGAAATTCCTGATTTTATATCTTCATCTTCATATGATAGAATTAGTACCACTGATGAGTCCAAATCAATTTCTTCTTCGAAAAGAGAATCTACTAAGATAGTGGGAGGTGAGCTAACATGTATCATACGATGCGTTTGATTGGTATCTCCTGTTCCATATCCGTCTCGAACAGTTAGGGTAACGAGATAACTTCCTGGTACTGTAAATGTATGCCAGATATTTTCACCAGATGAAATTGGGGATGCATCTCCAAAGTTCCAAGTGTATGAAGTAATACCATTCCAACTTGGAGAGTTCGGATCGGGATTATTCATTCCTTCAAATTTAGGATCTGCATCTCTAGACCCACCACCTGAGAAATAAACGGGCACTCCTGCTTTTACGAATAGTCCTCCATCAGAGGATAATGGATGCCAGAATTCAAATTCGCTAACATTTTCGCTAGGAGACGTAACTAATTCTCCATTCAGTGATGCTTCATATGCGGTCATTATTGGTAACGGAAGAGGATTTTCTATTGATATCAGATATGATTTGAGATGCGATTCAAGGCCCAATTCATCAATAATGAGCAATGAAACGGTGTAGACTCCTGGTTCAAGGAAGGTATGAACTACTGCACTCTGATTAGTCACTGTTTCCTCGCCTTCAATGGACCAAATTGTGGTCATTGCAGAATCATCTCCATCGGGATCAAATGAAGTACTTTGGAAGGTATATTGTGTTGAGACAGTACCATCACTAGGCCTTGAAAATAATGCTACTGGGCGCTGATTCATTACGTTAACTGTAATGGTTGTTGTACTTGTATTCCCATCATCATCTGTGACACTTAGATTTATGATTTTTATACCCGGAGTTCTCCAAGCAACAGATGGGGTGACTTCTTCGCTAGTAATCTCAGTGAATGGGGAAAGCTGATTCAAGATTCCTCCCTCTAAATTTACAGTTTCATTAAATGACCATGTTACATTCTGGATAATTCCGTCATCATCTATGAAAATCGCAGGCATTGTTAGCGGGGTTAGGGTGTATGTTTCTAAGCCCTGATCGAAAATCAAACGAGGTGGTCTGTTTAAGATTGTAATGTTAATTTCTAGATGGGATATATGTACCCCATCAGAAACTGTAAGATTTAGAACATTCAGCATCCCATCGGCTGTGCCGACTAACCATGCATGATCAATTTCTACTAATCCCACTCCACTGACTATTCTTCCATCACCAAAGTCCCATGTGAAAAGCAACTGTTCATCTGGAACATTGTCTTCGGTTGTTCTAGCATCAAATAAGACTCTTTCATTTGTTCTAAGGCTCAACCCTTCCTTGATATCCACTCCTTGAACTGTTAGTCCGATAGTAGGATCTGATGTATCGTTTACACTAATATTCATAATTACTGGTTCGGATAGTGCTCCGCCTCTATCTTCAATTCTTGATTCTACAGTGTAGTTAGAGGATAAAATCCATTCATGAATCGGATTTTTCAGTCCTGAAAAGGTACCGTCACCAAAATCCCAAGAGTAAGCTACAGGTGTTTCATTTTGACTAAACGTTTCGTTATCTGTACTAAATCCCCATTCGTCATATCCTGCACCATAGAATTGCAATCCGAGGTAGGTTTGAGTGGCGTTAGATGCAGCATTACTTACGGCAACAGGCTTCATGTTCGTTAAGGAAACAGGTGCAGAGATTGCTTCGTCTACTAGTGTTTGTCCATAGTTTCTTAATTCTACATCAAACACCCAGTTTCCATCTTCTGGGACAGTGAAAAATATACTTGACTCAACTTCAATTCCATTTCCAGCTGCAACTTCATATTCGATAGTGTCATACAAAATGTTGTCTTTGAAAGCATGTACTGTAATGTCAAGGATTTCAAAGAATGCAGTTGAGTTAACAATTGATGTAAGGTTAACTGTATCAGGGCTGCCATTTTCATCTCTATCGATTGTTGAAGTTGAATCAATTCTAATAGTTGGTGGTTCAGAAATTAGTGCTGCAGTTACATCTACAGTTGCTGTAGGGTATGCGCTAGCTCCCCCACTAAAGCCACAATTAGGGTATGAATAATCACAATCATCTACGGTACTTGCGTACCAAGTTATCAGATATGCATCATCAGTAGTATTGCCAAATCCGTCTACTACTCCTGTTCCTACTCCCGTTCCGGGGTCGAATCTCAAATCTAGTGTGGACCAAGTTTGTGCGGCCGTATCTTTGACAACGAGAATTCCATCGAATCCGAATTCAGAAGGAGTAACCATCACATTCAGAGGTGCACCAGTGCCCGAAGAGAATCTCCATGCTCTAACTCCCCATCCTTCCATGTCATGATTTTGACTGGTATACAATGAGCCCCAATTAAAATTTTGATCTGTTAATTGTAATTTGCAAAATGAAGACCCCCCGCAGGTTCCTCCCATGTCGATATTAGAAAATCCATAGCGTCCTTGTTGGCTATCCAGAACAGCGGCAGCGGTGAAATTTGCAAAAATTTCATCCATAGTCGTTCCAATATTTGCCGGTGATCCTGGTACTGGATTTCGTGCTAAATTTTCTATGGATGCTCCTCCCGTTGCTGTATCTGATACAAGACTTTGAATGGCCTGACCTCCTCCAAATTTGTCCGCAAGATATAGTATGAAAAGGAAACCTGCTCCATAATCACAATCGGCACGCTGGTTCCACCATCTAACACTACATGATGCATTTGACGCCCACCCGTTGCTGTGTCCAATTAACGATCCTTCGGCACCTAGAACTAAGAATGCTGCCATATCCGCAGCGCCTTCATCTATCCATGCATATTCTAGCGGGTCTCTTGCATTATGAAGCAAATGTTCAAACTCATGTGCAAAGATTACATTTCTCCATCCTAAGTCGTCACTGTCTACAAAAATTGCTTCTCTAGATGTGGCTATCCCTGGTGAGAAATATCCTCCTATGTTTGAAGGTCCATCAATTGCTAGAATTACAATTTCAACTTGGCAATTGTTGTCAACATCAGGTGGATTTCCGAAGTAAGAGGTCACAGTTGGATAGATTGAATTATCCCATGTAGATGCAATATCATTGATTGTAGTAGATGGGATGCTGACTCCATTTTCAACGATTATTGCTGCTGAAGATGTTACTCTTTCCACCTCTGCAGCAATATTTCCTCCGGCAGTTGGCATTGTGACAGCGTCTCCTTGATTCCAAGCATTTTCACAAGCTTTGGTTACTGAACGACTTTGTTTGGTTAAATAGTCAGAACTGAACGGAAGTATCATGTCTGGCATTCCAGCATCTATCCATTGATTTTTGAGATGGCGAGTTGCAGAAAATACAGGATCTTCTGAAGACGTAGTTAGGTATGACTTGCCCATATCGTGACCATCAAAATTTGCGATGGTTCCAGTGAAAATTTC
>CAZRCY010000081.1:0-7111 GCA_964598735.1 uncultured Candidatus Poseidoniales archaeon
TCGATCTTTCCACTGTAGGTTTCATGAGCAATATTTCTATTATTTCTGCATCTCTGGAATTAACAATTGATACTGCTCCTTCAATTGCTACAAATGTAATGGGACTAATGACATATCGTGATTGGGTAGACCCTACCTGGAATGGCGCAACACCTGCAGTAAGTTGGACTGAACCTGGAGGGGACTCTAATTCAGATACTGGTGGCCCGAATTCATTTGTCGCTGCAACTCCATCTTCTACTACAATTTCATTAGATGTAACTGATAATCTAAAGGTTGGACAAGCTCGTAATGCTCAAGGAAATGGAGGTTTTGTTGGAGTAATGGTGATGGGAGCAGCATGGAATAGCGATTCTTATCTCCCTTGGTCAATGTCTTTTCATTCATCAGAATCAGGAATTTCTTACATACGTCCTCAATGGAATATTATTGTAAATTGGAATCAGCCAGCTACATTATCTTCAGTTGATCCAGGTTGGGTAGATATCGAACCAAGGTTTGGGCAAGTATCTGCGGATACTGACTCACCATTGAAAGTACAAGTACGTCACGAAGACGGTAGTGTTTCATCATCTCCAGTTAATTGGAATGTAATGGCTGGAACTGGTTTTGTAGATTCTAGCGGATTGTTTGCTCCTTTAAGTTCAGGGTTTGAATTTATTTGCGCAGAAGCAATTAATGGAGACACAGGTTGTATTGTGCTATTGGTTACACCTGGTGCTCCGGTGTCGATGTCTATTATTCCGTCTAATGCTTCTTTCCCTGTTGGAGTTGATATTCAATTGTCTGCTCTATTTTCTGATATTAAGGGGAATGATTACCCTGCATCTCCTCAGTGGTCAGCGGATTCAGGTACAATTCATCCTAATGGTACGTACGAACTTTCCGAGGTTGGTACTCACCGAGTTGATGCATCGGCTGCTGGTCTGACTGCTTGGACCAATGTTACTTTGATTGAAGGTTCGCCAACAAATCTGATTTTACCCCAGGATTTGTCTGTTAAATCTGGAGAAAGAATATCTGTACTTCCAACAGCAGTTGATGCATTAGGTAATCCAGTAGATTTGGCATTAGCTGGAGATTTGACCTATTCTGTAGATTCTGGTTCTGTTGATAATTCTGGGATGTATACTGCAGCAGCAGTTGGCACTTGGACGATAAATTGTGTAGCCTCTTTAGGTGCCTCTGGTTCAACTGAGGTTACAGTTACAGTAGGTGATCCTGTAGGCTTATCAATTGTTCATCCAAACAGAACGGTTGGAGCAGATGAAGCAGTTCCTCTTCCCGTAATATGGACCGACGCATTTGGAAATGAGGTAGAAATGTCTCTACCTCTTTCTGCATGGTCAGCAGAAGATGGAGGTTTCCGTAATGGAGAAAATGGAACTGTGGAATGGTTACCCAGAGATATTGGAACTTATTGGGTGAAGATAGATTATGAGAATCTAACTAATACAATAGATATCGAAGTTGGTGCAGGAAGTATCTCCTCTGTATTGATTGATTCTGATTCATCGACTCTTCAAGCGGGTGAAGAATCATTCCTACAAATGAAGGCACAGGACTCCTTAGGAAATCAAAGAATTTTAGATGCCGTTTGGAGTAATCCCGGACAAGGCCCAAATCCTGTAGCATTTGCAAATGGTGCTACATTTACTCCTCTTCAAATTGGGACTGTAACCCTTGAAGCAGTAGCCACGGAAAATGGTATCACGTATACTGCTACGCGAACATTTGAAGTGACTCCAGGTCGTTTAGTCCGAATTGCTTTCGCTGGCGAAGGAGTTACTATGACCACAGATGATTCCTTGGAGTTACTTCCAATGGGTTATGATTCATTGGATAATCCAATTGAAGGACTTGATTTTAATTGGACCGTAAATGGAGAAGACATGACTTCTGAAATTAGAGATGCAGGGAATGTATTCAGACCGAGTCAGGTAGGGGATGTTCAACTCGAAGGAATGGCAGCAGGTCGTGCTGCTAGAGTTGATTTACTCGTTTTAGCTGGGTTGCCTCAGAGTCTTTCAATATCTCATGATTTAGTCTCAAGTTCATTTCCCGGAGGAAGTGAGGTAATTCTTACTGTATTGGGAGTGGATTTAGCAGGTAACGAGAATCCAATTGATAATGTTTCATGGAGCTTTTTAGAAGATGCTGGATCTATTTCACCAGGTAATTCCCCTGGTGAATATGTCTACGTAGTTGGAGAAATTGGTTCTTGGGATATAATTGCGAGAAGAGGGGTCGCAGATTCAATATTATCAATCACTGTAGTGCCCGGAATACCAGATAGAATTTCGATAATAATGGATGTTGATGAAGGAAAGGTATTCTCAGAAGGCGAAATCCTTGATTTGAGTTTGAAGGTCTTAGATGCGTCAGGAAATCAGATTACTGTTGCACATTCACAGATTATTGTTGAAACAAAAATTGGGGATGTGGAACACCTTCAATCAGATGTATGGAGAATGAAGATAGATGGTTATGGAGAAAATGTTCCAATTACAGTGAAGTATCTTGAATTAGAACAAACAATTTTTGTTTCTGCAACGCCTAGTGCTCTCTCAAAATTAACAGACACAAATATGGGAAGATTGGCCCTTGGTTCCGTTTCGGTAGTATTGCTTCTTGCAGTAATGCTTGTTCTTTTACCTAAATTCAGAAATGAAGCGGAGGAAATTTTTGAAGGAGAAGAAGATACAATATCCGAAGATAGTTCTGATCCTTCCCCTCCTCCTGCTGGTGTGGCTTTCGGTGCTCCTCCTTCCTCTGCATTTTCTACATCATCTCATAGAAGAGGTAGACATCGTTCCTCTTCTAGTATGGCTCCATCATGGGGTGCATCTCAAGCAAGGCAAAATTCTGCGAATATGGCTGCAATGGGTGCAACAAACCCAGTAATGCAGCAATCCCAAGTCACCTCTTCACCTCAATCTAATCTTGAACAATCACCTATTGCCAATCCTGTATCGGCTCCCCCTCGTCCAAAGGGGTTAGATGACGTAGAAAATTCACAACCAGAACCCATTCAAGTTGAAACTGAAGAAAAACACGCCTCATCCTCTTCAGGTGTGATGTTGGCTTGCGATGGGACCACACAAGGACAAACTGGGTGGTATCATGATGGTAAGGGGAACACAAGTTATTGGCAAGTCGATGAGGTTGGAACGTGGACTCGCCTAGGATAATGGTATGCATATTAGCAATCTTGCTAATTTCCTCACTATCAGTACATGATAATTTATCAGATATATCTTCATCATCCACTTCTGCCAGATCATGCGCTGGGAGTACTGCTGTTCAATCAATCGAAATACTTCCTCCAGGTCCAGTGATTTTATCTGCCGATGAGGTTCAAGATTTTTCATTTTCCCTGAAAGATAGTTCCGGAAATATCATTTCTGCTGGTTATGAAATGGGATCTAATGGAGGAACAACAGTGCAATTAGGTTCTGAACAATTCCGCTTCTCTCCATCAGGATTAGGCAGTGCCTCTGTTTGGGTTTGTTCCGGAAATGTAAACAAGACGGTTTCAATTACAGTAGTAATTGGCACAGTAGTAGGATTAGAGTTGACTGCAAGCGATATTCAAGTTACGGCTGATGAATCAATTGATTTGATATTGGAACGAGTGGATCAACAAGGATATCGCCAAGCTATAGTTGTTCCAACCAGTAATTGGACTTTACCAGAAGGTTCAGTGTTAGAAATGTTACAAGGCGACGGTTTCCGTTGGACTCCGAATAAAAACGGTAATCAGACTTTAATTGTAAGTGATGGGGAATTTTCTGCGGAATTAGTGGTAAATGTATCTCATGGTTCGGCTAGAAGATTAGCAATATCCTCCTCTACACCCCTTGATGAAATTACTGCCGATGATGAAATAATTCTCAATGCAATGTGGGAAGATATTCGAGGAAATCGTTGGTCTGCAAATTCAACTTGGGAAATAGAGAATACAGTGATAGGTCTAAATTCAAGTACTGGAGAATCAGTACTTTTTGATGCTTCAAATCAAGGATTAACCACTATTTCGGCAGAAGCTAAAGATCCTATAACCCCCTCTATTATTCGTTCAGCTTCAATTAGTTTTGTTGTTCAACCTGGCCGTTTAATTTTATTAGAAATTGCAGGCCATTCATTGACTATACCAGTAGATGTCCCATTTGATCTCAATCCTCAAGGATTTGATGCCGATGGAAATCCTGTAGATTTGACCGGTTTAGAATGGTCGATAATAGAAGGCCCATCTCTAAATTCATCTATCAACCCAGAAACTAATTACTTCACTCCTTCAATGCCTGGTCAACACAGAATAGTTGCTACTCTGGGTTCTCGTGTCACCTCCGCCACAATAGAAGTGGAACAAGGAACTCCGTCTTCGATAGAAGTTAGATCTGATGGTGATTTGGCACTTTCTGTTGAGACTGGTTCTGGATTAAATTTGACAGTTAATGGCTTTGATTTAGCGGGTTCGTCTTTCCCTTTTGATGTAAATTGGACAGTTCCTGAAGGATTTGGTATTGTCGAAACATCTTCTGTTGGAACTGGAAATTTCGTTTACTTCGCAGAAGGTGTAGGCACTGTTCAATTAATTGCATCCGCGGGGGAGGTGTCTTGGGAAATATTGGTGAGTGTTTTACCCGGTCCACCTCATTCACTTGAATTTGATATTAGAGGAGAATTGAAGCAAGGTGAATCAGTAGAAATTGAGGTAAGAGCATACGATATTGCAGACAATAAGGTAACAATAGCAGTGTGTGCAGTAGAATTTGAAACAGCTGCAGGAATGATGGAATGTGTAGATGGTCGTTGGATTCTTGATTTGAGAGAAGAAGGAGAGGTTCCCTTACAAGGAACTTATGATGAGGCATATGGATTGGACTACATTTCGATTGAATCCACTTTGATGGATGGTTTATTTGGCTCTGATGCAGGGGCTGCAATTTTTGGAGGAGTAATTGTATTAATGATGATATTAGGTGTTCTTCTTGCAGCGGATAGAAAAACAAAAGAGATTATCAAAGAAAGAAAATTAGAAGACCAAGAAATAATTCCTCAGATTTCTGAGATTGAACCAACATATTCTCCTCCGATTGTTGCTCCTGCACCTTCCAAAATCCAATTAGAATCGAAATCAGTCTCCGTTGAAAATCCTAATCGTCCTCTAATGAGTTCTGAATTACCAAGTCCTGTCAGTGAATCATCTTCCGTTAAAAATAATGATTTATCTAAGTGGTCAGATGAACAATTATTTTCTGCTGGTTGGACTAAGCAACAAATTGATTCCTATCGCTCTAATCATTTACAAACCTCGACAAATGTTGTTAATGATGTTGAACAAGAATGGGATACTGGATGGTAGCCTTCTACTTGGTAACCATTATCAATCGCAAAAGTAATGTGATGCTTTAGAACAACCATATTTACAGTAAACATCAAACCGTAAAGTGTGAATATGTCAAGATTCCATGAAATAGTACTTGGTCAGTCAACCGATAAAGTGCTTAGAGAGTTGGCTATTAACTTTGCAATTGTAGGTTTTTTCGTACATCTTTTTTTCTGCTTGTTGTATGATTTTGGTTCGCTTGAATCTACCGAACTTATTCCATTCATTGACTCATATCTTGATGCACTCTATACGCCATTTTCCATCATTCTTGCATATGAAGTGTACGAGTTAATCCGAGCTATACCTGAATCATTTTCCAATTCAATTGGAAAACAATTTGAGGTTGTAACGCTTCTAGTTGTCCGCGACATTTTCAAAAATCTTTCAGATATCGGAGTCTCGGCTGCAAGCATCGATTCAGATATTTCCTTTATTGCCATGGAAGGGCTTGTGTTTGTCTTATTGTTTGCAACATCGTTGTATTTCCGTTCTCAAACTGCAATTTCATCGGATATAAGCCAACAAGATGCCTCAATCCAAGCATTTGTTATGCAAAAGAAAAACTTGGCCTGTGGACTAGCAATAATTTACGTTGTGGTTGCTGTGTATTCTGTTACATCATGGTCAATGGGTGTTTTCGATGGAGAAACTAGTTTGAGCCGTACTGTATTCTTCTCTGATTTCTTTACTTGGCTAATCGTTTCAGATATTATTATTCTGCTCGTTTCTTACAAGCACATATTTGATTTCCCGCAACTTGCTCGGAATACTGGGTTCATTCTCTCTACAGTTGTCATTCGAGTTGGAATTGGAACACCTGGCTACACAGGTGCTGTTTTATTCATCTTATCAGCATGTCTAGCGGTATGTGTACTACGTCTCAGTATTCACGGAAATTTAACAAATATTACTGCGGAGGGAAATACTATACTGAGTGACTAAACTGGAAAGTACGTCATAATAATGGTCATTCATATTGTTCATCAGGCCTAGGAAAATCGTGAGATCTTACATCAGAGACATATTGTTCTACAGCATTTCTAATATCGTTTTCTAGATTGAGATACCGTCTTAGGAATCTAGGACTAAAGTCCATTGTGATACCTAACATGTCATGTAATACCAACACTTGTCCGTTAACATCTGAACCTGCGCCGATTCCAATAGTCGGAATTGAAATTGCTTCTGAAACCTGCTTAGCCAATTTAGCAGGAATTTTCTCAAGAACTATTGCGAAACATCCCGCTTTTTCCAACATTTTGGCATCTTCAATTAATTTCTCTGCTTCTTCATCTTCCCTGGCCCTTACAGTATATGTTCCGAATTTGTAGATTGATTGAGGTGTTAGTCCAAGATGTCCCATTACTGGGATCCCTGCAGTAAGTATTCTCTCAATTGATTCAACAACTTCTCTTCCGCCTTCGAGTTTTACAGAATGTGCTCCACTTTCTTTCATTATTCGAATTGCAGAATCTAATGCCTGTCTAGAGTTTCCTTGATATGTTCCAAAGGGCATATCAACTACAATCAATGCCCTATCTACTGCATTACAAACACATTGAGCATGGTAAATCATATGATCAAGAGTAATAGGTACTGTTGTATCATTTCCAGCCATTACATTTGAAGCAGAATCTCCAACAAGAATCACATCCACTCCACCTTGATCTACTAACCTCGCTAGAGAGTAGTCATATGCGGTCAGCATTGTGATTT
>CAZRCY010000082.1:0-6965 GCA_964598735.1 uncultured Candidatus Poseidoniales archaeon
GGATTAAAGGTTTCAGAAACAAATGTTTGGTTTGGGAATGATTACCAATCAGCCGTTTCTCAATCCTCGATATCCACTTATTACATTCATCCTGGATGGCCACATGCAGACAAATATTCCTCTTCCGAAGTTGATGAAATATTGGAAGAAGGTACTGATATTGCATTAATCGAATTATCAGAATCAATCAGCACTTCAGAAGACATATCAATTTCAGTTTGGAATAATGATACAAAATTGATAGAAGGAGAGTTACTTCTTGGTTCATCGATATATGTTTCAGGTTTCGGAGATTATAATGAGGAAAATTCAATGTGTACAGATTATTGTTTAACAGATAGTGATGGGATATATTCGAAACGAAGAGCGTGGGAAAATACTCTTGATAGGGTGATTCTAGATATTGATTCATCAATTGATTTTGATGGCCAAGATAAATGGAAAGGTGGATGGGTGGTATATGATTTCGATAGTCCATCTTTCGATAACAATGGTCTAGCAAAGGGGAAATCATACAGTTTTGCTCAGGGTGATTATTCTTATGGAGGTAAAGGCAATAGCAATCCTGAACCAACTGCTTTGGAAGGAACGAGCGTGTCAGGAGATTCTGGTGGTCCAACATTTGCTCTTATACAGGGAACATGGCAAGTCATTGGTTTAACATCTCATGGTAGTGAAGCAGCAAATTATGGTGATGTAGCATTCAATACTGCTGTGTCTGCCCACACTGATTGGATATGTAGCCATAGCTCAACACAAGAAATTCCGGGGTGTTAAATTGAATCAAAAATACCCAATCGTTGAGATTTTTCATTCAGTTCAGGGCGAAGGATTCCATACTGGAGTACCTCATGTATTTGTTCGATTTGGAAATTGTAACCTGAGATGTGAATGGTGTGATACTGACTTTCTCAAATACGAAGAAATTGATTTGGCTGATATAGTTCAAAAGATTCTATCATTTGACTGCAAAAGAGTAATTTTTACAGGTGGAGAGCCTGCAATACAAGATTTAGCAACTATTGGAAGAGTTCTGAAGCAAAACGATATCCATCTTTCTATTGAGACCAATGGGACAATACCTATAGATCCTGTAATTGATTGGATTTGTGTATCTCCAAAAGATCAAATCTATCCTAATTCCAAAATTCGTCAACGAATTGGAAATGAGTTGAAGATAGTATATTGTGGTCAAGATTTATCCATGTATGATGAACTAAAATCAGGTTTTGAGCATCATTACATTCAACCAGTTTACATGGAAAACGATAGTGTGGAATCCAATGGCAAGAGTTTCCAAATTGTAGAAGATTTGGTGAAGCGATCACCTGGTTGGAGATTGTCGTTACAGACTCATAAATGGATGGGGGTTTTATGATGTCATCAAGAGCTGTAATGGCTTTATCAGGTGGAATGGATTCTACATCTTTACTTCTTAGATTGTTAGCAGAAGGATATCAGGTGACATGTGTTAGTTACCGATACGGTCAGAAACACTTGATTGAAATAAGTAAAGCAATTGAAAATATTGAACGATTAAAAATGAAAGGATTACCTGTTGAACAGAAAATAATTGACCTTAGTTCAGCAATGAGTTCTTTCCACTCTGCATTAACCAATCAGGGTTTTGAAATTCCTGAAGGACATTACGAGGAAGAACAGATGAAACAAACTGTTGTGCCTAACAGAAATGCGATTTTCTCATCAATTTTGTATGGGATGGCACTGAGTGTCTCTTCAACACAAGATTCAGATGTAGTGATTGCATTAGGAGTTCATAGTGGAGATCATGCAATTTATCCTGATTGTCGACCTGAATTTTATGATGCATTATCTACTGCATTTTCGATTGGTAATTGGGATTCAGAGAGAGTGATTTTTGAGTTGCCGTATATCGACGGAAATAAATCTACAATCCTAAAAGATGCTCTAAGATCATGTGAAATATTAGATCTTGATTTTGATGAAATAATAGGAAACACTATCACTTCGTATAATCCTGATGAATTAGGAAGATCTAGTGGAAAATCAGGGGCAGATATAGAACGGATTTTAGCATTCCATGAGATCGGTCGAGTAGATCCAATCAAATATGTAGAACCCTGGGAATCAGTATTAGAAAATGCTCTGAGATTAAAGAATGAGTTCGGTGGATAATATGGCAAGTGAACAAGAGAAAGAATGGAAAAAGAGGCTAAGTCGGTTAGCATACAGAGTAACAAGAAATGGAGCGACTGAAAGGCCATTTACCGGAGATCACTATCTTGAAGAGAGAAATGGAAACTATCATTGCATTTGTTGTGACCATCTACTTTTTACTTCTGAAATGAAATATCATTCAGGGTGTGGTTGGCCTGCGTTCCATACTGAGGATGAAGATGCAGAAATCAAACGGGTGATTGACCTCAGTCATGGAATGCGTAGAATAGAAGTCAAGTGTAGTAAGTGTGATGCTCATTTGGGTCATGTTTTCGAAGATGGTCCACAAGAATTTGGTGGTGAAAGGTACTGTATCAATTCAGTATGTTTGGATTTTAAGTTGGAGGAATCTGAATGAGTAGATTTTTCTGTTCAAAGAAATATGGCCACGAAAGAGGGTTCTCTGCAGCATTTAGACAATGGCGTGCAGACAGCCATTGTAGGTTTATGCATGGCTATTCACTAGAGTTCGAATTTGTTTTTGGTGCAAATGAATTAGATAAAAATAATTGGGTAGTAGATTTTGGCAGTCTGAAACATTTGGAAACTTGGTTAAGGTCAAATTTTGATCATAAAACATTGGTAGCATCTGATGACCCAAAGTTATCTGATTTTGAAGGATTGCATGAGAATGAAGTTATCGATATGGTGTCTGTTGAAGCAACAGGTTGTGAGATGTTTGCTAAAATGGCTATGAAGTATTCAAGCGATTTAATTAAGAAAATTTACGGAGATAGGTGCTGGGTTGAAAGTGTGACAGTTCGTGAGCACGGCGCAAACAGTGCAACATGTAGGAGATGAGGTTACTTATCGTGATATTCCTCTAGTGCTTTTGCGGCATCTTTGAGAATTCCAAGTAAACGGTGAGCTTCAAACTCATCAGGTCCACTCCTCATCAGAGTTCTTATCAATTGCTCTTCAGCACCACGCTTTTTACTCTCATGTAAAGGAAGTGATTGAGCAATTCGTGAAGCAGTTTCTCTCATAGTTCTTCGTTGATCAGGGTTCATCATTGGCTTTTCATCTTGTATTGTTTGATTGATTTGTGTGTGCATTGAATATGCAACAATTGTCACTGCATGCGAGAGATTGAGTATTGGATAACCTTCCCATGATGGAATAGTCAATAGAAGATCACATTGTCGTAATTCATTTTGCAACAAACCCATTCCTTCGGGGCCAAAAACAATTGCTACCTTTCCAGTTAAGCCGTGAAAATTATTGATTAATTCATTTGGAGTAAGAAAATGTCTGAATTGAATTTTTGATCCTAATTCGCGTTTTCCAGAAGTACCGATTACCAATGAGATATCGTTCATACAAGATTCCCAATTCTCATGAACCTCAGCATTATCCAGTACTGCTTGAGCATGTTTTGCTCGTTTTCTTGTTTCTTCATCCCATTTACCTTCGTGTCCAATGACTCGCAAATTGTTGAAACCAAAGTTTAGCATACCTCTACAAACAGCACCAATGTTTCCTGAGAATGCAGGTTTCACTAAAACAAATACGATTTCAAGAGGGTATTCCGGTGTAGCGATATCTAGTCGATTACCCACACACTTCGCCTCTAATCGCGATGTCTTTGTACATAGCGAGTGATATATCCAGCAATCCAATTTCTCATTCGCTTGTTAGAAACATCAGAGTATTCTGCAACTAAGAGTTTGTTATTATCGAAATCTGCATTGAACTTATCAGGATACATTTCCACAAGAAGTAATGCTCTACTCTTTATGAAAGACGGCCGAATATTACCCATTTTATGCACCATCCTCTTCAGTTTCTTCATCAATTTTAACTTCGATAGGAAACCCTTCTTCTCTAGTAACAACAACATTGATTCGTCGAGGAGGTTTTTGCATACCTCTCTCCCAAATTTTGTGATTCACAGTTTCATCAATCCAAATGGTCTCTTCGTTGGTGACCTTCATGTGACGAACAACGTGGCGCTTGACTTCTTCCATTGCTCTGTTAGCACGATTTGTTCGAGGTACTTTCCACGCTCCACGTAGAGGAATAGTCATTCTTCTTACATCAGCCATTTATTCACCTCTGGAGTTTTGATCTGCGCCAATTATGGCGTTTTGGATGAGATTGTACCTTTCTATTGGTTCGTAGAATTACCCATACAGGAACACGGCGGTTAGTTTTAGCAACCTTGTTTAATCGCTGCTTTTTACCGAACGTTTTCCTTGACGACATAATTTCACCTCATTACATTTCAGCACTTGCAACTTTACCAGCAACGCGATCTAACAATGAATGGGCTGCGGGTGTAATAACTCTCCCAAGAGTCTTGCTTCCCGAGGCATTCATTTTGAGAGTAGTAAGTCCGGACTGATCTAATTGTTGAAGAATTTTTCTAGTAATGTTTCTGGATCCTGTAACCGTTTTATTTGGTTTAACACCTCGGTTCTTGACTCCGCCATACATTTGGGCAAGATGATTGGTGCCAATTGGTCCATGGATAGCAACCTTCCTAAGCATTGAGGCAGCTCTGGTTTCCCACCAATCTTCCTGAACGGGTGGCATTTCTCGGTGTGTACCAGTCTTGACATCTACAGCCCATTCAGGAGCAGAAATCATTTCGAAATTATCCATTTCAACTCTCAATGCTGCAACCAATTCGGCTGGAGAAACATCACGATAAGACGTCATCATATCACCAAAAGCATCTCGGCGACTTTCCCCGTGTATATGAACCCTGTGAGTTGACAGTCAGCCATATTTTGCAAATCCTTGTTTTGGTTAGGTAAAAAGCGCGGATTTGAAAGGGTGTTGGTTATGGGTAAACCGTGCGAAGGGCCCTTAGTCAGAATCCAAACATGCTTCGAACCATTGTTGGTCTTGGCCTGACACTCGTTTTGATTCTGAGTTACGCAGTATATTCTGCTACTCTTGACTCATCATTTTATCTCGCTAAATCCTCTAATCTTGAAGCATCGTTAGAAGTCACAGAAGACCCAATTAACGGTACGTATTCTTTCGAAACTAATTCCGCAATTACGTGGCTGAACATCACAATCGATAACTCACCGGTTGGTACCACATTAGAAGTATCATCTTTGGGGGGTGTTTGGTGGCATCACCCTGAATTAGGAAAAAATCTTGGGGATACACCATTCCAATGTTTTGCACCTGATACTTCGGATTACGAGGGATTGGTTGAGTACTGTACTGAATCGTCTACTCACAGTATAGATGTTGAAAATCAGACAGAAGAATTTAGAGGAATTTTATCAAATGAATTACCTCTATCAGGTTCATGGGCTTTTATCGCAGACAATTCGTCTGAAGCAGAAGATATTGCTAATATCACCGTCTTGGATTCTATATTGCCTAGAACATGGACCATTAAGATGTTAGATGAGGAGGGTCAACAGGTAAACACCAGTGGAATGGGTGTTTCTGTGACAATTGTGGAGCACGAGATTTTCGAAGTTTCTCCATATCGAATCGACCCCGTGACTGAAATGATTTGGGGAATGACTGCTTTGGTTGGATGCTTCGGAATTGTACTAATATTACCTCTTTCACTTTATTTAGTGGCTGCTGCTAAGTCAAAGAAAGCAGCTGAAATTAACACAATTAATGAATCTGAATAAGTGCCGTGCTGTTCATTAAGTCGTTAGCAGATGGACAGATATGAATGGCACGCGAGGACGTGCGGCTCTTGGTCTGATCCTGCTCTTTGTATTCGTAAGTATTCACCCGATAGTTGATGCTACTAATTCTAGAGCTGCTGTCGATGTTACTCCCTCTACCTTTACTACGTCGTATGCATCTTCTGCTGACGCTACTTTGTATGATTCTTTATCCAGATCAACCTCTAATTTTAATCGTCCTGTCGATTTATGGATTATAGACGGAATGCTTGGTGTGCAGCATACTTTGACAGTGGGTGTAGAAAATCTGGGTACATCGTCTGCTTCAAATGTAGCAGTAGAAATAGTAGTTCTGCATGATGAATATGACGGATTTGAGCTATTCAATACAACAGTATATGTTAGTTCAGTAAACGCTCAAAGTACACAATCAATTTCTACGACTTGGGTTCCAACATATAGCGGTAATCATACTGTAAGAGTAACAACAAATCATGCATCTGATACTAATCCTTCAAACGATATTGGATATTCTACAATTACTATTGGCTTCCTCTACGAGAGATGTGAGTCTTCATCTGCATGGAGTAGAACAGCAAATTGGCGGATTGATGGAGATAATCGTTTAAACGGAGTATCATCATGTAGAATAGGTGGAACCACAAGTACATCCAATTATGGAAATATGTGGATTGAGACTCTACGTAGTCCGACCTTAGATTTATCAGATGCACATCCGAATCCAACAAATGGATATGGATTAGGTTTTTTTTATACTGGAAATGTAGCTCAGGGGGATACGCTACAGGTTAGAGTTTCTTCCGGTTCTAACGTTGCCGATTTATTCCCCAATGGTGGATTATCGGGGGAAGTCAGTGGACAACCGTCTAGTTGGCTAATACAGGTTAGTACTGTCGACGGACGAGGAGTACCCTGGCTAGAGATCCCTCCATCAGTTCTAGGTCCTCAATCGACAATAGAATTTATTTTCACCTCGGATAGTACTGGTAATGAAATCGGCTATTGGATAGAAGACATAGTCATGTTCTACGATCAAAAAGCATCTGCTACTGAGTTTGGACTTGATCTTCTGGGTTCACCATCCTCAACATCAGCCCGAGGCGAATGGTCGGATATGGGGTTCTCAGTACGGAATAC
>CAZRCY010000083.1:0-6920 GCA_964598735.1 uncultured Candidatus Poseidoniales archaeon
GCTGAAATTGGTAGTCAACTTGCTCGCTTCCGTCATGATCGTGAAAATGAATTAAGAAATGAAATGGAAACAGATCATGAAACTCGGAGAGCCAATTGGGTTGAGCAAATTGAAGCAGAATATTCAACCAGAGAAGAAGCAACAAAACGACAAATAATGGCTGAAATTGATGCCCGTCTTAGAAATGAAAGGATTTCGTTAGAGACCTCATTAGACTTAGTCAGACAAGAGACTGCTCTAGATCTAGAAGTTGAAATGGAACAACGTTTAGGCGAGTTCCGAGAACGAAAAGAGCGTGAAGTTGTCGAACAATTAGAGCGCCAGATGTCCAAACGTGAAGAAATTATGAGAAATAAGGCTCTCATTGAGGTTAGGCGAAGAGAAGCGGAAATGCGCGCTGAAATTGAAGCCGCATTAGCCGTTAAACGTCAAGAAATTAAGGAGAGATTAGCAACTCTAGAAGCCCGTTCTGATGAATTTAAGCAATTAGCCGAGGATAGGTTAAGGAAAGATATTGAAAAAGATTTGATTTCTGACGAAGATCTAGAAAGAGAAGCACTAGTTGCTCGGTTAGAGTCCAAAGAAGAGGCATCAGAACAAGATGCTCTTCTTGCTAAGAGAGAAGCATGGATGGGAGCCTTAGGAACAGCACGTTCACAGACACCTGCTGGAGCAGCAGGAACTCTTGGACTAGGCACTCAGAATCAAGGTCTTGGAAGTCAATCCACTAGTCTTGGAGCAGCAGCGATGACAGGACTCAGTGTCCCTGGACAATCAATGCCATTAGGAGGAGGTTTAGCAGCACCTGTTCGCTCACCAATTGGACAATCACGTCCAATGACTGCACTTGGTGCTGCCGCTGCTCAGAAAGATGGACTTTCCACCACTCTTGGGGCTCGCCCCCTCGGTCAATCAGCCCCTCTGACTCCTGCGAGAGCACCGATTGGAGGAACTGCAGCTCCTCTGGGTCCACCCCAAGTAGATACTCCTGGATTCTTAGGGTCCAAATCTGTCGTTAAACCAATACAACCAAATGATTCGGAATTAGAGTCAACCGAAGAATCAGATGAAGAACAACAGGAAGATACAGAGATAGTTTCTGAAGAATCAGCATCAGCGCCTCCTGGTGGAGGAAAAATGATCCGAAGTGGAGGGCCATCAGTCAAATCACCTCCTGTAAAAGGACCTCCGGGAGGAGGGCGAATGGTACGGCAACCAGTAACATCACCTCAAGTAAAGGGTCCACCTGTCCGTAAGACAATACAACCTGAAACTGAATCAGTTGAGCCGGAGATGAATGAGAATGATTTGGCAAAGTTAGTACCAGCGTCTGATAGACGTCTACTAACACCTACTTCGACTGAAGAAACAGCGTCAATAAAACCAGTAAAAACTCTACAACCACTAGATGATGACGAGAATACAAAGACTAGTTCTATTCGACCTGTTAAAGTAATGAAGGTAGTACCTTCTGAAGAAGAGTAATTTGTCCATTAGTCCGCCGGATTCATAGCCGGGGGATGCCTTCGATATCCATGCGTGATTGGCCTAAGTGCGTTTTAATCGTCGCGATTCTGTTTATTTCAGTCACAATTCCTTCTGTTGATGGTGCGGCAGGAGATCTTGGGTTTGCTGAAGATGTGGAGACACTTTCAGGTTCATCTATTGGCTGGGCTAATCTTGGAAATGGAGATGTTGCTATAGTAAATGAAACTGGAAATATTACTGCAATGAAAGTTACTGGTAACCAAGCGGGCCAAATTCTCTGGACAGGAATCTTGAATGTTACAGCACTTTCCATGGCTTACAGTTCAGCAGATGGACTTATTGCCGTTGGTCATCAAGGGGGTGCTGTCATCTATTCTACTGTTTTTGAGGCAATAATTTACTCTATTTCTCGAGGTCCTGTAGACTCGTTAGATTTTGATCCGGGTGGAGATCTTTGGCTCTCAGATCGTTCTTCTAAAAATGCTATTGAATATAGTGACGGTGTTTCCACAGGAGCAGAAACTACTGCACATAGCATCGGCATATCATCTGTTGAGGTAACTCCTCAAGGAAATGTTGTTACTGGTGGAAAGGATAGATCTCTAAGAGTGCATGCTAATGATGGAACTTTGATTGGAGTTTTATCAGAACCTAATGCGGAAGTAACCTCCATTATGGGAGATTCAAATGGACAATTACACACAGTTACCAAAGATGGCCAATATCTGGTTTATGATTCATCAAATTGGACAACGTTAGTTTCTTTCACCCCTAGTCCTCCTACTGAATTGATTGGGATATATGATTCAGGTGTGGACACAATTTCTCTGGCAGGTTCTAATGGGTTATTTCATATTATTAATCGTTCATCTGGTGTTCAGATACAAGCTTTAACCCAAGGAAATGGAGAGATTGTAGGGATCTTAGACGGGGAGGGGACATCATTGGTAGTGTTAATGTCATTTGCTAGCTCGAGTGATGTTTTGTTGTTTGATATTGATAGTGATGGCGACAATGTAGTTGATTCTCTTGATGCATTCCCACAGGATTCTTCTCAGACCTCAGATAGAGATGGAGATGGTTATGGTGATTCAGAATCAGGAAATCAATCAGATAGTTTCCCAGATGACTCCACTCAATGGGAAGATGCTGATCAAGATGGATTCGGAGACAATGCTCAAGGAAATAACCCTGATTTATTCCCTTCTAATCCTGACCAACACCAAGATACTGATGGTGATGGTTACGGTGATGCAAGTTATGGTCAAGATGGTGATAGCTTTCCAAATGATTCAACCCAATGGGCTGATTCGGATGGTGATGGCTTCGGGGACAATTTAGAGGGAACTGACCCAGATGCTTGTCCGGATGTTAGTGGATCGTCTATTGAAGACAGATTAGGATGTCCAGATTTAGACGGAGATGGTTGGTCTGATGAAGGAGATGCATTTCCTTCTGAACCTACTCAATGGATGGATTCTGATGGCGATGGATATGGAGATGCACAACTAGGATTTAGGGGCGATGGGTGTACCAATGAAGCCGGAACTAGCACTCGATATTTACTTTATAATCCTGTAGAAGACAAAGTTCAGACTGTTTCTACATATGGTTGCCCCGATACTGATGATGATGGTTATGCAGACGAGTCTGAAGCATATTGGGATGCAACAAATTGCCCTGATTCATTAGTTGGTAACACCACAGAGTGGTTGGACGAAGACAGAGACTGTTGGGGCTCTAATTCCGATTATGACGATAGTGAGTTCAATATTCAAACAATTGATGATTATTGTGAAAGAAATGAAAATGATTCCGTATGTCTTTCGTTGATAGTTGTAGAACCTTCTCCAATTCAAGATATAAATCAGGAAGAAGAGGTTGATTTAGCATCTCAATTAATTTCCTTTGCTCCGATTGGTGGTGGTATTGCATTAGTCATGTTACTTGCTATTGGTGTCCTTTCTTTAATTGGACGAAGGGTAGGCAAGAAGTCTGAGACAGTCGAAGAGAAATATACTCGACGTGGAGCGACCAAAGAGATTGAAACAGGTTCTGTAGAACAATTTGGTGGAATTATTGAAGATGAGAAGTGGGATGATGATGTTGCATCATTACTCGATTTAAGTGAAACTTCAGAAGAAGACAGTTCAATGGATTTAATCGATGAACCAGAACAAGGTAAACAAAGGGACCAAATTGATGTTCAACCAGATGTTGATGATTCTGGTGATGTAACATCAGATGTAGATGATGGTACTGGAAATTGGGAATCTGCGCAAGAAGGTTGGCAAGTTTATCAGAACTCAGATCAAGAAACTTCTCCAGTTCCTGAGGAACAGCCTCAGGCCGAGCAATCTGCTCCATCGGAGGCCCCTCCGTTACCCGAAGGTGGATTGCCGGATGGCTGGACGATGGATCAATGGCGCTGGTACGGACATGAGTGGCTTGAGAAAAATAGTAAATAATCTCAAGTTAAGTGAAATTTACTGGTAAGCTGATTCTGAGGTTGTTTAATTCAGTCCCAGTCATCGGTTGACTACCTGCTCTTCTATTCATTTCCATCAGACCCTTTAGAACAAAATTCCAATCCTTTGAGGTCGAATTTAGTTCGATCTTTTCACATGCGGCTAAATGAAGTAGAGTTTCTTCATCACTATCCGGAAAAAAGAGACCTCTGAGGATAGTCATTCCATTAATTTCGACCACTCTTGGTTGTCCACGCATATTAATCACTCAATAAACCCAAAGCAGTTATTGTAGCATCAATATCTGTTTCATCTAAACTTGAAATACGCATTCTCAACTCATCATGCTCTTCTTTCAATCTATTCAATCGGTATTCTTTCAAAACTGATTTTAGAAGATCATCTATACTTTTCACACCCTCCATTGCTCTCAAAGAGTTAAGGCGTCTTCGGACTTCGAATGAAACTGAAACTGATGTCATGTCAGGTGAACCCATGGTGTTCAAAACAGACCTCCACTAACATAGGTATAACGGTGAATAGTTGGCAAAAATGCCGTTCGTTTAGAATTTAGTCAATTACCAATATCATCCCAGATATGTTCTGGGTCACCTTGTTGAATTGATTCTCTTCGAAGTACTGATTCAGGATTAATACCGAATTCTGCTCTTCTTTTCATTATTCTTAGGTGAGATTCTTTGGCTAATGCCCAGTATTGTTTACTTCCCTTATTTCCTTTAGTTGGATTTTTTAATAATACAACCGGGGCTCCATCTTTAGGTGCTTCAGCAATAGACATCAATCTAGGAATTACGGTTTGAAATACATCTTCCCCGAAATGCTTCCTTACTTCTGATTCAACAAATTGGGATAATTTTGAACGTGGAGTATACATTGTAACTGCTATTCCAAATAATTTCAAATGATTATTTACTCGTCGTTGGATCAAACGAATGGAATTCATTAGTTGACTCATTCCTTCTAATGCATAGTACTCTGCTTGAACTGGAACTAGAATCCAATTAGCTGCTGCTAATGCATTTATTGTCAATAAGCCAAGAGATGGGGGAGTATCTATGATTATGTGATCAAAGTCATCCATTACTGGTGCCAATGCTTCACGTAATCTTGTTTCACGTCCTAATTTAGTGGCTAACTCAATCTCTGCTCCGGAGAGTCGAATATTAGAGGGCAGTAAATACAAATTTTCGACTTTGAGACGTTTTGGTATTCGCTGATCTTGATTCATATTTTTGAATGATCTTTGCATTTCATCAGTTAATATTTCAGGTCCGATAAGAAAATCATGAATATTTAGATCTTCTCCCGTAGGTTGCATTAATAGTTCGTAAACAGTTGGTACGTCAAGTCGTTTGTCTACTCCAAAACTAGTAGATGCATTACCTTGAGGATCTAAGTCAATTAACAAAACCTTTGACGGAGGGATACCAAGTTTAGGGTTTCCTTCTGCAAGAGAGGTAGCTAAATTCACAGCCGTTGTTGTTTTTGCACATCCTCCCTTTTGATTAGTGCAGGCTATGATTGTCTTGTAAGGGTCCATTATCTTCAGGCCATCCACTCAGTCCGTCCTACATCAGAGTTCGCAGATAAAGTGAGACTATTTTGAGATATTATTGGATCACAGGCACCGGGACTTCATTCAGAATCTTCCTCATAATGTGCATTCCCGTAATTCCTCGAATCTTTGCTTCTGGTTTCAATACAATTCTATGGCTAACAACTTGTAATGCAACAGATTTGATATCATCTGGAATAACATAGTCTCTACCGTCGATTGCTGCTGCTGCTCTTCCTGTTTTGAATAAAGACTGACTTGCACGTGGAGATGCACCTGTAATCACTCTGTGATCTTCTCTAGACCTTTGAACAACCTCTACAATATACGAAAGTATTGCAGGGTCAATATGTACTTCTTCGAGGGCTTTTTGCATCGCAACAACTTTCTTTGGTGAGGTTATTTGATCTACATCGTGGTCGTCCTTTCCGCGCATTTTCCTACGTGCTAGGATTGCTTTTTCTTCTTGACGATTCGGATAACCCATACTCATTTTCATTAGAAATCTATCCATCTGTGCTTCAGGAAGTGGATATGTCCCCTCCTGCTCAATCGGGTTCTGAGTAGCTAAAGTTACGAATGGTGCAGGCAACTTGTGAGTAATACCTTCGATTGTAACTTGCTTTTCTTCCATTGCTTCAAGTAACGCGGCTTGAGTCTTTGGAGGGGCCCGATTTATTTCATCAGCAAGTAGAAGATTTGCAAACAAAGGGCCGGGTCTTAACTTGAATTCGCCAGCTTGTTGGTCGTACATGTACGTACCCATGATGTCGGAGGGCAGCAAATCAGGGGTAAACTGGACACGCTTAAATTTACAACCTAGAGAACGAGCAAAAGTGTTTGCTAGCATTGTTTTTCCAAGACCTGGAAAATCTTCAAGAAGCATGTTTCCATTAGACAGGATTCCAATTGTAACTCTTCGGAGATTTTCTTGCTTTCCAATAATTACTTTTGATACTTCGTTCATTAAAGCATTCGAAATATCACTAACTACACGAACGACTTCTCGCCCGCGCCCTCCGCTTCCACCAGCATACTCTGAAACCATCTTCGCACCCCTTTAACATCGGATGTCTGAATCTTGAACTACTTCAAGGTTGGTGGTTGTCGATTCGTATAATCGCGGCGAATTAAAGTCCCCATCGAGGAGTTTTTGGATCTTTCCGATGCATTGCTACAATTTCATCCAAAATTTCTTTTTCTACTTCTGTAAGATTCCTTTTCCTGAGAATTCTTACATGAGACTCAGGCACATCAACAAGTAATACATCTCCTTCATTGATTTGTCTACCAACTGTTACGTGTGTTGCTTCTGAAGTATCATCTCCAGGTTTTTTGACTGCTCCACTTATTCCGATAGCAACTTCATCACCTTGTTTTGCATCTTT
>CAZRCY010000084.1:0-6772 GCA_964598735.1 uncultured Candidatus Poseidoniales archaeon
TACGGCCAATAGCCATTACTTCACCCGTACTCTTCATCGATGTACCAAGTGTTCGGTTAGCTGTGCGGAACTTATCGAATGGCCATCTTGGGATCTTGACTACGCAATAATCCAGAGTAGGCTCAAATGCTGCTGTCGTTCCTTTTCCAGTTATTGGATTAGGTAATTCATCGAGCGTATATCCAACGGCGATTAATGCTGCCATTCTGGCGATTGGATAGCCAGTAGCTTTAGATGCAAGTGCAGAGGATCTACTTACTCGAGGATTTACTTCAATGGTTCTGTATTCTCCTGTTTTCTGATTAAATGCAAATTGTACATTGCATCCTCCTTTGATATCTAATCGACGAATTAGTCTAAGAGCAGCATCACGTAACATCTGATGATCTCTATCAGACAATGTCTGCTGAGGAGCCACAACAGTAGACTCACCAGTGTGAACACCCATTGGATCTATGTTCTCCATAGTGCAAACGATAATACAATTATCAGATGCATCTCGCATGACTTCGTACTCATGCTCCTGCCAACCTAGGATACTCTCTTCGATCAATACTTGGTCTATCCTACTGTGTAGAATTCCTTGACTAGCAATTTCAACTAATTGTCCTTTGTTCCAAGCGGTTCCTCCTCCTAAACCGCCTAATGTAAATGCAGGGCGAATCAATAAAGGAAATCCACCTAACTCTGCTGCTGCCTCTAAAACCTCATCGATAGAATCGCACGCAATTGCTTTGGGGACTGGTAAGTCAATTTCTTCACACACTTTCTTGAATCTGTCTCTGTCTTCGGCATCATCAATGGCTTGGAGGTCGCAGCCAATTAGTTCCACATTTAATGCATCTAAAGTACCATCATGAGCTAACGCACTGGCAATATTCAATGCTGTTTGTCCTCCCATTCCTGCAAGAAGAGCATCAGGCCTTTCGATTTCTAAGATACGTTTAACCACATCTGGAAGAAGGGGTTCAATGTAAATTCTATCGGCCATAGAAGGATCGTTCTGTATAGTAGCAGGATTACTGTTCACTAAAATTACTTCATAGCCTTCTGCACGAAGAGCACGACAAGCTTGGGAACCTGAAAAATCAAATTCAGCGGCCTGTCCTATTCGAATAGGACCGCTACCCAATAGCAGAATGCGATGAATATCTGTTCTCTTAGGCATCAATTCTCACCTCCAATAAGACTTGGAGTAGCAACTGGCTCTAATGGAAGTGGAACCGATGTACCCAAGTGTTCAGCAACGACAGCCGAAAAGCGATCAAACAATGGATTAGCATCATGAGGTCCAGGACATGCTTCTGGGTGATACTGAATCGAGAATGCAGGACGTCCTAGTACATCCAAACCTTCAACTGTTCTATCATTTGCATTTACATAACGAACTGTCACGTCTGAATCTATTGCATTAGGCTCAACATCAGAAGATGCACCAGAAGGGTGTGCCGCCAACATTCCTTTCTTTGGGTCAGCAATTGCAAAACCATGATTTTGAGAGGTAATACTGACTGTATTATCCATCAGATCAACAACGGGCTGATTTGCTCCTCTGTGTCCATATAACAATTTGTAGGTACGTAATCCAGAAGCAAGACCCAACAGTTGATGGCCTAAACAAATACCCATGGTTGGAAAACCAGAAGACACTGCTCTAGCAAGCACTCTGCGAGCAGATGTCGCGGCACCAGGATGCGCAGGATCCCCCGGCCCATTTGAACAGAAAAATGCATCTGGTTCCCACTTTGAGAGCAACGTATCAAAATCAGAATTTGCAGGGACCCAGACTACCTCAAAACGTCGACATAATTCTCTCAGAATGTTGAATTTTACCCCACAATCAATAGCAATCAATCTAGGAAGAGATGTTCCAGTAACATCTGTTGCACCAGGATTCAATATAACGTCATCATCCCTCGATACGAGGTCTACTAGATCCTCTAACTCAGGGCTTGTGGCTTTTGCCAATCTCGCGGAGAGGGACTCTTCTTGTTCGATTGGACCGAAAACACACAGAAGAGTCCCATATTCCCTAACTCTTCTAGTAATAGATCTAGTGTCTACCCCCTGAATTCCTGGGACACCATGAGAATGAAGTAAATCATGAAGGGAGCCTACGGCATCTCTGTGATCTGGAATTTCAATCGCCTGCTTACAGACAACACCTCGAGGCCAAACCTTACTTGACTCAGAAATTCCTGGTATTACTCCATAATTACCTAGTAATGGCCAAGTAAATGTTAGGACTTGCCCAGCAAAAGACGGATCGGTTATTGACTCTTGGAATCCAGTCATTCCTGTTGTAAATACTAATTCTCCCTCGGCAACAACCGAGGCTCCGAATAGTGTTCCCTCATATCGACCACCGTCCGCTAAAAGTAGAACTCCCTTACCGTATGCTTCGTCGAATTCTATCTCTCGCCCATCGATTAGTCGGTCGGCTGCATCCTCCCCGGAAAATGGAGTAGAAACACCGGGAATACCTGCGCCGGGAGAGAAACCAGTGCCCTTTGGGTTCTCCGACATCGTCTTGGTTCGCTAAGAACGCTCCTTAATCATTGGCGGTGAGAAGAGGGTAAAATTACATTCAAGAGAGAAAATTAACAATTATTTTGAAATTTCTTCCGAAGACAGGATTTGCTTACCAGATTCCATGGGAACAACCGTTAATCCACCATTAAAATTCGACGAATGAGTCCCATTTGGTTTCCAATTTTGAAGGAATACTGCCAAAGCGGCAACTTCCGAATGAGGTTGGTTACCGATTGAAATATTATATTGGCATATTCCAAAAACTTCTCCCGGGACTTTAGCGCCTCCTACAACAATTGCAATAGGCCTATCTGTGGGAATTACAGGAATAGTTTCTTTCCATGGTAAACCGTACATTGTGAGGTGAATAGCAACTCCAGGAGAACCATCCCCAGCATCATTTTGAACAAAGTTTCGTAACCAGCCCATCGGTTTTTTTTCATAATTGGCCTTGAAATTTCCTCCAAACCTTTCAGACACTGATTCTAGAGTTTCAAGTACATTTGGATCTTCTTCGCCACTAAGTACAAAGTTATCTGCACCAAAAGCACGTGCTGTAAGCCCTAAATGCGAAGTGATTCGTTTATCTCTTTCACGTCGATGTCCGAGTCGAAGGACATGAACAGGATTATCGCTACTCATGTCAATCGAGCGAGGGGGGGAGGATATGAGTGATTCCTAATTTCATTCGTCTTTCATAGGAGCCAAAGCAACATCAAAGTTAGAGATGACCCCTCTAACCCACGCAACAAGCATTGCATCTAAGAAATAACGAGCACTGAAATGTACTAAAATTCCCAATGCAGTTAGCCTAAGAGTTTGAAGAATAGAGGTCATTAAGTCTGTACTAGCATCTGAAGAAAACATTGCATGACCAACTGGTTCAATAGCAAGATACACGACTAGTACAAAGAAACCCCCTCCCAATGTGGCAGTAAGAGCGCCCCCTCTTTCACGTGATAGAGAAACCAATAAGGTTGCAAAAAAGACAAGGATTGGAACGACCCAAGAAACCTCTGCAAACGATAAATCGAAGAATATTGAACTTGGTCCATGATTTCCTCCCCATTCATTACCCGCAACATGGATTGCAAGCCACCAAAACAGAACAACAATCATCATTAACATACCAGAAACTAAACCAAACCTAGTTGTCATTTGTCGAAGTTCGTGGGCATCGGTTGGATTTAATCTGGCAAGAACTGCATCAGCAAGTTCTATTTGTTCTCTATCTGGAATCACGGCATCATTGCTTACAGATAGTCTAGAAGGGAGCTCATCAGATGATTCGGAAGTAAGCGAATCTTCGGGGCCCATGCGTACCCACTCAAGCGCAGCACCTCATAAAGCATACCTCACCTAGCCGCTCAGGATGCGCGACTCGACGAACCTCTTGAGTCGCCACAATGACGGAAGACCACGGATTATGGGAGTGATTAACTGCACTCCTGATTCCTTCTACGAAGGGTCGCGATCTGAACAACTAGAACAATCTCTAGAAATTGTAAAAAACATGGTCAGCGAAGGAGTAGATTGGATAGATATAGGCGGAGAATCAACTCGCCCAGGGGCTAAAGAGGTTAGTGTAGATGAAGAAATAAGGAGAACTGTACCTTTAATCATAGAGATTCGCAAAAATTTCCCTAATCAAGCGATTTCAATTGATACTAGGAGACATCAAGTTGCAAAAGAAGCAGTTATTGCTGGAGCTAATATGATAAATGATGTATCTGGATTGAGAGATCCTGAAATGTGTGAATTAGTCCTATCTACCGGAGCGTATGTGTGCATTATGCATATGCAAGGAGAGCCCAGTAATATGCAAAATTCACCACAGTACAATGATGTTGTTCAAGAGGTTAGTTCTAATCTTTTGAGTAAAGCAAGAAGACTGGTGGAACAAGGACTTCCAGTTAATCGAATTTGTTTAGATCCTGGAATTGGTTTTGGAAAAACATTAGAGCATAACATCTCTTTACTAAGAAACTCAGAATCTTTGAGAGGTCACGAAGGATTCTCTGTTCTATGGGGGGTCAGTAGAAAATCGATGTTTAGGGATTTATTAGGCCGTGAGGATATTGGTAAACGACTTGCAGGGACCCTAGGAGTTGCGGCATATGCTCAATCGAAGGGCATAGATATCCTACGGGTTCACGATGTAGCAGAACACGTAGATTTCGGACATACAATATCAAAACTGGAGTTGAATTAATGGAAAACGAATCATCGGCGGTTGTCAATGTAGACGATAATATTCGCTTAGTTGGAACTGCACATATTAGTCGTTCATCAGCAGATTTGGTAAAAGAACAAATTTCAGATTTTGAGCCAGATATAGTTGCTGTTGAATTAGATATTGATCGACTTCAGGCTTTACAAAATCCACAATCCTTCGATGAAGAAACATTAGGTTCAGCGATTAAATCAGGAAAAGCACCTCTATTGCTATTCCAGTCTTTATTAGCGACTCAACAAAGAAAAATGGGCTTAGAAACTGGAGAAAAACCAGGAGTAGATCTATTAACAGCCGTAGAAGAAGCAGAAGAAAATAATCTTTCATTAGCGCTGATTGATAGGGATGTCAAGATTACTCTTCGAAGAGTTTGGTCAAAGATGGGATTTTTCCAAAAAATCAAGGTATTAAACGCACTTTTAGCCCCTGAAGAAGATGAAGAAATCGATGTTGATGCAATTGCAGAGGATTCTGATTTGATTAGTGAAATGATGGATGAGCTAAGGAAAATGGTACCTGCAGCAGGAGAGGTCCTCATAGATGAAAGAGACGAATATCTCGCATCAAGAATCAGAAATGAGGCATCAAAGGGCAAGGTTCTGGCAGTTATGGGAGCAGGGCATTTGAAAGGTGTAGAAGAAAAATTACTCAAGGAACCGCCCTCAGAAGAAAGAGTAGAACAATTATTAGAGATTCCAAAGAAAGGCGTAATAAAGAAATTACTTCCATTTTCTTTACCCGCTGTAATGATAGGAGTCTTGGTATATCTAGCGAGCCAAGGAGACATAGAATCTCTGAAGGAGAGTACACTCACTTGGTTATCTATCAATGCTGCTTTTGCTGCATTTTTTGTTCTAATAGTGGGGGGACATCCTCTGTCAATATTGAGTGCTGCAATTGCATCTCCAATTACATCATTGAATCCAACATTAGCAGCAGGATGGTTTGCAGGTGCAGCACAACTAAAATTTAGTGCACCAAGAACCAAGGATCTTCAAGAATTCCTTATGATGGATAAATTACGTCTTCTTTTTACCAATAGAACCGGTAAGGTACTAATGGTTACTGTAATGGGGAATATTGGTTCTTCAATTGGAGCATGGATTGCAGGACCATTAATTCTAGGATCTCTCTTCTAAATATGAAAAAATATTTGAGTAATAATATCAAGGAAATACCGGATGAAAATAATTCCAAGAATGGAAATAAAACCTCTGAGAATAATTTTTTCGGAGAGTTTTAATCCTACTTTTGCGCCTAAAATTGCACCAGATAGTACAGCAAAAGGCAGTAAAAAAATATTCCAGAAAGATGGCCATTCTCCCGAATATAGTAACATATGAACTGTCACACCTACAGGTACAACCATCATCATTAATCCATAACTAGTTCCAATCGCTTGTCGCGATTCTAAACCACCAAATTGGTTCAAAACAGGTACGTAAATCGCCCCTGCTCCAATAGCGAGGACAGAACTAGCCATTCCCCCAAATCCAGTACCTAATCTAAACTCTACGTCTTTAATTTCAGGAGGAGAATTACTGCCTTCAATGATGTCTCTGATTTCATATTTTTGAGAAGAAAAATTGATTTTTTTCTTGGTTTTTATTATTGCCCAGAATACAATTACCATAGCGAGTGTTTTGAAGACAGGATCTAATTCATCTCTCAAAACATATACTATCAATGATCCAATTATTGCTCCTAGTAAAGCAGACGGAGCACCTTTACGAACATGATTAATTTTCATTAATCCTTCTTGGTGATGAATAAATCCAGAGCCATATGAAGTACAACAGGTGAGAAGTAATGATACAACGAGAGTGGATGTATTCAATGGCCATCCTGCTATATAATGCAAAATAGGAACAAAAAGCATACCTCCGCCTAACCCTAACGGTGCAAACAAGAATCCTGTGATAAATACCAAAAGTAATACCAATAGAAATTCCAAAAAAAGACCACCTACATGGACTCAATTACCAAAGCAATTCCTTGACCGCCACC
>CAZRCY010000085.1:0-6483 GCA_964598735.1 uncultured Candidatus Poseidoniales archaeon
GTAGCCACACAAAGAGTATTTTGATTTGGAATTACTCTACAATCTGCATCTGTATCACAATCACATTTGTGACACCAATCAATAGATCTTCTCCAATCTTCGGTTTGATTGAGCCAGAAGCATCTTGTATCGAGACATAAGTTTCCTCCCACGGTCCCCGATCTTCGAATTAGTGTACTGGCAATTGTTCCTGCAGCCTTTCGAATAAGTGGATGCGTTGGACCTTGTTCTAATTCATGAAGACTGACCATCGCGCCGATATGATGCGATTTATGTGTTTTCATTTCGTCAATATTTGCTAATGAAATAACATGTTTTTTGGGATTAATATGCCATTTGTAGTTGGGTAATAAGTCAGTTCCGCCGGATATCCAGTCAAATGAATTGCCACCATTTTTGAGTTCAGATGCGATTGTAACTGCTTCGTCTATGGATTTAGGCCGATGAAATTTGAATGGAGGCGTCTTCACGTATTTTCACCTCTATGTCTTCGTTCAACATGATTCCATGCTCTTGCTGCTCTCTTTGAATCATCTGCTAAATCTTCAGGAGTAGGGGTGACTGATTCTCTCCATCCTTCAGATTGTTCATGTAAAGGTAGGTCTGGATCGAATCCGAAAAGGACTCCGTTTACATACGCACTACGATCTTTTAGTAAATCTCTCTGAAGGTCTCTCTCTGAATGTTCTTCAGCGCGTTTGGATAATTTTTCCTGAAGCGTAGTTGGTTCAAATGTTGGGTTTGGTAAATCCATAGGATCATCTATTTTCATCTTTCTGCACTTTTTCTCAATTCTTGAATGAAGTCTATCAGGAGATACGGGGAGCTCATTGATTCGCACACCAATAGCGTCGTAAATTGCGTTAACCACTGCAGGTAAAATTGGTAGGAGAGGGCCTTCACCTGCTTCTTTTGCTCCAAAAGGTCCTTCCGGATCATTCGATTCAACAATAATTGGTACCACTTCGGGCATTTCATGTACGCTCATTATCTTGTAATCTAGTAAGTCAGGATTTAGTAAATGACCTGTCCGCCCATATCTCATCTCTTCTGAAAGAACTTGTCCCATACCCATGTGGCAAGATCCAATAATTTGCCCTTCAACGGCAAGAGGGTTGAGTGCCTTTCCACAATCGTGAGCAGCCCACGCCTTGATGATTCTAACAAATCCTGTTTCTGGATCTACTTCCACTTCTGCAACATATGCTGAGAATGAATATGCTGGTGCTAAACCAGCTGCTGCTCCTTTATGGACGCCTCCCATTGGCGGAGTTCGATATGCACCTGAAGAGATTAGAGATCCTGTATCTGCTTGTGCTTTGTGTACAGCTTCCAACCAAGAAATACCGATTGCAGGGTCTCTTTTGTAATATATTCTGCGATCTCCTAGTACTAACGAGTCGGGATGATATCCAGTAATTTCCCATGCTGCTTTCAATACCTTTTCTCTCATTTCAATAGCCGCTCTAATTGCAGCATTACAGTTCATGAAAGTAACACGAGAGGAATATGATCCTAAGTCTACAGGGGCTGTGTCGCTTTCCTTGCTTCGAATCCTAATCATATCTAGAGGTAGAGCCAATACTTCCGAGACAGCTTGTGCTACTGCTGTATCACTACCTTGTCCGATGTCTGCTGCCCCTGTATGTACTGTTACACCTCCATCCATATCGCATTGTAAGTGGACCGCAGCGTGTGGAAAGTTTTCTGGATCCCAATGAATAGGAAGGCCTGAACCAGAAATAAAGAATCCACAACCTACTCCAATTCCGCGACCAAAAGGTAATTTTCGGAATTTATCATCCCAACCTGATTGTTTCCTAACTTCGTCCAAACATTCTCTCATTCCAGTACTTGTTATTCTGAATCCAGTTATTGTTCTACTATGTGGCGGGAGTAGATTCGCTAGACGAAATGTCATAGGGTCTACTCCCATGTCTTCACATACTTCGTCAATTGCAACTTCTACAGCACATCGGGAATTCACTGCTCCATGTCCTCTCATCGCTCCACTAGCAGGCTTATTTGTCCAAACTCTTGCTCCAGTGTAGTGGAATCCTCCTATTTCGTAGGGGGAAGTATGGAGGACTCCGTTGTAGTAGGTTGTGACGTGTCCAAATGATGCGAACCCACCTCCATCGATGAGTGCATCAGTTTCTATACCTGCAATTCTACCTTCTTCATCAACAAATACCTCCATTTGAATACGACTAGGGTGTCTACCTCGATTGATCCAATAGACTTCTTCTCTGTCGAAATTAATTCTCACGGGACGTCCACTCTTTCGAGATAAAATCGCAGCGCACATCTCATGCGGAAATGGGTCTGATTTTCCTCCAAAACCTCCTCCTACAAAGGTTCTGATTACGTTAATCTGATGCATTGGGATATCCAGAACTGAGGACAAGGCTCGATGAACATAATGAGGAACTTGTTGAGGAGTGTATAATTGCAATCTTCCATTAGGATCCCAATGACCAACTACTGCGTGTGGTTCAGTAAAACCATGATGTAATCCAGCAAATGACCAATCAGACTTAGATTGGAATTTTGCCTTTCTCATAGCATCAGTATGTCCAAATTGTTGGAACACACGTTTTTGCACATTTGATTCTCCGATGTGATATTTGCCTCGATCGTGAATAGGATCGTTACTATCTAAGAGCCCATCCTCCATGTCGTGAATGGCTTCTAATACTTCATATTCTACCTTAATCAGAGATAACGCTTCAATTGCCGCCTCCTCTGAATCGGCAGCAACACAAGCTACTAAATCTCCTACATGTCGAACCTTTTCCTGTGCCATAGCATGTTCATCTTTGGTTACTGGAAGTACTCCGAAACGATTTACTGAGTCCATCCCAGTTGCTACCGCCTTTACTCCTGGAAGTGATTCTGCTGCTGAGGTATCGATGGATATTATCCTTGCATAATGATGTGGAGATCTCAAAATTTTTCCAAACAATTCATTGGGTAATCTGATGTCATCTCCATATTCTGCCTGTCCAGTTACTTTCCATCTTGAATCAACCAAAGGAGTTGACTTCCCGATGGTTTGACCAGTAATATGAGGGTCATGGACATGTGGTCCCCTCGGTTGTTCTAGTTGCCCACCTTGGCTAGCAGGAATTCTATCAATATCCTGTAAATTGCTAAAAGGATTCGATCCTCCGCTTCCCGGTACTCCGAAATCCTGTTTCCCTGCGATTCTTTTCCCATCAGTACGCTTTTTTTCTCCCTTTCCGGGTGCTTGACGATAACCTTTGCTCATTATATCACCTCGCATCCCCAGGTGGCAATGATGGTTCATCAGGGCCTATCGGATGCGGGTCTGATGCAGGTTCCGTACGATCATCTCCGCTGATTCCTTCTCGGAGCATTTTACCTGCCTCCATTACAGAAGTAACAATTTGTTGATATCCTGTACATCTACAAAGATTCCCTTCTATTGCTTCTTTGACTTCATCTTCAGTTGGGTCCTCATTATATTCTAGCAAGGCAGCGCTCACAACTAGGAAACCAGGAGTGCAAAATCCACATTGGCTTCCTCCATGATCTGCAAAGCATTGTTGAATAGGATGTAGGTGATGTCCATCAGCCAACCCTTCTACAGTTGTAATCTCTGTTCTTTCTGCTTCAAAGGCTAAAGTTAGGCATGATAATTTTGGAACACCATCTACCAAAACTGCACAACATCCACATGTGCCCATGTCGCATCCTCTTTTTACTCCTAAAGTACCTATTTTATCTCTGAGAACATCTAGTAGAATCGAATGACTATGTGCTAAATGGGTCTCTTGCTTTCCATTTACTATCCCTGTCCATCTCTCCATCGGGTCCGATGGGACCATTGGAATATGGATATGAGATGACATTCGGCCCCATCCAAAGCAACCACATCTTTGAGCATTCGGGTTTTATTGTTATGAGAGTCGTAGAATAGAGTAAAATTTGGACGTTAAATTTGAAATTCGGGATATTGGTTATATCTGTCTAAAGTTAAAACATCATAATGTCAGACCAAAGTGGGCCGCTTACAACTACTGTGCTGAGTTCATCTGAGATGGATGCTGCAAAAATGGGAATGTTAGCATCTATCATTGGTGGTAGCATATTACTCGCTGCTGCAGTTTACTATGTTACTACTGTACAAGTAGACTCAGATTATGCTTACTTGCTCTTGGGATGTCTATTGGGTGCTACTTCCCTAGGGGTAATCGTTTTTCTTGAATTAATGAAGAGAGAAAAAATACCGACATTCGAAGGCGTTTTCCCAGATTATCTTGGAAGTGTAGCTGTCGTTTTTGGTACATTATCCATGGTTTGGCTTAGCCGATTTAGCATTTGGTTTTTGATTCAAGAAGCGAGTCTCATCTCTCCAGATATTGGAACAGGAGAAGTTGATTGGATTCCAGATTGGATGACATTTGTTCAAGCCTTATCAGTATTAACTGCAGTAATTATTGGCGTCTGGCAAACAGAAAGACATGGCTTAGGAAACACTGTTCGTACAGTTTTGGTCTTGGCACCAATCACTATGGCTCTGAGTGTGATGAGTATTTGGGAAGATTGGACTGCCACAGGTTTGGGTATGTGGACTTCAATATCCTACATCGCATTACTTACTTCATCCATCATCATATCATTGCGCTTAGATAGAGCTCAACTTTTCCTAATTTCAGCGGGCTCGGCTACTGTTTTCCCTCTACTTCTATCATCAACTGCAGATTTTGGCATTGATGCCATTGGATTACTCGTTCCTATAGTGATAATTACAGGAATCACTGCAATTGACAAATCCTTGGATAGAAAAATGATTGAGAATAGTTCAGGTTTCGTGGTAGGTGCAATATTACTTGCTCAATTCATTTCAGCAGGAGAGTCATTCCTTTTCGGAGGTGTAACAATTTCAAGTCCACCATACGATCTTTCATTCGTATTATGGGCAGCGCTTCTAGTTGGTTGGTTTGGATCTACATACATGCAAAGAACACCGGCCATGCCTATCGGTTTAGCCCTTGCAATCGCGATGTTGCATGGTGAAGGTTCTGCAATTGCTTGGTGTGTAGGGATTGTAGCGTTTGGCTATCTTGCAACTAGAGATCATGCCAGGGATTGGGTAGTAACAGGTACATTTGCAGCTTTAGTTGCATCTTGGTGGTTTAGCTCAATAATCGTAAGTGATTCTTCAGATACATTGTTCGGAGCAATCGAATTGAGTGATTTCCTGTCCTACATAATTTTCCCTATTTTGGTAATTCTCTCTATTTGGCAAACATCCGAAGGTAGATTTCATTCTACTTTAGTTGGAGTCTTGGCACTAATAGGTTCTCTCACTACTGCGGTATTGGTAGAGGCAGATCCAATTTTCTCGTCTTTGGTCATTGCCGCTGCACTCACTTCTCTATTCTTGAGAGTAAGAGCATCCTCAGGTGAAGAACATGTGCCTACTTGGGAATTATTTCTCCCGTTACTTGCTGTATTAATTACATCGTTCTCTTCAGGACCAGCATCTGTAGGTGAGGGTGGTACTTCCGATCTATATGTTCTGTTCATTTTACCTCTTTGTGCACTTGCAATTCACATTATTTGTTTCCCAATAAGAGATAAAGAATGTTGGGATGTTAATGGAACTTGGAGTGCTGATCCTGGCACACGTCTTTCGTTAGGTGCTGTTTTTCTTTTGTTGTTATTAGCCCAATTCATCGGACTTTCTAGTACCACAGTATCTGATTCAGTGACCCTGCCGATTCAAGAAATTAGATTATTTTTATTCATTGTCACTGTAGCTCTTGGAGCTCATGAAGCTGGAGCCTTCGAGGTTAAAACACCTTACAGTCGAATGATGGCTGCACTGGGAAGCCTAACACTTCTTTTTCTCACAGGGGTAACCGACCAACCAAGTCTTACTGGGGCTATTATTCGAGAAGTTGCGTTGATTTCCTGTTTATTGGCAATAAGTTACAGGTACAAGGCCACAGGAATTGTTACTTCTGAGGAGCGTCAAACAGATAGTGGTGTCTTACTTGTTCTTCTTATTGCATCTATTTTTGACATCTCAGGAGGATTGTGGGCACTTACCGTCTTACTAGTCGTTGCTGATAGAAGCATTAGATATCAACATGGATTCATCCAAATTCTCGTTGCCCCAGTTGTGTTATTCATTGGTGTCGTATCAACTTCTGATTTCCAAAATCAGAATTTGGTATGGGGAGTTCTCGAACAAATTCCTTATCTTGGGGGCATGTCCAATCTCCTTGGCGAAAATGTATTGCCAAGATGGACAACGATATTACTAACAATAATGTGTGTGATATCTGTAATAAGACATAGAAAAATCACAAAGTTAAAATCTGAATATACTCCATATCTTCCAATTTTCTGGATATTAATTATCATCGCAGTAATTGTCCCTGATGGACGATATGTGCCTCCAATTTTGACTATTTTTGGGACTATTGCTGCACTGAGAAGTGGCTATCT
>CAZRCY010000086.1:0-6408 GCA_964598735.1 uncultured Candidatus Poseidoniales archaeon
TACAGTTCATTTCTATCATATTCACGTATATTTTCAACCATTTCCGTCGTTTGTTTAACAATTTGATTTATGTATTGATCGACAGAATAATCACCATTTTGAACAGATTGTAGTGAGTACTCCATTTGACCAGTTAACTCTGGAGATGTTATCCATTCAACTGGTATTCTCCGTAATATATCGATAATACGAATGCCTTGTGATGATACACTAATGGAACCATTTCGAGAGCGACGCAAATACTTTCTCTGTTCTACTAAATTCTCAATTATAGATGATCTAGTTGCAGGTGTACCGAGGCCTTTATCCTTCATCAAATCCGCTATTTCATCATCTTCGATATTTTTGCCAGCAGATTCCATCAATGACAATAAACTTCTCTCCGTTAATCTGTTTGGAGGTCTAGACATTTCTTCAATAAATTCGTATGATACTAGAGAAGCCTCACAAGGGTTATCTGGTAATATTCCCCATCCCTCAGGTAAACTATTTTTCTTAGGAATAACTTCTCTCCACCCAAGGGTTTCTATTTCTTCGACTTCCTTAATAAATAATTGATCTTCAACATTTGCAATTCGTTTAGTTACCTTCCATTCAGAATTATCATACCATGATGCAAGAAAATTTCTAACAATTAAATCGTATAATTTCTTGTGGTCTCCAGACAGTGATTTTGGTGGAACGTTTCCATTAGGAATAATTGCAAAATGGTCTCTAACTTTGCTACTATTGAAATTCCTTTTTGAATTCCTTAGGCCATTTTCGGATATACGATTTGCAAATTCGGAATATTCTGATTGTTCAGCTATACTTTGAATTATTTTACCGACTTCGTCTTTCATATCATCGGTTAAATATCTGGAATCAGTGCGTGGATAAGAAATAATTTTGAATTTGTCATATAAGTCCTGAGCTACAGAATCATTTCTTTTAGATGTCCAATTCCATAATGAAATAGATTTCTTTTGTAAACTAGTAAGATCGAAGTTCATAGGTGCTTGCTCTTTCTTAATCCGACTAATTTCTGAGACTTCGGTTTTTCCTGATGAAATTGCCTGTTCTACAGTAGATTTTTCCTCAGAATCTACTATTCGATGTGATTTCCTTTCGGGGTTAGATGGATCGTCTTTGTGACCATTTCTTTCCCATCTCGCAGTCCATGATGCTCCATCAACCGAGAATGTAGCATTCAGTTGCCAATAAGGAACTGGAATATAAGATAGAATTCTTAATTCATGATCCACTACTAGCGCTAACGTCGGAGTTTGTACTCTGCCTAATGAATTACTTGTCTTTTCTCTTTTATTTTTTGGAAGTCGTATGTTTGCTACCCTAGATCCATTCATACCGATAATCCAATCTGCGTGACTACGAGCGAAGGCAGCATCGCTCAATGACTGATAATTGTCACCAGACTTACGATTATTGTATGCTCTCAATAAGGCATCATCGGTCATGGATTGCATCCACATTCTAGAAATTGGTATATTGATACCAGAGTACTGGATTATAGATCTGAAAATCAATTCACCTTCTCTTGCAGCATCACATGCGTTCACTACTTCTGTAACCGATTTATCTTTTAGAATCTTCAGAATAGCGTTAAGTTGTTTCTTTGTGTATTGTTTAGGTTTTAAATCAAATGATTCAGGAACATAGGGAAGAGAATCAAGAGACTTCCTCCAATTCTTCAAATCAGAATTATATTCATCAGGGGATTTAAGTTCTAATAAATGTCCTACTGCCCAAGTAATAATTAGATTTTCAGAGTGCCAATGAGATTCTTTTTTATCCTTAACATTTAGTACACCAGCCAAATCATTAGCAACACTGGGTTTCTCTGCAATGATGACTATGGTCATTGGTTAAACCGCCAAGTCGACGATACTTGAACCCTCCTTACAATCAAAATTTTCTAATCATTGAATGAATTATATACATTTCATATTAGTTGAGGTGTTTCAAGATATAATCTCTATTTTTATTTTCATCCCATTCTTCCTCTGCTCCAGGACCACCACATCCTACACAACCGGGATATCCTGCATCAATCAATTCACGGATTATTTGTTCCATATTATTCCATTTCACAAGGATATCATCTGTAGGAATATATACAGCGGTCATCTCATTGTTAATAGTGCCACCTATTTGACCAATCAGTATATTATTTGCATACAAATAAATTGAATTTTCGGGAATAATTTCCTGCTGAATTTGGGAGAATTGAGAAGGTACACTATCGTTGTAGTATAGGTGTAAAGATAGAATTTTTTGCGATATCAATGCTGTTGATTTAGTGGTTATTTCAGAATATTTAAGAAATCTTCGAGCCCATTCGCGCATCGCTAGTTCAAGATGGCTGAACGGCTCCATGTACGCCCGAAGGAGGGCAACACTTGAAGCATGTCGTCATAGCCACTAGCATGCATGGGACTAATATGGAGGATCTTGGCCCCACCGATAATGTCTATAATTCCACTAAGTTCTGAATCCTTACATTCCTTGGCAATGTACAGGTTACGTACTAGGTGTCAATATGTCCCCGGATATCGCAGGATATTGAAGAGTTTATTTTCCTCTCCTTCCATCAAATCAAACTTATTTGGTATAGATTTCGATAATCCAGTTGGATTGGCAGCTGGTATGGATAAGAAAGGTGAGAATATACCTAATTGGCAATATTTAGGATTTGGATGGATTGAAATTGGTGGTATCACATTGCATCAACAAGATGGGAATCCTAAGCCGAGAATGTTCAGAAGTAATAAACACAAAGCACTAATCAACAGAATGGGATTCAATAATGAAGGGTCAGAAAAGACTGCACAGAGGCTTAAGATTCAGAAGTCCAAAAGATGGGCCAATATTCCAGTTGGAGTCAACATAGGAAAGAGTAAAATTACCCCTAATGAATCTGCTGAAGAAGATTACTCTGGAACACTTCGACGATTGTGGTCATATACTGATTTATTTGTCATCAATGTGTCCAGCCCTAATACGCCTAATCTTAGAGAATTACAGGAGGATTCTCAACTGGATAGTATATTGAAATCCTGTAATAGCGTGAATCTAAAGATGGCCAAAAAAGAAAAGTTAGAACCTAAGCCTATACTTGTCAAGGTATCACCTGATTTGTCTGACGATCAAATCCTAGCCGTGGCCGACACAGCACTAGCGAATAATTGTGCAGGGATTGTAGCAACCAATACTACAACCACTCGACCTAGCAAAAATAAGGTAATGAACCATAGTGGTGGGCTTTCAGGATATCCTTTACAAAAACGTTCTACTGAAGTAATCCATCTATTATATGACCACACAAGGGGGGAATTGCCTATAGTGGGTGTTGGAGGGATATCGGATGTCGAATCTGCATGGGAAAAAATAGGTGCTGGTGCCAGTCTGTTACAGTTATACTCTGCACTAATATTCGAAGGACCATCTGTGGCTAAATCTATCAATAAAGGTTTGATTGTTAAACTCAAACAAAATGGATTCAACAGCCTACAAGATGCTATTGGACATTCACATAAATGAACAATCATTGAAGAACAATGCGTGCTACGGGGAAACATGGCCCTAACCCGGCTTGGCAGATTGGTAGTCGTCGGCATAGTATTGACCTTATTCGTTGTCATGATGTCAGTTACAATTCAGCCGGTACCTCAATACAGTATTGATGAGATTATGGATAATACAGATACTCATCTAGGTGAGCGAATTCACATAAGAGGTACCATTGTTAATGGAACATTGAATGAAGATTCTTTAGTTACGTTAGTTGGAATCGAAGATACAATGAAAGTAGATATTTCAGGATTAGCAATACCTGTAGGATTCGAAGAAGGAAAGATGGTGTCTGTAAAAGGAGTGCTAAAAATAGTCGATGATATATTTGTAATTAGGGCTGATGAAATTCAAACTGGATGTCCAAGTAAATACGATCCATCTACCTCTGAAAGTTTATCTTAACATCCGTCGGATTGATATGGGGTAATCCTGACCAAAAGGTGGGCTAGGAGGGAAGATGACGTGTCCTGTTTTCCACAAATCGTCAATAATGGTGGTCCGAAGTCTGAGGGCGGCACAAACGAACCGTCAGTAATGTTTGGGGGGACGACGATGCTTCGACCTCGAGAGATCCAGGTTGGCCAGACCCACATCCGGAGGGATGTGGTTACGGCATTCACCCGGGAACCAGGTCAGGCGCGGAAGCGAACAGCCCGACTGGGAGCTATGGATGCCTCGGGATTCCGGAGCGGAGAAACCCTGGATAATTACTGAAGGCTACGCGTGTCCACCGATGACGCGCCCACTATAGATCAAAGATTATTGATGAAAACCAGCCTGGCCCCACCATTTCTGGTACTCCATCAATGCTGTCTATTGATTCATCCTCGAGAATTTCCCTAAATTCAAGTGAATGTCTTGTGACTGCTTTTACTTCTATATCTCTCTCAATATTATTTGTATTCACGTAAGTGAAAACGATATGAACATTATTTTCCAACATCATAGTTTTTGAGTTAATTATCCATTTGTTGTGAACCTCAGATAAATACAGAACTTCTTCTAATATTCTAACAGCCAATCTATCTAAAGATCTATCTACTGGCAAATTCCATTCGATTTCTCCTATTATTGTATTATCATCAAATATCTTATCAGAATCTGATAATACGATATTTTGCATTCCATGAATTAATTCGTCGATTAGTAGTGAAGGACTACTAGAAAATGCTCGAATACCAACATCAGCAGTAGTCGGCCATAGCCACCAACTCATTCAATCACCGATTACTAATTTGGAATTGCCATTTGACTTCATCGAGCCAGTTTGCTAATACATCTTTTGAAACAAATTCGCGACTAGCCTCTGCACCCAGAATGACCTCACATGCTGCATGAGCGAGGCAGGCGGCATCTGTTAATGAGGCACCGCAAACTAGAGCATGTGCCAGTGCAGTTGCTGCAGCATCATGAAGCCCTAGTTGCTGTCTAGGTTCTATTACTCTGCATTGATGGTATTCGTAATCTCCATTTTCCAAATATAATTGGGTACCATGGACTCCTCCAATAACTAACATTGCCTTCCAACCGTATGTATCAAAGAGATGTTCCCTGGTTTCTTTTAAGTCAGATAATAATTGACGCTTCATTATTAATTCAATTCCTCTCATTTCAAATAACGCAATATCAGCATTCATTGCCTTTCCAAGACTACTTAATTTTGGGTCGATGATTGTGTGAATGTTGTTCGAATTAGCAGTATTGATTAATTCAGATGCAACATTATCAGAAATTACGCCGTTATCGTAGTCTGAAATAATTAGAGCACCAGCACCATCCAAATCATTAATCGCAGACTGCAGGATATTCTGCGAATCGGTCTCATTCAACGGAGATTTGCCGCCCGAATCTGTCTGTAACAACATTTGCCTTCTATCTAAAAGTCCTCTCCTACTTGCAATATATCTAGTCTTGACTAGAGTAGATTGTTCATTAATTGTTAAAATGCGAGAAGTATCTATTCCAGATTGGTCAAGAATTTGAATAATAGATTCACCAGCTTCATCATTTCCAATTGCGCTGTGGAAGCGAGTATTGGTACCAAATCCGTTTAGGGATTGTGCAATGTGAGCTGAAGCACCAGGTGATTGATTGGTATGTATTACTCGTAATGCTGGAGCAGGCGCGGTAGTAGCCAGAGTTTCAGCTTCTCCAGTAACAAATCTGTCTAACATCACATCTCCGACTAACGTGATATGTGTCTCAGGAGTTATTTCTAATAAGGAACGAATTCTCTCAAGTCGATCGAGATGTTTTAACTCAAATTCATCCATCCCTCTCATGTGACCACTGACTAGCGCTGTAGGTGGGGCTAATTCAACTTGGCCCGGTTTAGGGTACTCAATCTATCATGTTGTTCCGAATCTATACCCAATGCATTACGAAGATCCTCAATGAAAGAATTTGATTCATCAACGGACCAATTAATTGCTTCCATTGCTCCAAAATACGCTCTTTCTTCCAATGAAAGGCATTCTGACAATGTTCTCTCAACTAATGTACTGTAGGCTTCGTGATCTATTCCGGATTCAATGGCTAATCTTCGTAGAATTTTTTCCTCATTTTTGTCAATATATCCATCTGCTAGTGCAGTCATCAAGGCGGTTTTAATGAGTCTGGATTCAAATCCATTTGTTTTATCGTTAGAAATTCTTTGTTTAATTCGTTCTAAGGTGTCTCTGTCAACGTGTAATTCTTGTGCAGCAGTTTCCAACAGACGTTCCTCAGCATTAGTTAATATTCCATCTTCATATGCAACTTTCACCAGTTCTGCTAAACGCCCTACGGAGGGAGAATCGTACATATTTGATGTAGGATATAGGTATTGTAGAACAT
>CAZRCY010000087.1:0-6359 GCA_964598735.1 uncultured Candidatus Poseidoniales archaeon
GATTCAACCCCACGTCTTACCCTTTTACCCCATGCAACCTCTGGGCTTCCCATGACCATTTCGATATTGAGATTAGAACCAGATATATGAGAGACTATCTCTTGTCTAGCCTTAGAGTCAAGATGAAGAATACTAGGATGACGATAGTGAATGTGGAAACCTCGATGACCTGAGAACGAAAATGTGGCAAATTCAGATTTAAAACCGAAATCAGGTTCCAGAAAATCATTCCACAATCTAAAGGCTTGCTCTTGAATGTCATTAAGCATTGAAGGGAAATCTAAAGCATCAACTCCAACAAGATGATCTCCATCTAAATCAAAAATTAAATCCGCTCCTCTCCAGCCTTTTTCTGACATTTTGTATTCTGATGGTCGATGATAGTAAGCAGTACTATGGAAACAGGAATGAGGAGGAGAAGACCGTGTTAGAATTTCACGCAATCCCTCAGGGGTATCGAACCCGATATGACGACGAGGAGGACGATCGTCCCAACCCATAAACATCCACTCTCTTGAACGAAGACGGGGTGGCAAGTACAAATCTTTTACAGCAAGAGAATTGTAATACTCGCTGAATCGGTACTGGTATCGTGCGGTGCTCACAGTATAACTCAACAATCGACGCTAAATCAATCCATCCGGAGTCCGCCGACTTTTTTTGGTTCTGTTGAACTTGTAACTCCAGTAATTTTCTCATAACATTCTAAGCAATAGTATCTATCGTCAATCACCAACGATTCAACAAATGTTAGTGGAGAGTCACAGCCCGCACAAATTGGGCCCAATTGCCCCCTGGCTACCGACAACTGGTCTGGCTTAACCATACCACTACCACAGGGGGGGGGCATTTCAGCATAGCGCAAAAGAAATCTCTGCTCTTACACATTCGTTTTTACACTGAATAGACTGGGAGAACTCATGGCAGAGACAACCAGAGTTCGAATTGGGCATTCCCCTGACCCAGATGATGCATTCATGTTCCATGCGATGACTACTGGACAATTTGATACATCTCCATACGAATATGAACACGTTTTACTCGATATTGAAACATTAAATCAAAAAGCACTTGAAGGAGAATTTGAGGTCTCAGCAGTATCAATTCATGCACTTCCGGATGTTCTTGACAGGTATGCTCTCATGAATTGTGGTGCATCCATGGGAGAAGGATATGGTCCAAGAATAGTTACTAGAAGTATAAAATCAGTTGATGAAGTAAAGACTGGAACTATTGCAATTCCAGGAATTAAAACATCTGCTCATCTAGCCCTTAGAATAATGTTGGGAGAAATGAAAACAACTGTTATTCCATTCGATGAAATAATGGATGCAGTAAAAGCAGGAAAAGTAGACGCCGGATTAATTATTCATGAAGGACAGTTAACTTGGGAAAGTGAAGGACTTCATCTGGTCGCAGATTTGGGAGAAATGTGGGCTGAAAGAACTGGTGGCCTACCTCTTCCATTAGGCGGAAATGTTGTAAGAAGAGATTTAGGCAAAGAAGAATGTAAATTGGTTACAGAACATGTCAAAATATCAATTCAAAATGCGATATCTGATCCAAAAGAAGGTTTAGCGTTTGCAATCGAATGGGGTAGAGGAATTGATGAACAAACTAATGAAGAATTTGTCCAGATGTACGTTAATGAGAGAACAATAGATTATGGGCCAGATGGCAGGAAATCAGTGAGATTATTCCTAAAGGAAGGGCAACGAATTGGCATGGTAAGACAAGATCTAGATGTTGATGCATTAGAATTCATTGGGGCGGAATAGAATGGAACGGCCTGAGAGATCAGAATTTGATAGTGTTGACCCAGCTCCTCCAAGTGATGAAAAAAATATTGAATCGTTAAGGTCATCTCTCTGTGACGAAGATCTAAGGATGTTTCTCAGGATGAGAGCATTGTTTAGTCTGAGGAATATTGGAGGAGAACAATCGGTTGAAGCTTTAGCTGCGGCATTCCAATCTGATTCTGCATTATTAAAACATGAAATTGCATATGTAATGGGCCAGATGCAGGATTCAGCGGCTGTTCCCTATTTGATTGAGAGATTAAGTGATTTAGAAGAAGATGTGATGGTGAGACATGAAGCCGCTGAAGCCTTGGGCGCAATTGGAGATAAGATTGCTATGTCAACTTTAAGAGAATTCGTCAATGATGATTCAAAAGTAGTATCAGAATCATGCGAGGTTGCAATAGACCTTTTGGATTATGTTTCTTCCAAAAGGCTTGATTATTCCTAATATGACCACAGTCGATAAATTCTCAATCACTTTAGGACCTCCATGGACCGGGGTATGTGCCTTGCGATCATCGCCCTAGTTATGGCAGCACCTTTCGCATCTTCTGGACTCCCTGAACCTGTTCCAATTATAGAGGAAGCATATACATTCGAAAGGACTGATGGAGGAGTGGTCACCTCTGTAGTTCAAGTGGTTCATTCCCCTGATGGAACATTAATTGCCGCTGCAGATAGAAAACATCTCAATGTTTGGAGAGCTTCGGATGGTGAAATAGTTGCATCAAAACTAATTTACAATCACGATTATGCAAATTTAGGGTTAGAATGGACTACTGATTCACAACATTTGATAATTTACCAAGATAGTGCTTGGGCAAATACCCCCTCTATCACAGCAATCCCAATTTCAGATTGGGACAATAGAGAGAAACACGCAGAAATAGAAATGGGTGTAAGTGATGTCAAGTCAATAAATGATTCAATTATCATATTTGCCGATGTTAACAATATTATCAGCCTGTGGAATATTAATGAAGAATCGCTAGATAGAGGTATTTCATATTCATCAGATGGGATTCCGGGTTGTATCGATATATCTCCCGACAAGTCAATGGCTATTGTGGGTGTGGAATTATCCGGAGGATATTCTGCAGTTTTACTTTCACTCGATAATATGACTGAAATTACTAGATGGAATCAAACGAACCCAATTTCCGATTGTAACTTCCGTCCAAATAATAACCAAGTTACTTGGAATGATGATATTTCTATTGTTATTCGCTCAACAACATCACCATTTAGTTTTGTAAATGTACTGGAAACAGGAGGAGAAATAATACAATATCAAGAAGTTCCTCTTCAAGATGAAATCTTGGTATTATCGACTCAAGGATCTGCGAGGAGCTTGGAATCATGGAACTCAAATACTCTAGAGATTAACTGGAGAACATCGATTGGGTTCAAAACTAATCAATTCACATTAAATCCTGATTCTGAACAAATTAGTTTCAGTACCAATACCCCCATAATACCTGTCTTTAGAACTAATGATTTCACGATTGACCGAGGAACTGGACCCGATTTAGACAACGATGGAATAGCAGATAACAAAGATAATGACGACGATGGAGATTCAATTCCAGATATTTTTGACAATATATGCTCAGAAGGTACCGATTGTTCTAGAAATCCAAATAGAGATACTATTCGCAATATAGATATTCAAATTTCTACAAACGGTAGTGTGAAAATTGAAGAAATAATTACAATTCCACTAGATCTATCAAGAGATATTCGAGAGATTAATTCTAAACTACTAGATGATGATTCATTAGCATCTATTCTTGAAGCAGATGTTATGATTCGCCAATTGTGTGGTCCTGCAAATTTGGAAGATATGGCAGAAGAATGGAAAGAAAATTTGAGAATCAACGGAAGTGTACCTTGGAATGCAGAAAGTTCATGTGACGAATATGGAGGTTTATCCAGTACTACAACAATAGAAAATGGAGTTGCTTGGAAGTCGAATATCCAAATTGCCTGGACTACTACGTTGAATGTCCCTGCGGATAGATTAGTTAGACCATTGGATATTAGTTTAGTTAATCCTCCTACAATGCGAGAAGGAAGTATAATGGAAAGTATCCAACATAGCCCATCTATTGTAAATATCTACTTCAATGAGGTATATTTGAATACGTCAAATATATGGAATATGAATGGATCTATTTCTATTGGTATCCCAGCTCCTTTAATTTCTGATCCAACAGTGTCAGATCAAGCTGTTGCAGTTGTTTCTAATCCTCTGGTTATTATCCCAACAATCCTAGTTTTAACTTCAATAGTTGTTATCATTATACGTCGTAGAATGATGTTCGAATATGAATTAGATGAGGAATGTGAAGTATGTGGTAGATTCAATCCACCCGGAGCTCTCAAATGCAGTGAATGTGGAGTTTTGTTTGTATACGACCAAGTTATGGAAAAATTACATAGATGGATGATAGATAACAATCTGAGTGTCACTGAACTCTTTGATAGATTCGACGAAGATGGAAATGGAACTCTGGAAGAAGATGAATTATTACGTGGACTTAGATCTCTGAAAATAGCAAATTTACCTGTCTCTCAATTACAAGCGCTCGTTGAAAGCCTAGATGAAGATGGAAATGGAGTAATTGACCTTGAAGAATTTGAGATTGCATTAGGCAGTGTTGATACAATGCTATATGATGATGATGATTATGTTGATGAATTAGAAGAAAGATGGGAGCAGGAATCAACAGATGAAATTGAGTCGAAATCCTTTGGAAGACAGAATCCATATGAAGGTAATCAAAGAGTCGCTCCAAGACCTCCACCTGACCAGCGTAAGTCAAAGAGACTGGATGAACAAGAAGCAGAAAATAAGCCAAGAAGATTAGTAAGAAGAAAATCCTCTAAATCTGAAACCAGTGACAGAAGAAGAGTTATACGATCCTCTAAAAAATCCGACAATTTAGCCATAGAAGAAAATCTTGAAGAAATCGAGGAAGACGACTATGATGAGGCCCTTCGACGATTGACTGGCTCAGCACTTGAGGACGATTCATGATTTTCATTCCACCATGGAACTAAACCTTCGAAGCCGCATACTTCTTGAGCAAAAAGTATCATACTCTCTCTGTCTTGTTCCTTTAACCTGTTGCGTACTTCTGATTGGAAGTAATGAGTAATGCGTTGGAAAGAGAATCTAGTTTTCTCAGAACTTGCCTCAATTAGTTTATTCCTATGATTTTCATTTGTTTCAAAACGATGGAGGTTTTTTTCTAGTGCAGTAACTGCAAGCTCAATAGCACTAGATTCAGAATCTTGCCTAGCGCAAAATACACCGAAAACCATTGGCAAACCAGTTTGGTCCAACCATTCTGCCCCTAAATCCATACGTATTAAATGAGGATTGATATCGGCTTCATCAATTGCTCGATCTCCGATAATTAACGCACCATCACACCGATCTAGCATTGAATCAAGGTCTGGTCCCATCTCAATTAATCTAGGTTGACAACCACGTCTTGAAAGAAGCCATGGGAGTAATGTTCGAGAAGTAGATGAGTCTGTTGGCACTGCAATATCTCTCATTTCTTCAATTGGTCTATTACCAAAAAGTAGCACAGATCCAACACCACCATCTGAGGCTATCCCTATTGAATCAATAGCTTGCAATGCATCTATATTTTTTACAAAGTCCGCAAGAGGTATAGGGGCAATCAAACACTCTCCTCTCATTAAATGACCAGTAAGCCATGAAGGAGGAGCAGGTAGAATTCTCCAATGACCACCTAAATCATAGAATAGTGGATCGCAGTTTGCAAATGACACGCGACCTATCACATCTTGTCTCATTTTCCCACCTCAAACCATATCTGCTACAGGTAATGAAACCCATTTATCATCATCAGAGGGAGGACGTCTTCTATGGATTTCAAAGTGATCATATGTTGTTGATCTTCTAACTGGTATCCCTCCCGAATCTTCAATTAACCTCGACAATCTGTCCAAATCATCTTCTACAGATGTTTGACTTCCTGCTTCGTGCATTATTTCTTCATGCCCAACAGTACCATCAACATCATCAGCCCCAGCATTCAGAGCCAATGAAGACAAATGATCTCCTATATTCATTCTGTATGCTTTGATATGAGGGACATTATCTAGCATTATTCTAGAGATAGAAATGGTACGTAATGTCTCGTTTCCAGTAGAGTGTTGGGCCTGTGGAAGACGGGTACGATCTGGAAGAAAAGGATACGGCACAAAACACTGAAAACCTCCTGTATCATCTTGTAGTCTTCTAATTTTATCAAGATGTTTGATTCTTTGAGATGCTGTTTCGATTGTTCCAAATAACATTGTAGAATTTGTAGGAATTCCGAGTAAATGTGCAGTTCGATGAATATCTAAATATTCTTGGCTTGATTCTTTTCCGTTACAAATCACTTTCCTGACTTCATCATCTAGTATCTCTGCACCCCCACCTGGTAGAGAAGTCAAGCCTGCATCTATTAATCTTGAAAGGACTTCAGAAATTGAAATTTTACTAATTTGTGAAAGATGTTTAATTTCTACTGC
>CAZRCY010000088.1:0-6354 GCA_964598735.1 uncultured Candidatus Poseidoniales archaeon
GAGTCATCGCTATGTAATTCAGAATATGATTTAGCCATTCTATACGCTTCATCAATTCCAAATTCATTCATGAGTTCAAACGGTCCTAGTGCCCACCGCAATCCTACTTTAGCCCCTCGATCAACATCTTCCATGGAACAAATTTCTTCCTCTACGATTTGTGAAGAAATAGAGAAAACAGATCCTAGGAGCCGCTCTCGAATAATAGATGCCAACTCTTCTTCACATTCTTCATCATCACTAATTTCCCACATATCATTTTTGTCAACAAGATCACGAAGATTTTGAGCACCATTGTACCTCGGAGTATTGAGTTGTTGAGCAAGATAATCTGTTGAATGGAGTGCAATTGGTGGGCCGGTTAGGTTCATCAGAGCAAAAGGTCCCATTCCAATATTGAACGATTTTCGAGCCACTGCATCAATTTGTGCAGGAGTCCCATGACCTTCTTGCATCAAGAGGCATGCTTCATTTAGCCATGGAACAAAAAATCGATTAACAACAAAGCCAGGTTTATCTTTACAAACAATAACCACCTTTCCAAGTTGTTTACAATATTGTACAACTTTTGAGATTGTTTCTTCTGAAGAAACGTCGGCGGGTATTACTTCAACAAGTCGATTTTTTGCAGGATGATAAAAGAAATGAAGTCCAACAAATCGATCTGGTCTTGTTGTTGCTTTTGATAATTCATTAACGCTCAAAGATGATGTATTAGATGCTAGAATAGTTTGATCACCACAATTTTCATCCAGTATTTTGAAAACATCTGCTTTGACATCAAAATCTTCGAAAACTGCTTCGATGACAAGATCTGTTTCCGGATTGACGTTTCCTACTCCGATTACACCTGATATTCGTGCCTTTGTTTCCTCAACCTGAGATTGGGAAAAGATTCGTCTTTCGATAGCTTCCTCAAGAAAATCTGAGATGATTTTTTGACCTCTGTTAACCCATTTTTCTTCTCTGTCTACCATTTGTACCTGGAACATTTCTTGGGCGGTTTTTTGCGCAATTCCGCTCCCCATGTTCCCGGCACCTACTATAGCAACCGACTCAATTGGCTGTGTCATGACACTAGCGAATCATAAGCCGTCCATCAATGCAGCGGATAATTTCTAATTCTTAACTGTCGAAGAAAACGAAATATCATAACTACGAACAGGCATCTATCTTCATGTTGGCACGCCGAGTACTGTTCATGGCGAGCATCCTATTTCTGGCATTGTCTGCACCATTTTCAGAAGCACACTCTGGGGGTAATACTGGTCCGTCTTGTGGCTGCCACGGAAGTGCTAGTAGTTCTACATCGGTTAGTCTTAGTGGCCAGCCATCCTCTTACGTTCCAGGACAATCCTACACACTCACTGTCACTGTTTCTAATTCACAAATTAGTACAAGCAAGGGCGGTTTTTCGCTAGATGCATCTTCAGGAATTTTTTCCAATCCAGGAACTAATGCTAAGTTATCTAGCGGAAAGGTCACACACTCTTCTCCAAATGCAAGATCTTGGACAGTTGACTGGACAGCACCTTCATCAGGATCTGGAACAGTTTCTTTTGATGTTGTAGGAAATGCAGTAAATGGAGGTGGAACTGGTGGAGATGCGTGGAACACGGCGTCTTACAGTGTGCCTGAACAAACTCCACAAAACCAAGCCCCATCAGTTTCTAATGTGATAATTAGTCCCTCATCTCCTACAACAACTGACTCTCTCAGTGTATCATATTCATACTCAGATCCAGATGGAGATTTAGAATCTGGAACAACGATTCAATGGAGTCGGGATTCTTCAATAATCACATCATTAGATGATTCTTCATCTGTATCTTCATCCTTCCTCTCTAAAGGTGAGACATGGACAGTCACAGTTACTCCATCTGATGGTACTGATTTTGGCTCACCCGTTTCATCAGTACCAATTGTTATTCAGAATACTCCACCAGTAGCAAATAGTCTCACTATTTCTCCAACAGATCCTACTGAATTAGATGACCTGACGATGGTTTATTCTTTTTCAGATCCGGATTTAGATTCTGAATCCGGTACTGTGATAGAATGGTATCTTGATGGCTCTAGAGTTTCAACCTATGATGGAGTATCAACTATACCTAATGTTTCTACCAGGACTGGAGATATTTGGGAAGTTCGAGTCACCCCTTCTGATGGAGAAGATTCCGGAAATACAGTAAGTGCAAGTATTCAGATTGGAAGTTCCAATAATGCTCCTTCGATCCAATCACTCACAATAACACCTACAAACCCGGTGACTACAGATGATATCCACATGTCTTACACATTTTTTGATGAAGATGGTGATTTATCTTCATCGGTAGAGATTCAATGGATGAAAGACGGTACTCATATCCCACAATTCGATGGTGAACTAACTATACCTTCATCTGAAACCTCTAAAGGGGAAGTTTGGGAAGTCAGTGTTCGAGCAAGTGATGGAATAGAGTTTTCTCCATGGACTGAATCAGCCCCAAGAATAATTACCAATGCTCCTCCAGTTCTAGAGTCTCTAAATTTAATTCCCGAAAGTCCATCGAGTTCAGATGACTTGAAAATAGAATATCAGTGGTCAGATCCCGATGGAGATGCGCTGTCTTTGGTTCATGTTCATTGGCATATTAACGGAGTGCATAACTCTAATTTCGATGATCTTTTGGTAATTGAGTCAGGGCAAGTCTCCCGAGGACAAGTATGGCATGCTGAGATTGTTTTGGAGGATGTAGATGGCGGAGAAAGTACAGATCACGAAAACCCAGCATCCAATCATATTACCAGCTCGGTGACCATTGAAAATTCGAATCCATTAGTTGAAATTGAATTCGTTGATATTCAAAATGGAACTTATGTTTTGGAACCATTAGAAATTGACATAACATCTTCTGACCAAGATTCAGACATTTTATCATTTACATCGCTCTGGTACAGAGATGGATTTAGGATTGCATCATTGGATAACCAAAGTTTAGTTCCAACTGAGTGGTTAGGTGTGGGGCAAATTTGGACTGTTTCAGTTACTGCAGACGATGGATTTGGAGGTGTTACTACCGAATCTAGTTCTCAGATTACTATTGAAAATTTAGCACCGTCAGCAAATTTCATAATTCCTGAATTAGTCATGGTTGAATCTGATACAGTTCTTGATGCTCAATCTTCCTCAGATATAGATGGAAATATTGTAGCATGGTTCTGGACTATCGGAGAGTCAACTTACACAGGTCCGGTTATTTCTCATGAATTTGTTACAGGAAATACAGCGGTCAATCTCACTGTTCTCGACGAACATGGAGGGTTAGATTACCTAGAAATTAGCGTAGAGTCCACACAAGGTTCGACAATTTCAGATCTAACAATCAATAAGGAATCATCCTTCATAGATATTTCATGGAATTGGACTGGCTCTGAAACTCAATTTTACGTTTGGCGTTCATCTTCTCCATTTGAGGACAGAAGTGACTTCTCTTCTGCAAATTTGATTGCCACAACCAATATTACTAATTTACAAGACCCTATTTTCCTTGCAGGAACTCATTTTTACATAATTACTGTAGATATTGGTGGTGTTGAAAATCAACTCATTTCTAACGAAAATTTGGGTTCAATTGAACTTACTAACGAAGATATTGTAATTCCAGAAATTGAGGAAAGTACCATAGGAACTGCTTTGATTTTCACTTGGATAATTCTCTCAATATTGATTTCACTTGGAATTGGAATCAGGAGGAGATTCTCATGAGAATTTTTCACAGAGTTTTGATTTTGGGAATCCTTAGCTGTTTACTTTTCTCTCCTGTGATGGAAGCAAATCCTGGTGGAAACGGAGATGCAACTAGAGATTTCGCTTGCGGAGGTTCTTGTCATGCTGATCCAGATGTTTCTCTTCCATCATCAGCTGTGATTTCATTGAGCACAGATCGAGAATCAACGTTTGTTGGAGGTCCGTTAACAATTACTGCAGATATCGTTGGGATGGAGCTTTCAGAAAGAAAAATAGTTGGCGTTTTCCTTACAACCGGGATATTTGGTGTTGACGATTCACCAGATAATTTGGGATGGACAATAATTTCAGATTCTAACGGAGGCACTTCGAATTATGTAGAATCATATGTTCTTGATTCAGGTGAGGGCATATCTGTTTCATGGTCATTATCTGCTCCTTCGGTAGAGGGAACAACTACGTTCCATATTGGAATTCACCATGGAGGTGACGGAATTGCTAGGTCAGGAGATACAAGCGAACAAGGCGGTGCATCGATATCAGTAGGGCCGATTCCAGAAAATTTCCCCCAACTTATAGATTGGACCCCAATCACCCAGAGAAATATTGGTGAAGAAACCGTACTCCAATCAAAAATGATGAATGTTACATCTGCTTTTGTAGAATGGAGAATTTCTGATTCTGAGACTATTTCTTCAATTGCGGCAGAAAGTAATGCAGATGTTTGGAAGGCAGATATTCCAACTGCTCTAGCGGATGGTTCAATGGAGTATCGTTGGAGAATTTCTAATACTGAATTTGAAACAACTACTGCCTGGACAACCTTGTCAACAGATAGTTCATCATCAGTTGATGAAAATCCATCTAGATTGTTGATGTTATCTTTAGCGATGATTACTGCTTCAGTCCTAATTTCCCTTCAACGATTTATGGCCGAGGATTTGATATCACCAAAAATCAAAAACACTACAATCAATACTTCCGAAGATAGAATTTTTCAAAGTTCATCTTCCGAGTTAAATCTTGATGATACTCGTAGACCAGAAGGGTGGAGTGATGAACAATGGATGCATTATGGTCCTGAATATATTGCATCATCAGGAGGCGAAATCTGATGGTTTCTATGTCTGTTTTTCATGTAATTTCAACAGAGATGGTGGTTGGAGCATTTACTATTGCTACTCTGAGTACTATTATCTGTTCAATCTCATCATTATTCCCAGCATTGGGTGAGCGACTTCCATCTAAAGTCCATTCTCACCTTGATTCAGCAGCATACATAGCATCTATTTTTGGAGTTTTTATGATTCCTGCCGCAATAGTAACTGGGTACCTAACCACAGAATCTATGGGGGGACAAAACAGTATGTCTCTGAATAAAATGGTGTTTAGTGGTCTTTGTATTGGTTTCTGGAGTGGCGTAATTTCTGGACGACGTCTTTGTGGGTATCGACTTTGGGAACATCGGGGGCTTTCGATTCTTCAGGCGATATCTGCATCCCTAGGTTATCTAATGACAATTATTCTCGGCTCAATAGGAGGTCAGTTAGGAAGAGGAGAGACGGCTCTCGACCTCCTCCCATTTGAATTAGGTATCTACACCCCTCCCGCCATCGGAGTCGTATCTTCTTTTGTTTTGTTTGTATTCTCAACATTGACTCTTGGTTTTGTATTATTTTCCCAGCCTCGTCCAATCATTGAATGAGTCGGTGGATTATTTTTTGAAGTTCTATCGCTCTTCCTTCGGGATCTAATGCTAGCTGATTTACAATTTCTCTTCCCTTAGCCGACCATTTTTTCCTATTTTCTGGGATTGCTGCCTCTTTCAAAGCAGAATGCCAAGCAGGGTAATCGTTACGAGGTAATAGTCTTCCTGATTCTCTATCTATAACAGTTGAAGGAAATCCCCCTTCGTTTACCATCAGAGAAGGAACCCCTACTGCATGGGCTTCAACCGGCGTTAGTCCAAACGGTTCTTTGTGTGCCAGTGAAACAACTCCTAGTGATGAACTCAGTAACTGTACTAAGTCCTCATGTTCCAACCTTTCAGAAACCTCAAATTTGACATTATTTTTCTTTGCAAATTCTTTCAATTGTTTGATGTCATTCCTATCGCCTCCTCCTACGTGTACCAATCCGATTTCTGTTCCAGTAAGCATTTGGATACATTCCCATGTTCCTTTCACCCAACTGGCTCGACCAATTGTGACAACATAATCGCTAATTACATTATTTTCTTGTGTGGTCCATTTTGATAAATCAACACAAGGGAGAAGCACTCCTGCCTCTATTTTGTGCACTTCTAGAATTCTATTTTTGATGTATTCTGAGTTTCCGCTGAAACTAGAATTTGGACGTTTTGCAATTTTATTTACCAGTTTAAGATCTCTATTACGAGCAATGGTGAGAAGAATACGAGTCAACGCAACTGGTCTAGGTTGTTTTCCATCGATTTTGGCCCATAGAACGGTTTCTCCATGTAATCCTCTGTTTGGTTCTAACATGTGAACATGAATGGGTATATTCTCTGGAATAATTGAGATTGATTCTATCGATCCTGCACCTGTAACAAGATGAATTGCATCAACATTTTGCATAGTTTCCGGGTTATGTTGAAGGAAACT
>CAZRCY010000089.1:0-6327 GCA_964598735.1 uncultured Candidatus Poseidoniales archaeon
TTATTTCTTTGTTTGAATTTATTTTAATTAGACTCAACGCTTTGATTTTCATTCTTAAAACTGTAACGAATATTACAGATTGGCAAGTAATTGGCGTCCGCCCCCCCTACGAGGGAAGCTCCCGATTAGACCCTGTTTTGGTTTCAGTACATAGATTACCAACGCCTGTTTTACTGGGATTATTTGCATACCTTGTTGCATTGTATCTCCCATTACAATTCTATTGGATTATATTTTGTTCAGTATTAATCTACGTAATTTTAGCATCCTTTACATCTGTCCTATCGGCTGCTGTTAGTGGCCCCTTAGTATTTGCAGCAACTGCAGAACGTAGAATGATTACATTGGAATCATTTGTTCAAGAAAGAATCCAACCAATCGTCGGAGTTGGGCTGATTGCACTTGTGATTAGGCAAATGTTCATGGTAATCAGAACTCCAGAATTTACTCCTTTTGATTCACCAGTGCAATTTTCACTCTCAGTGCTGGCAGTCTTATACAGTGCAGCAATAATTGGATTGCTTATTGAATTCGCGTACAACAGAAGGCGAGGTGATTACGTTGGTTCACAATTTGTAAATGCTGTAATTGAGCAAAATGATCCTGAATTATACGCATATATTCGTAAAGGCGGTGAAATGTCATTAATTAGTCTAGGAAGACTAGGAGCGATAAAAGATACAATAGAAGATGATTTGAGTTTTGATGAGATAGCCGCTGCTCCAACTGCTATGTCTGTAATCAATAGACCTGAAATTCCTGAACTCTAGTCATCCCCAGCAATTAAAGCACCTACTGACACGAGATCTGCTTCTAATGCCGCTCCTTCTTCTTCTAGATCGTTACTGTCAATATACTCATACTCTTCATCATCCGAATTTGAGTATCTCGAAACAAATAATGCAGTTGCACCTGATGTAAACAATACTAAGATTGTTATTAATACGTATAGAAGAACAGATGACTCTGTTTGCAAAAATATTTTATCTTCATACATCGATATCTCTGATTCATCATATACGCCCCTTAGCATTAGTAAATTTCCTGAATAGGATTGATCGTACATTTCAGAAGGTGTTGTGGGATCTAAATCAGTATACCCATCAGGACGTTGTACAACTTCGACAACAACAGGAGATGAAATATCAATTATTAATGCAGCAGAAACCGTATAGGCAAATAATGGCTCATAAAATTCATCGTCTATCGACGTAATAGGTAAAAGTGTAATTCCATTTCCAATTACATCAAACTCAGCAAATTGGTTCCACTGAGATTCATCAATATCTAATGAATAACTGACAACATCGCCGTTCCGAATTCCTGTACCTGCATCATTTTCTCCATTTTCCCCAACGTCAATTGTCAAACTATGTTGCCCAATATCTCCATGTTCTAGTGTTCTTTGAACTACTTCGAATACAACGTCCATACGGGTTGTGCCGTTTGGAATGTAGGTATAATGGCGGTCGTCTGTAGAATATGTTCCAAAAGTTCCAGAAGGTCCATTGTTGAAATGACTCCATTCACCTTTCCATGTATGTACTAATCTATCTGTAGATAATGGTATTTCTACTGTTTTCATTATGCCTTGATATTGTTCATATGCATCCCAAACAGTGGGACGATTATCATCAACAAATCCATCTCCATCTGTATCTCTCATTAATTCAAGGGTTCTTGCTAATGCTAATGCTTCATCTACGTCTACTAAGCCATGACCAACACGCCAGTCATGACATTTACCAGTCAAAGAAACGTAACATGATTCATTCTGGGGAATATCATCACAGGAATCTTCATCATTTCCATCTTCACAACTATTTGGTAGATACTTAGAAGTTAATTCCATCACAAGTTCAACCTCATGAATTCTAGTCTCGTTGGCTATATTCCATCCCTCGTTCTGCAATCCTTGTGGTTCTGAACCAGTTACCAAACTAATACCTTCATCGTGGTCTTCACGATGGTAATCAGCCACTCCCAATGATGGAGCTGCGTCAATCAAAAGTGTGGCAATGCCACCAATATGTGGAGTAGCCATACTAGTGCCACTGATTGCCATGTAGTAGAGGTCTCCCTGAGTTCTGGTTGAGGCGTCGATTGCGGTTCTTCTAGGGGCAGTAGCCCAAATATCTCGACCAGGTGCGCCGAGATCAGGCCAAGTGTGTTGTTGACTCATCCATCCTCGACTACTAAATGATGTAACTGCTGTACCATCATGCGTCAATGCAGCAATAGAAATTGCGGATGGAGTATTTGCGTATATGTTCGTTCTCAAATCACTATCATCTTCAGAACCTGAGCCTCCACTATTACTAGCAGCAAATATTACAGCTACTCCATTATCGAATGTCAGAGCATCTGTCAGAGTAGTAATTGCATTCTGGGGAGCGTAATCCCCATCTGTCCCCCATGAGTTAGAAACAACACGGATATTGTTAGGATTATTACCTGGACGACTATGTTCATACACCCACTCTAGACCTTGTACACCCCCATATATCGACACTAAATCTCCTGCACCTAGTGCTACTAATTGAGCCCCCTTAGCAGTCCCAAGGCGGCGTCCACCTGAGACATCACCGTTTCCAGCAATTGTTCCGCCCACGTGAGTCCCATGACCTGATGAAGTGTCAGAATTCTTGGTCTCAGTCCAACCATTTGGATCGAGTTTAGCGGAATAAATCACTTTCTCACCATTCCAGGCTCCAGCATAATCAAAATCTGGATGCTCGGCATCTACACCAGTATCCAGATCTACAGCAGTAGTACCATCCCCGTCCCATTCTGCAAACGCACCCGTATCTGTCAATTTGACAGAGCCATCGCGCTGTATTATTGCACGGCTCCATGCAGTTGTGGCATTGGTAACATGAGTGGTTTCATGCATCATGATATGATCAGGTGTTCTAATCGGCTCATCAAGGTAAAATGTGTCGAGGAGGCGATCGAGTTCAAGAAATCGGATATGAGGATGATGACTTAGATGTGCTATTTGTTCTACATTCATATTCGCTAATCCTCCATTCAACAATTGAGATTCGTCTTCAAATGATACATCGATTGTGATTAGGAATGCACGAATTTGAGGAGTTATTTCCTCAGAAAACTGAACTATTACTGGAAATACAGTATCATCTTCGTTATTGATTGAATTAATGAGGGCAGAATCAATTACACTGTAATTCATGTCAGGAGTGATAGTTGCTCCCGCAGAATGCGAAAAAACCATCAAAACCATGAGTAAAACTAACATGATGGAGGAGCGCCGACCAGTTCTTTCCATGATTTACCCTCCCAGACCTTGTTCTAATGTATTGCGATTGTTTGTTATCACCATTTAGTAAGAATAGTGCATGAAATTTCGTCTATTTCGAATTCAACACCTTCGTCAGCAATATCTGGATGTAGTAAACCTAAATTGTAACTTGTGCCATTTTTATTAATCGAATCAAAAACAATTAATCTACCGCCACCAACAATTCTATGATTTCCTCGATCAAGTAAATTGGTTGATGAAAAAGTTACGAGTGTTCTAGTTAACACACCTCTAGCATCCATTCTAGCAATAGTTTCTTGACCAGTGTAACATCCCTTTGTGAATGAAATATCATTGCTAAGGGCTACTTCCAGTGGGATAGGTTTGTAATTTCTTACAATTTCTCCATCAATAAAACCATTCAATATTTGATACAATCTTAATCCCTCATTATCCAATAACGATAGCCCATCTTTGCTCAATTTTGCAGATATTTGGTTGATTTCATCATTAGGGCCTAAATGGACTTGAGTTGATTTATCCACAAAGCAAGTATGAACCTGTCCATCAATCCTAATATCCATTATTGGACCTTTTTCTGATGAATGGTATTGCCAAATACTAGAAAATCCAGAATCTAATGGTATAATTTTTACATCTTGTTTCCAAGATACAGATTTAGATAATAATTTTCTAGTTGATTCTGAACAACCCTCAAGATGAATGATAGCAATCTGATCTACTAAATTCCAAATCAATATTCGATCAATCATTCTACCATTAGAATTCAGAATACTGGCATATGTACAGGTATTATCTGAAAGATTGGAGACTGATTGGGTAGTAACTGCATGTAAGACATCTAGTGAATCTGGCCCAATGAGAACAGATATATCCGCAGAATGTACGCGGTATGATGTCATATAATCAACCAAATGATTGTCCACAGCCGCAAGATTTGTCGGCATTAGGATTCTCAATCTGGAATCCACCACCCAGTAATGTATCCTTGTAATCTACAATAATACCATTCAACGTCGAACTATCCTTATCATGAACCATAACTGTAATTCCATCAAAAACAAATGACTGGAACGATGAAATATCTTCAGGACGTTGGATAATTTGCATGTCATACATGTGGCCCGAACAACCCCCTGCCTCTACTGAAATGAGTAAAATATGTGTTTCAATGTCATCTCCCATTGCTGTTCTCATAGCTGTTATGGCTCTTTCTGAGGCATCAATTCTTGCTTCAACGACATCAACTTGAATTGCCATAGGCAACGCAAATGAGTCTCCATCGATTAAGCCCATGCCTACCCGTAGAGTCGGCCATATATGAATCTCAGCGACGATTCATGGATGGTTTGATGACTTAACGACATTTCCTGTCAGTATGGACGAGACCAACCAGCGTCCCGGAATCAAATATTCTATTGGTAATTCTGTTCCAACAATAGACTCAATAGCAGTAGAAATCCCACTGCAAACTACCTCTGATAGAAATGATGGAAAATTGTATGGCACTCTAATGAGAACCCCGGGAAAGGATTTAGAATTAATAATCGGCCTAATGATTTCATCTGGTGATTTGCTTGTTGATCAACAAATCCCGGAAATTAATATTTCACCTAACTGTGTTCATGTCTCTATATCTAACATAAGTTCTGAACGTTTACAGAATTCAACATCTGCATGCGGAATTTGTGGAAGAGAGAATATCGAAATTGTTCCAATACCTGAATGTAACGCAATGCCAAAGATACAAATTCATTCAGATACAATTAGAAAAATCATCCAAAAAATAGGTAACGGCCAAGATTTATTCGAATCAACTGGTGGAACTCACGCGGCAGCACTGTGGAATTTAGACGGCGAGATGTTGTCTATAATGGAAGATGTCGGACGACATAACGCACTTGACAAACTCGTAGGACATCAAAGAATAATTGGTGAATGGCCACTGTCAAACAGTATAGTATCCCTCTCAGGTAGAATTTCTTATGAAATGGTTGAAAAAGCGGTTCGCTCCAATGTCCCAATTCTCATATCAGTAGGTTCTGCTACTACAGCCGCTATCGACTTAGCTACATTTCATGACTTATCTCTAATTGTTTTTGCACGGGATCATCGCTTTACATGCATGACTGGCACTCACAGAATAATTAACGCCGATGGCGTCAAGTAATGATTGCCTTACTCACAAACATGTCGAGATCCCCTGTGCGTGCTACAACACCCATAGAGGAAGAAAAATTAGTCGTGAAAAATCCTGCTAAAAATGTTGCTGGATTGAAGGCTGTTACTAATTCATTCAAAATTGGATTGCAGGAAACTGGAATTTCTAAAACCCTCAAAACAATGAGGTCTGTGAATAGGTATGATGGTTTTGATTGTCCTGGATGTGCGTGGCCCGATCCAGATAACCACAGAAGTGGATTCGAATTCTGTGAAAATGGAGCTAAAGCATTCGCTACAGAAGCTACTAATTCTAGAGTAACACCCCAATTTTTCTCTAAAAATTCTGTTTCTTCACTATCTAAACAGTCTGATATGTGGTTAGATAAACAGGGGAGAATAACTCAGCCTATGTTTTTGGATACTAATCAAGACTATTACACTCCAATTCAATGGGAAGATGCTTTTAATATAATTGCTGATTCAATTAACTTGAGCTCTCCTGAACGTGTTGCTCTGTACACATCAGGGCGTTGCTCTAACGAAGCTGCCTTCTTATGGGGGACATTAGCTCGCCAAATTGGCACCAACAATCTCCCGGATTGTTCAAACATGTGTCATGAAAGTAGTGGAGTAGCATTGAGTCGGTCGATAGGTATTGGGAAAGGAACTGTTACCTTAGACGATTTCGATCATGCTGATTTAGTCATCGTTGTAGGTCAAAATCCTGGCACTAATCATCCTAGAATGTTATCTGCATTATCATCATGTAAACGAAATGGAGGATCTGTTCTATCGATTAATCCATTGGAAGAAGCAGCAATGAAACGTTTCAAACATCCTCAAGAAATATTTGGTATGTTAGGAAGAGGGACTCAGATTGC
>CAZRCY010000090.1:0-6318 GCA_964598735.1 uncultured Candidatus Poseidoniales archaeon
TCCATCTCCGGGCTATGTCTCCCAACACCCGTACGCGTCGATGGCTAGGAGGTCCATTACACCCCCTACAACCTGATACGCCGCAGGCCCATCCTACCTTCATCCACTCACCGTTCCAGGCGTAGTGGACTATGATGTATTGTTCTCAGTTTCCCGAGGTTATTCAAAACGATAGGGCAGGTTACCCACGTGTTACTGAGCGGTACGCCGAGCTAATGCTCAGACTCGCATGTCTTAATCGAACTCCAATAGCGGTCGCCTCCGGCAGGATCAACCGGATTTCGTGCGAAATCTCGCGATCCTTCAGGAGTTTTGTTATTGTCGCTTGCTGGTTCTTTGTCAAAATTGACGAGGTTACATTTCTTGCACACTTGCATTAGCAAGTTGTAACCTTGATTTTCCTACTAAACCACAAGCCGCGCTTGTGGCCGCACCTCTTCGGCCCGTTTCGCCAGATGGGTTTCTTCATCGTCCTAAGACTCAGAACCCAACGCCAGGCTCAACGTAGCATCTGTGCGACATACACCCCATATATCAAAGTTGAGACAAGTACTAGATTATCAAACAAATGACTGAAAGGAAATTTCAGTAAAAAAAGTAGTTACTCAGCACCAAAGAATTCTCTCAAAACGGGGTGCATTTCCATAGCCTGTTCTTTCTGTATTTGCTCATATGTCCGTAGAATGATACCTACGGCTAGAAGAAGCCCGGTTCCAGTAGCATTACCTACGGTTCCAAGAAGATCTGCTCCGGCTGCCAATAATCCAACGAAGGCACCGGAAAACAAGGTCACATGTGGAATATATCTCTCTAGAATTTGTTCTAGAACTCTCGGGTTCTTTCTGAATCCAGGTATTTGCATCCCAGTTCTTTCAATCTGTTTTGCCACATCCTTAGCACTCATATTCGTAGTCTCAATCCAGAACTTAGCAAAGACCATCGAACCGACTGTCATAACAATCACATAGGCAACAATGTGAATCATAATTTGCCACAACTCATGCCCGTAGGCATCTCCACTTTGGTTCAACAAAGGTATCAACCAATCTTGAACACCACCTACCATGGAAATATACCAAGCTAATCCATCCTGCGGAGCAGTAGCACCTGCATCATAAGCGCCCAAATATTTGGCAATACTGAAACTACCCTCTCGACCAAGTATCGGAACAGTGGAAAGAACTGGATGGCTCCAGAATAGAAGAGTGAACATATTGACGTTAGCGAGTAACGCGGCCATTAGAATCACTGGAATGTTAGAGGCATATACTAATCGAATTGGATATTGTCCTTTGTGCCCTCTCATTTTGTGATTAGTTAATGGCAATTCAAGTTTAGAAGATTCAGCATAAGCCACAACTAGGAACACGATTATCGAAGATACCAGAGCAGCAATAGGATTTGCATGATTTAGTAAAATAACTTCGAACATACCCCCCGATCCTTGACCTCCTGACACCATCTCTGAATTTGTTGCAGTTCTCAAGGTGTAGAAAATCATCGGAAGAGTACCAGAAGGAGGATTATCAAGACTCATCGGCGCTTCAGAAACCATTGGAAGTGGAGAAAGAGTACCAACGAAGGTAGACTGTGCAACACCTGCAGCAATGAAGAGAGAGATTCCGGAACCAATACCCCACTTACTAACTAGTTCATCAAGAAGGAATACCAAATAAGAACCTAGGAAAAGTTGGACTACAATGAGTGCTTGAGCCCATCCTTGCCCATATTGTAAAATTATGTCCTGATGAGGATCCAAGAAACCATAGACTTGAGGGATAGATTCTATTGGAATCATGAACAATACCAATAATTTCTGTACACCTTGATACAATTGCTTATCATCAGAATCTTGTAGATCTAAATTAATAATTTTAGCCCCAGCGAATAACTGCATTATAATCGAAGCAGTAACGATTGGGCCAATACCTAGATGCATGATTGAACCTGATGCTCCAGCCATAATCGCCCTGAATGATGAGAAAATATCTAAGGTAGATTCTGCCAAACCATAGACCATAACATTGGTCATCATGAAATATATAATGAGAACTAGAGTCGTTGTCCATAATTTAGACATGAAGCGAACGTGCCCATCAGGCTTCTGAATAGAAGGATAAACATCCACTAATCTTTTCAATCCATACAGCCGACTTGATTCTTCACCAGTGTAAATTAAACAAGCAATCGATGCTGCAGTACCTGCACCTAGTATCATGATTCCAACTAATAAGAAACCGACGTTTTCTGAATTCTCAAAACTGAAATACACAAGTCCTGCTACATATGCTAGCCAAATATACAGCTTTGCATATTTTAGAAATTGATTTTCTTTAATCTGTTCTGGGAGATCGAACCGAAGACCCCAGATGATAAAGAAAGCATATGGAACTGATGCCAATAAAAGCATTCCAGCCTCAAATTGTGCTTCAGTATCGGTACCAAATAACGCATCAGAGCGCCAATAAATTAAGCCTCCCCAGTAGATAAGAGCCATAGTAATGGCACCAAGCGTATTTACCCGCCTAACTGCCATTTTATTCGCTCCTTAATCTTCTATCTTACGAGGAATTACTCCTCTTCCCATTCGCCCCAGTCTTCACCTTCAGAAATTGTAACTGAACCACCGGCGGATTCAATCTTCTCAATCGCTCTAGTAGAGGCATGCTCAACAGTAACGTGAATTGAACGATGAACTCTTCCTGAACCAAGAAGCTTGTCAATTCCCTTAGAGGTCAAATCTATAGTATCTTCATCACCCATCAACATATCCACTTCTGATACATTGATGCTATTATGTACTGTACGTAGACTTGGATCGCGATTGAAACCGTGCATACCCCAGTGACCAGGCATATACTTCAAACGAGTTAGAAGGCGATGCTTATTCATTCCAGCATTTCCTCTTCCACCACGCTTCCCCGCACCACGACCGGCTTTCTTACCTCGTCCATGATAACGGCTACGTCCTCTGAATCGGTTTGTTCTTGATGGCATATTTTCACCTCACATCATCCTTGCAGCAAGATCTTCAATTGCCTCGCCACGATTACCTAGAGCTCCTCCAACCGAGAAGGCTCTCTTGATTCCACCCCATCCTTTACTTCCTCGTGGAGGATGCAATCTGAATACTCGCTTTAGTTCTGAAGCGTCCTTCATTGAAGCATCTCCCGAAGCTACAGCGGCAGCAAAGGCATCAATACCGTCATAATCAGTACAACCAGAAATTGCTTCATCATCTACAGGACGATCGCCGGGAAGCCGTCCACGTTCACGAATCATCTGAGCAATACTTTCTGAACTAACTGGACCCCATGTTACAAAATCTTTGGCCTTCTGCAGCATTCCAGCATATGTGTCAGATTCAGGAACGATTACAGCATGGTTGACTTTTGTTAAATTTAGATAGGACATTGTTTCACGGATAGAGCGTTCTACACCTCTGTCACTTCGAACCCGAATTACCAACCATGCCATTAGGACATCCCTCCTCTGGAGATATGAAGGCGCTCTACATCAGCTCGGCTAATTCTGGCAAGATTTGCTTGCTTGAGTGCATTAAAGGTGGATCTGGCGAAATTGTATTGCGTTCTTGTTTGACCTTTACTACTGGACCAAACGTCGGTAATACCTGCCATCTCCAAAATCATTCTTCCTGTTTCTCCAATCACAAGACCTTTACCAGTTGGTGCAGGCATTAATGTAATTCTAGTAGACCCTGCCCTTCCTGTAATCTTCATCGGAACGGAACGACCGGGGCCTCCACCAGATTCCCAAGAACCATTTCCTCTTCGAACTGTAATCATATTCAATTTGGCCTGATTTGTTGCCTTCTGAATTGTAGTGGCTACTTCTTTACCCTTTGAGGTCGCCAAACCTACAACTCCATCTTTGTTTCCTACAACTACCATAACATTGAATCTAGTTCTCTGTCCAGAGTCAGTCATTCTCTGAATTCTACGAGGACGCCCAATCATTTCGACAAATAGATTTGGCTGAAAGAAAGCGTCAATAATTTCAGGTTCCCTAATTGGTAGCCTCGAAGCAACTGCTTGTTCAAATGTAGTGATTTCTCCATTGGCAACCATGCGTCCTAATCTGGTACGAGCTCCATTAGTCATCCATTCACGTAGTGTTATACGAGGATCTGGGCCTCGACGTCGTTGCCCTCCTTGAGTACCATCATCTTCGAGATGTCCTAATGCCCAAGCCAAACCTGGTGCAAGAGTAACCGGTTGACTCATGATGATGCCCCCTCTATCTTGGAACGAGTAGATTCTACAGAGGATGCTAATGAATCACTAATATGTGCTCCATTAATCCTGTCTTCATGAGGGAGAACATCCTCACTATGAGGAAGCCAAAGGCCTGCATCAATCATACCTTTCATAGCAGAAAATACTCGATTACCACGAGTAGAAGCAGCTAACCCTATGTCAAGAACTGCTTCATCGATACCTGCTGCTAATGCTTTCTTTCCTAGAGAAAAACCCGTTAAGTATGCCGATGGAACCGATTTGATGGACGCATCCTTAGGCCATCCATGGCTACGAAGTTCTGAACTATTTGTTTGAGCCACGATTTTGTCCCCATCTTTTTCGTATGTAACTATCTGAGCTACAATACGAGAGTTACTGATTCGAACAACAGCACGTGGGATTTCGCCTCTAAGGAGTTTCAATCTCCGTCTGTAGTCTGTCTCGCCTGTGCGTCTTCTCTTGTATTTCAGACGCTGATTCTTTCCATGAGCTGCCATCATTCATCACCTCCTAAGGTAATTCCATCTAACCCAATATTAGTCTTCATGTGGGCGATTGAACGATATGTTCCCCCCTTCGCCTTTCTGTAATAATATCGGTATTGACTTGGTTGAAGTTCTCCGGATGCACGAAGTTCCTTCAAAACACGGCGTTGAGCACGAATAGTCTTCATCCAACGTTCTTTCTTTGGAGTTCTTGACTTCTTGGAACCTTTTCGACTACCATGACCAACTCTACGACCCTTCGAACGTTGGATCTTTGCCTTGCGAGCGCGTGCACGACTTGTACCTTGGATTGGACGCGCTTTGATTACACCTTCATCAATTAATTCGCGAATATCATCTTTCTGAACCGCACTGGAGACCTGATCAATATAATCAGGATGAATCCATATTCGGTGAACACCGACTATCCGACCTTCGCGCCTAGATAGAATACTTGCAGCCATTCGACGTTGATTTGTAATTTGCATCAGAGGTCACCTCTCTTCTCAATAGAACGACGATTCAATATTCTAATGCCTAATTCATCGGCCTTGTTATGAATCGCTAGTCTCTTTCGATTTCCTACCCTTTTACCAATCCTAATCGCATGAGTTTTAGGGTCAATCTGATCTAATGAAGAGGAATTATGTACAAGAACCTCGATGAAACCTGAGGGATGCAAATCCTTTGCAGCTCGAACCTTTCCATATCCAACTCTAGCCATCGGAGTTCGATACTTCATATTCAAACGCTGTTTGGACTGGTATCCCTTGGGTTTTCTCCAACCCGATCTAGAGAGTCTCTTGTACCTATACCATTCTTGACGACGGAATTTCGGTTGCTTTCTAGACTGTGACGAGCGTAAGGAAAGAGCTTCCTTTGTCGAATCGTCAAGTTCAGGTTTTTGTTTAGCACGATGGATTTGCTCTTCTTCATCCCAATCGTCATCGAAATCATCGAAATCATCATCGTCAAAATCTTCGTCAACTTCTTCATCAACTTCTTCCTGAACTACTTCTGAAACATCCTCATCAGCAGCTTCAAGCCTAGCAATAAGGTCAGCTTTCTTTCCGGAGGAAGCAAGACCTAACTCCTTAAGTAACTCCTTGAGTTGAGCAACAGTCATATTTTCATAATCTGACATTTATTTCACCTCACTCCGTGCCTGCCTTGCTAGTAATGTAAATTCCATCTTGGAAAACTCGACGATCTCGTTTACGGATTCTACATGAACGCTCAATATTAGCAGCAGTTTGTCCAACTTTCTCGATGTCTGCACCTGAAACAATAACATCTACCTTATTCTGAACCTCTACCTTTACTTCACCTGGAGACCAAGGGAGTGGAGCGACTCTTGGAACCTTTTCACCAAATAGGTTAGTAATTGTCATCTGGTTACCAGACACGTTAATGGTCATTGGAAAGTGAGAATATACAGCCTTGAGACGATAAATAAAACCAGTATTTACTCCAGTAATCATATTTCTAAGATGAGCGGCCCAAGTTCCGCACAGAGCTTTTTCTTTTCTTCGAGGCAAGTCACAATGGACCTCTAATCCTTCACTTGATTCACG
>CAZRCY010000091.1:0-6299 GCA_964598735.1 uncultured Candidatus Poseidoniales archaeon
CCAGACACCCTAAGAAGAGGTAGAGAAGCATGGAAAACAGGTGGTACGAACAATCGATTAGCAGAATACGTGGGTACTAGTCTTGCTTCTTCTCGTGAGAGCCTTTACCCAACACTACTCGCAATGTATGAAAGTGAAGTTGTTAATAATCCCGAAGACATTTCATTATCGATGAGAATTGGACTTGAAGGTGAAGATCATTTGGCGTTACACGGTATCAAAATAACATCCACCCAAGGCAAAAGAATTCTCGAAAGATTCAACGAAGGGATAGATGAATCACTGTCCGAAATAACCGATTATTCTAAGGATACTGTGGAAGAAAATATTCCAAACAATGATGACTCCTCTACATCAAATCAATTTAGTTTGGATGACTTTTGATTATGATCTCCATGCACGTGGATTGAAAACTACCAATACTGTTAGAATTTCAAGACGACCTATCCACATCATAATTGTACTCGCGAACATCGATATTGGATTCATACTCGCCCAAGTCGCTGTAGGACCAAATACTCCTAGGGCAGGTCCTGTATTTCCTAGACACGAAATTACTACGCTGATTACGCTAGTCAAATCTAGATCATATTCTACTACTGCTATCAGAGTAGTCCCCAATACTGCGGCTACTGCCCATGCAGAAAGCATTCCAAGAACCACCTGTACCTTAGTTTGATCAACAACTTCTCCATTCATTCGTATGCTGCGTACCTGCCTGGGTTGAACTATTCTACCAATCTCTTGCCTGACGATTTCATAGGCTATTTTCAGTCTCATTATCTTCAAACCACCTGAAGTTGATCCAGCAGATGCACCCACTATCATCAGAAATAATAATGTCAATAATGACAAAACAGGCCATACTGCATAATCAGCCGAAGCATAGCCGGTAGAGGTCCCTATTGATGCAGACTGGAATAGGGCAGCACGTGCAGATTCAAAAATACCTTGGCCGCCTGCAGTGGTTAAACTAAATGTCATTGCTAACCAAGCAAGAAACAATACTGAAAGGTATATTCTTAGTTCCTGATCTTTCAGTGCTTCTTTGAAATCACCGTGGTACGCAATGTGAAATAAACTGAAATTGAGACCTGTTAATACCATGAAACAAACAATAATTGATTCAACTAAAAATGAGTCAAAATACATTATTCCGGTGTCGTGGGTACTGAATCCACCACTAGCCATCGTCGTCAATGCATGATTAACAGCATCAAAAATACCAATATTCCCAATTATGTATAATAATAAAAATTCTATGAATGTCAAGAAAGTATATACTCCCCATAAAAACGCTGCTGTTTGCTGCAATTTAGGACCTAATCGAGACAAACTAGGACCAGTCAATTCTTCTCGAGCCAACGTCAGTCCGCCTCCTATCCAACGACCTAATATGAGAATACTGAGCATAATCACACCCATTCCCCCTAACCATTGAGTGGAACTTCTCCACAATAGCAAAGACTTGGGTTGAGAACCGATACAATCTGAAACTTCAAAACAAATTGGACTAGTTACTGGATCAATCACCGTCGCTCCAGTGGTTGTAAATCCAGACATTGACTCGAACCATGAGTGTAGTAAACCTAAGGACACGTCGGATAATGAAGAATCACCTTCCATATAGCCAAACGGTCCGTGGAATGTTCCTCCTAACCAATAAGGCATAGCACCAAAGAAAATTACAATCAACCATCCTAATGCAACCGCTGTAACAGCTTCTCGATCTCTCACTCCTTCATCCTGATCAAAACTATTCCTAGATTTTCTAATCATTATCAATCCGGTAATTAATCCAAGGACGACAGGGATTAGGAATGCACGAATAAAGAATTCATTAGCATCATCTTGTAGCAAAAATGATGACAATCCAATAACAAACATAGGGATTGAGACTACCGTTAATGTCCAACCCATGAGGTGGGCAATTGGAGCAAATCGCATATCATGACCTCAACTTCGCTTCAACAGCTGTGATTGAATCACGCAATAATAAAATAATCAATCTGTCATTAGCCTCAAGCATCATTTCAGAATCAGGGGTAAATGTAACTGGACCCATGCCATCTCTGTTACGTTCGAGTAAAACTATTTTTGCGCCACCTTTAAACTTGGATTCTAACTTAGAAATAGGTTGACCAATTGTGCTATGATTTAGATCTAAAGTAACTGACATCGCTACAAAATCTTTTGCTTGTCGAATAATCTGAAATCTACCTTCCACGTAAGAATGAACATGTTCCATTATTGCACTAATCGAAACTTCGCGTCTCGAAACAGCTCTAGTTAATCCAATCCTTCTTACGGTATCTACTAATGTTGAATCATCAACAATTAGACCAGTACGATCAACCCCTTCATCTACTGCTCTCATTGCAATTGCAATTGCACCATTATCATCATCTAAGGTACTGATAGCAATATCGTGGTCTGACATTCCGATGTCTTTGAGTAATTCTATGTCACTAGGTTCACCATGGATTACATCTAGTCTCCGTTGATTTCCTAAATCTGAGCCGACTAGATCGTTTGCTGCATTCAAATCCGGCTCGACAACTGTTACCGATGACTCATTGTCGAGATAATGAGAAGCGAGGTCGGTACCAACTGATGTTGCACCGAAGATAATTACCCTAGGGTTATCAACCATAGGCTCAGAAGTGAATCCACATGCATTGGAGATTCGATTCTGGACATGTAAACCCGTAGCTGCAAATAGTAAAAGGTCTCCCGATTCAGCGACTGTAGAGTCATCGATGATAGTCGATTTACCCCCTGAACTAACGATTCCAACTGGAATCGGTAAACCATCTATTTTTTCGGCAGAATCAATGAGATTACCACCTAATAGTGCACTGCCCTCTGTAATTTTTGAAACCGATAAATAGGCATCATTTCCCATCGGAGCCGTATGTAATATATGTGGTGATATCAGACCAGCAGTTAATTCATCTACGATTTCTTTATCTGCATTGGCAACATGATCAACTTGTGACCAACGATGAAATACATCAGATGAGTCTTCTCTGGCCACCATCATTCTATTTACTCTAGCAATTGTAATCATTTCGCCACTAACAGATTCCATATTTTGACGATGGTCCTTAGCAAATGCACAACCCAAAATATTTCTTTCATCAGAATCTGTGGCCATAATTAACAATTCGGCGTTTTGAATTCCTGCGTGATTGAGAGTTTCTCTGGACATTACATCTCCAGCGATAAGTAAACATTCGAGAGACTGAGCGGATTTTAGTGCATCGGGGTCTGAATCGATTAATATTACATTTTTACGTTCATAAATGAGTGCCTGAGCGACACCTCTACCGACTTCGCCGGCACCTGCGATAATTACGACCTTCATCGTGTTCTCTCACCGCCCGGCCCTCGGAGGGGTTCTTGAGTCTTATTCTCCTTCCTTCCAATTGACCAAGAATGTTCCATCTGCAAGTATTGGGGTTCCGACCGTCGAATATGAATGATCGAAGGATTTCATGGTAGGACCATAGTAAATCCTCGTGTAAACACTATCCACATCATCACCAGAATGGGTTGCTTTTTGTACAAAATTAGAGTAAACTGTTGGAGTATATAGTAACCATTTGTTATTTACAACGTCTACGACACCAATAATGTAGCATGATGTTGGTTCGATGTTCCTTTCATCGCATGTTTCTTCACTTAATGGTATGGCAATATTCGACCAACCGTGAGCTTCCCACTGTGAAAAATCACCTGAGCCCAGAATCCCCATTTCATACCATGTAGGAACCCGCTTAGTTCGAACAATACTCATCCATGCATTGGATTGTTCATCACAATCTCCTTTTGTGGCCAAAATGCAATCAGGACCGCTTCGTGCTGTTTCTAGTCCCACAGCATATTGGATATTATCACGAACCCAAATGAATGCAGCATGACTGAATGCGAATACATTATCTTGATCTTCCGGTGGAAGTGATGATTGAATCATATCAGCAATTTCATTCACTATCGAAGATTCTGCATCTATTGCATAATCTGAACCATCCCCTGAACGATCATAAAACAGCGATTTATCTCCAAAAGCATTGGTGTAATATGAAATTCCGACGTTATCAAGGTCTGAAAATGTTCCCGACGTATTCTTAGAAATACCATTTCCACCGGTCATTCCTAAGACATTAGATGGTAAATCTGCATCCTGCCACCATGAATATGCAAAGGATTGAATTGAATAATCAACGACTAACGTAGCAATGACACTCTGAGGATTGGTATCAATTTCATTCTGTGTTGCTGCTGGGATTGTTCCTTCCCATATCAAACATCTTCCGTACTGACAATCTTCCGATCCACTACCACCAGGGGCTGGCCACCAAATCTGTGAGTATCCATCTGCCATCTGAATAGCATTAGATTTTTCACGAACTGCCCCGGGGTTCAAAGGAATGTTTTCGGAAGGACTAGTGACACCTACCTTCATTTCTACAACATTTTGTAATACTTCAGATGGTATTTGTGTGCCATCAGTTGATGAAAACATTACTGATTCATATCCATATGTCGTACGTTCAGGTAATGGAATTGGTAGTTTGTACATAAAGTCAGAACCGTTAGAGTTAGGACCAGATTCAAACTGATATGTTGACCGGAATGTGAACTCAGCCGCCACAGGATGTTCATGACTCGGTGTCATTAGATCGAAAATGTCATTAAAATATTGATCAAATCCATCCATTAATGGATCTTGTGCAGGGGTGAAAAGTACTACAGCTACCAACACCAATGCAACGGTAGCGTTCCTACGCTCCCGTTTCCGGCGCACAATTCTACGTGGAATCTCATTAGGAGCCTGTCTATACATCTGTTCTTGTCTACGACGTATCTCTGCAGGCATTGTAGGAGGGGGGCGTCCACCCATTGCAGAACCGGGAGGAGGGCCCTTTCTAGCACGAGGTGTAGGCTGTATTCCACCGATGCTGGTTGTGCGAGAAATGCGTGACTGCAATCCAGATGCTCCAGATACTATTCTACCACATGTTTCACAGATACTAAAGCGCCCGGACATGGGAGCCATGCAGTGCGGGCAACGAGGCATGGAGAGCCTTCTGATTCGATGATTCATGAATGTTCAGCATACAAATGGTATTAAACGCTCATTCAGATTCATAATTACCCATTTGAGATTGATTTTCTTTATTCTTCATTCTTCGCTCTACACGCCTTTGCAATGGAGTTAAACTGCTGGGTAACCACAAGTTCTGTGCCCTAGCATCGGCCCACATTGCAAACATGATTATCGGAGTTAGAACTAGGGGGCTACTGAGAATAGCAATAAAAATCCCCAGACGAATGAAGGCACGTGCTAGTCCAGTAAACATTACAGGAGTAAATCGGATACCTATTAGTATATTCGATCCTTGAGCAGCACCCATTGGGGCTAAAGTGAACCCGCTTGTTATTCCGATTACAAAACCCAGAACAATTGTGTGTATACCAAATCCGCTCGTATCCGCACCGACATTAGCAATCTGTGGATCAAACGCACGTACGCATGCATATGCTGTTAACATTGCTGCACTACCAATACCGAATGCATAACCAGTGGTTGTAGCAGATGAAGGAACCTTTCTTTCTGCTCTGGCGGAGAGATACATGCATAAGGCTGCTTCTGCCCATCCAGCCAAGAGAACAACAGGTAGAATCTCGATGATGAAAATACCTCCCGCTTCTGCTAAATCGGTATACATAGTTTGGAATACCCAGACATCTAATGCTGATGCTAATATCGCTCCAACAATAAACCCGATAATTAGTGCCTTATAGGCTTGGGATAAATCTTGTATTGGAGAATATCTCCTCATACCCCTAGCCCAAATCAATGGAAACACAAAGAGGCCAACCAGCATAGCGATTTGGAACTGCCATTGAGGTAGATTGGTCGGTTCCATGGCTATCCGAGATGCACATATATGAAAAACACGCACTTTCCGTTCATTCAAAGAGGGAGATTCTAGTCCGACAATCATGGTTCGGTTGCTACTGTTCGGAGGGAAAGGGGGTGTTGGAAAGACAACAATGGCTGCAGCAACGGCAGTCTGGTTAGCTGATTCGGGACTACGGACCCTACTAATCTCTAGTGATCCTGCCCATTCTACTTCCGATTCTTTGGAAACAAAACTTGGCTCAGAACCAACACCAGTTATTGAAGTTCCAAATTTAGAAGGTTTAGAATTAGACCCACAAAAGAGTGTAGAAACCCTAATGCCAATGTTGAGTGGAGCCATTGGCGGTTCTGGTCTTGGAGCATTATT
>CAZRCY010000092.1:0-6242 GCA_964598735.1 uncultured Candidatus Poseidoniales archaeon
TTTCTGAACGAACTTCATCTGAAAGCCAAGGTCCTTCTTCCAACAATTTCTGATGCCTTCTTTGAATACTACAGAATCTTTCTCCAAAATGAATGGCATTCTCACCATCTGCAAGAACCTGAAATTCAATGTGTTGTGCCCCTTCAATATATTTCTCAACAAAAACTCGATCATCACCGAATGCGCTTCTTGCTCTGGATTGACACAAATTCAACGCTGATGAAAACTCGGATGAATCATGGACAATTTGCATTCCAATTCCTCCCCCTCCTGCTGCTGCTTTAATAATCACTGGATATCCTATTTCTGTGGCGAGAGATACTGCTTCATCTGCGGATGAAACCGGTTCACTGCTTCCCTTTGCTACGGGAAGTCCTGCTGCTTCCATAGCCTTTCGAGCTTCAATCTTATCCCCTAGTAATCGAATAACATCAGAAGATGGGCCAATAAACGTAATTTCCTCTTCTTCTAATCTACGAACAAAATCAGCATTTTCGGCTAAAAAGCCATATCCTGGATGTACAGCATCAACACCCATTGACTTAGCAGCATCGATTACTGCCTCAATATCCAAATATGAATCAAGTGGATTTGAACGTAAAATTGCTCGAGAATCGTCAGAAAAACGTACTGGGAGAGAAAGGCGATCCTCTCGACCGTGAATCATGCAAACTTCAACACCTAGAGAACGCAACGCACGACCAATTCGGAGGGCGATTTCCCCCCTATTCGCAATCAACACCCGGTTGAACATGATGCTTCCAGAACAAACAGGTTGATGATGAAATCGGGTCAATACACATCTCGAAGGTATCTCTTTTCATCTTTCATCATTCGTTGTTCGACATAATGCGACGCCTCTTCTAGAGTCATATTCCCATGTTCCGAGCATATCTGAATTAGCATTTTATGAACATCTTTAGCCATGTAGTTTTTATCCCCACAAACATAGAAATAACCTCCAGCATCGATTCGAGACCAGATTTCTTCTCCATTCTTTTCCATTAAATGTTGGACGTAAACTTTCTCATCTCCTTGCCTTGACCAAGCCAAGTCTATGCGTTCCAAATTACCTGAAGATAGCCAAGATTCAATTTCGTCACGATAGTAGTATTCCCCTTCTTCTGTCCAATCACCAAAAAATAACCAATTTTTACCGGACGCGCCGTCGATTTCTCTTTGTTGAAGGAATGCACGGAATGGAGCTATTCCAGTCCCTGGACCTACCATAATAATATCATGAGAACCATCTTTTGGTAAAATGAAGCTTCTAGTTGGAGACATGAATACTGGAACTAATGTGTCATTGGTTTTGCAACGATCTGCTAAGAATCCTGTAGTCAAGCCAGTTCTATCTCTTTCATGATGGGAATATCTGACAATTCCAACTGTCAAATGTACCGTACCTGGTTCAAAATCTGGAGATGAGGCAATAGAGTACAAACGTGGTTTAAGAGTATCCACTGCATCTACAAACTCTTGAGCACCCAAACGAATGTTAGGAAAATCCGTAAAGAAATCTAAATAATCTCTAGACCAGATATAATCTTCCATCATTTTAGCATCGTTTACTAAAGATGTCCAAAGTGCTTTTTCAGGATCGTCTATCGGCCCAAGAGGAGTGTAGTGTTCGGGTAGATCGTCTTCTGAGGATGATTGCCAATCCTCAACAATCAATCCCGAGGAATTAATCCTAGATCTACTTACTATTCTCATTTGTATTCCGGAGGAAGATGAAGAAAAGTGAGGAGCTAAACCTTCTATAAAGCGTTTAGATAGACGATGGATCTCGGACTTGGTCAGTAACGCTTCCCTAAGTGTCATCTCTTCGCCTTTAACAACTACAATTTCTTCAGGAGGACATCCTAGTCTTGCCAAAACTGAGTCAACTAGGTCAGGAGGGCAGGTGGGAAATACACCCAACGCATCCCCAGCCTTGTATTCTAATCCTGAATCCCCTAGGTTGAAAACAATATGTCTGGTTTCTTTTCTAGATCCTTCGCCGTTCAAAACATGATTTACTGAGATGTTAGAAAGATAGGGGTTTTTCATTGTATACTCCGGGCTGCCATCTAATTCAACATCGGTAGCAACTTCCTCCACCTCTTCAGAAGATTCTACTGAAATTATTTCTGTTTCTGTACTATCTTCTATTGAGGCCATTATTTTGAGGACTGAATTAGTCCACGATTGGGCAGGTTCTTCAAAATCAACGTCACAGTCAACCCGATCGTGGATTCGTGTTGCACCTTTAGATTCAAACCAAGAATCCCATTCTTTTCCAGATTCACAGAATAAATCATAAGAGGAATCCCCTAATGCTAAAACAGAAAAATTCAATCCTTCAAGCGAAGATATTGAGTCCCCGTTAGCAGCATCCCACAATTCTTCGGCGTTATCAGGTTGTTCTCCATCACCCCAAGTACTACAACAAATTAGAACACGTTGTTGCCCAACTAAATCGGTTATCTTAATCTCATCCATAGAAGAAACTGTTGGGTTTAGACCGAATTCCTTTGAGGCTTTTCCAGCCTGTACAGCTATGTCTTCAGAGTTTCCAGATTGTGAGCCATATAAAATAAGAAGCGAACGTGGTTGTGACATACAAACCATCCTTTGGTCACGCGAACATATGTTCCTATTTCAATGAAGGCTTTTGTCCAGATAGAGGGGGTAGATTGAATGAATAGCATTTATTGCATGAGTTATATGCCTTCGAGGTTGAGAGTGCTGGGGTCAGGTAATGCATTCTGTCCGCCCGGCCGATTACACTCCTGTATGCTTTTGGATGACAGAATCTTGATTGATGCACCCCCGACTATCCTCCTACAGCTTCAAAAAAATAGAATTTCCTCATCTCAGATTAGTGACCTGTTAATCACGCACTGGCATGGAGATCATGTTTTTGGACTCCCTTTCCTTCTTCTTGATCGAAGATTTATTTCGGATAGAGATGGAACTTCAAAACTCAGGATTCATCTGCACCCAAATGGAATTGAAAGAATGAAGGAAATTTGCTCCTTGGCCTTCCCGACTACACTTGAACAAATTATCGAAGAAAGAGTAGAATGGATTGTTGAAGATAATGGACATGTAAATGGATGGGATTACGAACGATTTCCAGTAAAACATACTCCTGAAACTGACCCCCATGGCTATTTACTTCGTGATTCGAGAGGATTTGTTCTGCTACATACTGGGGATTCTGGCCCCTGTGAGACGATAGATCAAAGAATTCCAATATCCAATGCTGTTCTGTTAGAAATGGGAGTACCCAACGGGGGCAATTTTCCATATCATCACACTCCTAGGGACATTATTGAAACTGCTGAAAAACAAAATGAAAAACAATTCTTGATCACACATTCTTTTGCATCTGGAAAAAAGGAAAAAAGTGGACTTGATATGCCTGCTTTGCCCAGAAATACTATACAAATTGAAGATGGAGAATTATACAGTTTAGATCTGGCAGGAATTTCTACTCTTCAATCACATCCGGAAAACGAGTATTAAAACTTCTAAAAACCTATGTTAATCGATTTTTCATGAACAGGATTAAGTCATTGACGCGAGTGTGGGTTAAGTCCCGTTCGCTCAGCCGGTTAGTCCGAACCTGAGTGTGTGTGTAGGAAGATGAATGACATGGCCAATATTTTCGATTCTACCAGTCGAAAAAATTCTGTGTTTGTCGATAAGCGTATTTTCGATCCTCATCATTCGCCACCTATCTTCAATCACAGAGATTCTCAAATCAGAACTATGGTCATGAATCTCGCAGATGCATTAGAAGGACATATTCCAGGAAATATGATTCTATACGGGCCATCTGGCACGGGAAAGACAGGGGCAACTAGATTTGTTGCTCAACAGCTCGAGGAACGGGCCCAAATAATCGGAAGTAGAGTTTACACTCACGAAATTAACTGTCAGCACATCAACACACGTTATCGTGTTCTTCATAGAATTGCCGAAGCATTGAGACAACCCGAAGATTCGATCATTCCATTTACAGGATGGCCCGCTGATAGAGTACTTTCAGAGACCATCCGCAGAATGGATCGTCATGGCGGAGTGCACATCCTAATATTAGATGAAATGGACCAACTCGCCACCAGATCAGAAGACCAATTACTCTATGATTTGACTAGTCTTAATGTTCTTCTCAAAGAAAGCAGAGCCTCAATAATTGGAATAAGTAATGATTTAGGATTCACAGAAAAAATTCCAGACCCGATTCGTTCAAGAATGTCTGCGGAAGATATCATCTTCTCTCCCTACAGTTCAAGTGAGTTAGCTCAAATTTTAGTAGATAGGGCAAAAGTAGGACTGCGAGAAGGATCTTGGCAGGAAATCGCTCTGCGTTTCTGTGCCGATCTTTCAGCCAAAGAACATGGTGATGCAAGAAGGGCTATTGATCTACTGAGAGTTTCAACTTTACGCGCTGAGATGTCCCAAAGTAATTGCATAGAAATTGAGCATATTCAATCTGCTCACAAGCAAGTAGAATATGAAAGAGTGATTGGACTTCTTCAAGGACTTCCGCTTCATCAAAAACTCACATTAACATCAATTATCATCAACGAAAGAAATGGAATTCTGACTCAATCGACTGGAACAATATGGGAGACGTATGTTCAAGCATGTAACTTGGCTGGGATGAAACCTCTGACATCTAGGTCAATATCATCCATTATCAATGGATTTCACTCCGCGAGTTTGGCTCATGTAAAAAATGTCAGTCTAGGGAGAAGAGGGCGTACCAAACATGTGTCTAGCCTAATACCCCGAGGAATTGATGCAATAGGCATAATGCGTGAGAATAATGATGCGGTTAATTTGGCTGCTAATGGTACTTACAAACTACAACGACGGTTGTAATTCCAAACTCAATCCATCCGGCAACGGTTAAGACGGTCTCAACGGTCGGCGAATCATGGCCGAAGACGAAAGTCCTGAACCATCTCAGGAATTTGACTGGGTTCCCGAGACCCCTATACTTGGTAAAATAGCAGTCTTGGTCGGCATTTGGGCATTAATTGTAGATGTGGTAAACATCTTAATTGGCGCTTATGCTTCTGGTCAAAAGGTTGTTTGGGCAGGATTTGTCACTTACGGTACCTTAGCAGAAAACACATTTACATCCCATAACGGAATTGAAATTAGCCTTGGAGACATAGTTTTCACAATTATTGCAGCGCTGATTCTTGGATTTGGAACCTTGGTGCTCAATAAAACAGAAGAGGGGGGAATTGCTTCATGGATTTCTTCCTTAGTTTCTCCAGAGAGATGGGCTCCTTTATTCGATTTCTCTAAAGGTTTCAATGCCACACTAGGATCTTGGTTACTGATTACAGGAGTATTGTTTTACTTTGGATGGTCAATAGTAAACAACACTTGGGTCGATCCAGGAATTTATGCAGTATGTATACCCCTCATTGGATTTGGTTCTGTTCTCCCCTTACTTGAGAACGATGATGAAGAAACAGAAAATTAGGTTAATGACCTCTTTTTCTAAATATTAAATCAAATACACCTAGCGATACTCCAAGCCACAGACAAATACTCCAGAGAATACGTAATCTCGACTCAGGATGAATGATAATCATTATTGGGAATAAAGCGAATATTATTCCTAGATTTTGAGATGATTGTGAAATAATTCCTGAAATAATCAAGGATAAGAGAAGTAAAGGGAAAAATTTTGATGCTCTTACAGCATCATCAGTAAAGTCGTGCTTAACAGATGTGCCGTTTGGTAGACGTCCTCCATATAAGCCATATTTTCTAATTATTCTCACATGGGCACGAGCATCTCGAACCCGTTTCTTCAAGAAAATAGATAGTTGATCTTCAGGGACATGCTGAACAAGTGCATCAGGAGAATAAATTATTGTCCCACCTTTCTCAATTAATCTTAAACTCACTTCCATATCCTCTGCATGATACCAAGAAGGGTCGAAACCACCGATAGAAATCAATGCATCTCGTCTGAACATAGAACAAGGTCCATTCGCTAAAGTGGTCACCCTTGATCTACCCACATATTTTTTACGAATTTCCATCGATCTGAGTCTAGAAACTCTAGTATTTCCTTCATTGAATACTGTTCTTCCAGTTACAGCCATAACATCCTCACTTGGATATCCCTCACTTACAGAAATCATTGATGATATCCAATTGGGTTCAGGACGGCAATCTATGTCTGTAATCGCAACCCAAACACCCTTGGAACGATCTAAACC
>CAZRCY010000093.1:0-6173 GCA_964598735.1 uncultured Candidatus Poseidoniales archaeon
ATAACTATTGGGAAACCTGTACATGAACGATATTAGAAAAAGACCAGCAACAGAAGTTGACTTGGTTATTCCAAATGACAGTCATATGATGAATCCAAGTACCGATTCATCGCCCTACATCTTACAGGATGTTCTTGTGGACGGACACCCCGGTAAAGCAGGGGTTGGAGCATTAGGGACTTGGAGCGATAGAATTCTGTTGGTATTCGATCCGCCTCATCCAAAATATGGTACTGAATGGGCGACGAAGTACTTTCTTTTCGATGAGAATAAACCTGGATTGGTTCGATGGGGCCATTCTGGAGAATCATTTCTTCTTGAATTAATAGAAAATTAGTCATAGATTGGGACGCCTTCACAACAGGCTTCGACAACTCTGTGACACCTTGGACATTCCATATGCTGTCTTCGTGGAACTGCACTGCCCCTGTATCCGCAGGAGCAAGTCAAATTAGCACAATGGTCTGTATCCATGAATCTTTGAGAAACAACTCAGGACTTATTCATTCGCAATAGAAAAAAGCAGATATTGAAATCCTGATACTCTAGTTCTAAGGCCATGGAGGAGGAACGTCCAGAGGCATGGACTTGGCATCTTCTCGGTTTAGTCAACCCCGGAATTGTACTCGCAGGTAACCTAGCCGGAGGAATTTGGGTTGCAGCTGGTGTTGTTTACATGCTTGGATTGGGACCATTTTTAGATATGCTATTTGGAAAGGCTGCTCGCCCTAAACCCCCAAGAAAATCTGGTCTTCCATTCGAAACATTACTCTATGTACATGCATTTTTACAATTTGCAGTTCTGGGTAGTCTTCTCTATCGAGCATCAATTGATGGCTCAAGTTGGACAATGTGGGTGGCAGCTATCAGTACTGGAATTAGTTCGGGAGTTTCTGGAATCATTGTCGCTCATGAGTTAGGTCATACGAACCCTAAGTCATTTTCTTGGTGGGTTGGTCGTCTAAATCTTCTTTCAGTATTGTATCTACACTTTACAACTGAGCATAATGTTACACATCACAAGCATGTCTCCACAGAAGCAGACCCAGCCACTGCGCGGTATGGAGAATCAGTTTGGTGGTTCGTTCTGAGGACTGTCCCTGGCCAATTCTTTGATGCCAAATCTGTGCACGATCGCAAAGGCAGAACTGGATTGAGTAACCCAGTGACGCGGGATTTTTTCCTAGAAGTAGCTCTCGTAGTAGGAATGTTCTATTTCATAGGTCAATGGATTACCGTTGCGTTTGTTTTACAGGCAGGTTTTGCAATCTTCCTCCTTGAATACATCAATTACATACGTCATTACGGATTAAAACGGGAAATTCGAGGAAAACAAACAGAATTACATTCATGGCAATCTGAGCAGCGTTGGTCTCGCTGGACACTGTTAGAATTAACACGTCACCCTGCTCATCATCTGAAGGCGAGTGACCCATTCTGGCAACTTCAACCATACGAAAATGCGCCAACTCTTCCTAGTGGTTATTATGGCTGTTTTTGGATTGCATTAATCCCTCCATTATGGAGAAGATTAGTGCATCCAAGGATTCCTAAAGAGTTCATTCCCAATTGACTAAATCAAAGTGAATCTTCATTCGATAAGCCTTGTTCCGTGGTACATGGAATGGGCTCTTGGACCCTTCTCATTCAGTGTCCCACCTGCGGATGCATGGGCATTTTATCTCTACATGGTCATTGTTGGTTTTGTGATTCGATATTTTCTCGTCATGCGACCGACCCTTTCTCTTATCCAGAAATATAATCCTGAGGTCCGTAATATCATTCGAGCAATATTTTCGATAAAGAATGTATTTGGATTGAAAGGCATTGAATCGTTTCTTGTTCGTGAATCAGTTACTCTGATTCTTCCTGGTTTGGCAGCATTAGTAATTCGATTGTCTCTGGGTAGTCCAGAAGGTGTTGAGTGGAATGATACCAGAATGTACCTTATGGGCGGTTTTGCTTTTTTGTGGATAATTGCTGAATTTTATCGTAGTATGTCAACACGAAGAAAGATATTGGAAATTCATGAATTGAACATTCCTCCTTCCGTTGTCAAAAATGGATTAGGAGCACTTCGTTGGACTCGTTCAGCATTAGGATCAGTTGCCACTATGAACATTGCAGAAGAGGAGAATGCAGTTGAAGTAGTCAAGAATCATGCCCGATCATTGTTTTCAAATCCCTTGAAGTTGAATCCATTCCATACTGCTAAAGCAGCAGTAAAAACAGTAGGAGCAGCTGCACGTGATTTAGCAAGTATGGCCGCTGAGAAAGTGGATGCACAAGCCCAACGAATTGTTGATCAACAAATTAAGTTTGATTGGGGAGCGTTTGTTGTTGATATGACTATGTCATTATTCCCATTGATTGTGATCTATGGATTACTACCAATGCTTTCTTGAGTTTCTTTCAGATATCGTCTTTCCTTTGGTAACATCAAAACAACCCAAACAATACCTGAAAGGACTTGTAAAAAAGCAAACAGTTGGATTCCTTCTCGCAACGAAATTTCAGTGTATTCTAGCATCAAACTGGCTCCTAACGTGGATAGTCCATTGAATGTAGTCATTAGCAAGAAATCTGTACTGAATAATCTTCCACGCCATTCATCATCACTTCGTTCCTGCAGGAGAACTGTAGATAGAACCCAATTTATAGCGCTTGAAGCATGGCCTAAGACAACAATAACAGCAATCCAAGGAGTCCATTCTAGGAATCCAATTACCACATATGCTACTCCGCACATGCTAACTAGTGAACCTAGAAGAAAAGGCCAAATGTTTCGATTCTTGAAAACATACCTTGCAAATATTGGCCCTAATCCTGTACCAAGGCCTCGAGCGGCGAATAATATTCCAATACCTGCAGCTAAATCGCCCACTCCGATTTCATCACCAATTAGCACTAGCATGTATACCAAGCCACCTCCAAAAACTGCCCAAAGTGCCTTGGCAGTGACGATTCGACTTACATGTGGTTTAGAAAGAATAATTTGGAATCCTTCGACAATGTTCCCTCCAGTATTTGCCCAAAAGCCACCAGGTTTAGGTTGAAATGGTTCTTGTGGAATAGTGATTGTTGAATACATAAATGCTCCAGCAAGGAAACATAGCGCATTAATGATGAAAGCCATTTCTACTCCGTAAACAGAAACAACGAATCCTCCAAGACTTGCTCCTAAACAAAGTGCTGCGCTCCATGTAGCACTGTTTAATGCGTTTGCAGTCAACAATTCATTTTCTTTTGTAATATTCGGAATTGATGCACTTTCAGCTGGGATGAATACTGCATGTAAAGCCATCAAAAGTGCAGAAATGAAGTATATTAGCCATACTTCACTTTCATCGTTTACAGTCAGTAGTGACAGCACTGCAATAGAGGATAGTATATTTGCCCATACCATAATTCTCTTTCTGCTAAATCTATCCGCCAACATACCTGTAAAGATTTGAGGAAACGCCATTGAAAACATTCGAATTACGAATAATAAACCAATTCCTAATTCAGATCCGGTAAGCGTGAAAATCAGTACAAATAATGCGACTGTGCTGAACCATTCTCCCAATAAAGAGATGGCTAGTCCCAACCATAGTCTACGAAATGTAGGATTCCTTTTTAGGAGTTCAAAGAAGCCTACTTCTCTTCGCAACTTGACAACATCTTGTTGCGTCTCCATATACCAATGGCGATGTACTTCACCTATGATTGCTCGCTCTTGTCCAATGCCAATTGCTATTGATGTAGTTTCACTCGAGCACGCATGGATGAGGACCGTTTAGTTTGGATTGACTTAGAAATGACTGGTTTAGATCCTGTTGAAAACAAAATCATTGAAATTGCTACTGTAGTGACTGATGGTCAACTGAATATTATTGCGGAAGGACCAAATTTGGTCATTCATCAGCCTGAGGATGAGTTGGATAAGATGGATGAATGGAATGTTTCCCATCATACTGCTAATGGATTAATTGAGATGGTTCGGGAATCTGAAACCGATTTATCATCTGCAGAATCTCAAACTATTGAATTTCTAAAGGAACATTGTGTAGAAGGAAAATCACCACTTTGTGGTAACACTATAGGACAAGACCGTCGTTTTCTTCGTCAATATATGCCTACATTACATTCGTTTTTTCATTATCGATCTGTTGATGTTACTACTGTTAAGATTCTGATGGATTTGTGGTATGAATTTCCACCATATCACAAGAATGATGGACATAGAGCCCTAGATGATATTCGAATGAGCATTAAGGAATTGAGACATTACCGTAAGCATGGCTTTCAAACTAAAGAAGACTAGCAGATTTACTTCAGTTCATCCCATCCGATTGGGACTCCTTCCTTGTCAACTAGAACTACATTTATTCCAACTCCAGTCCTGTGAAAAGAAATTAGTTCTAATCCATGTATTCTATGACCAGTAGAGGCTCTTCCAAGAATTTGCTTTTCTTCTCTTGACCTTCTAACTCTAGCCCAACCCCGCCTTCCACCAGAGTCGACATCATCAGCCCTTTCAGCAGCTTCTTCGGGTTGTAGCGGTCTTCTAACTCCATTAACTTCATCAAACCAGGGAAGTGGACCAGATGGACTAAAATGAATCCCGAGAATCATATCAACTCCACTTGTCCATTGAGCAGCATCAGCATCGGCATTTGATGGAATTGCTACAGCATTTGGATGGGTGTGCAACCAGTGAGTGAATCTACTTCCTCTCCCTCCACGCTCTTGAGAAAATACATCGTCAACCCATTCTTCTGGAATGTGATGAACAGAGAATGAATCTCCTCTATTCACTAGATGTGGTTCCCCCAAAACCAATCTTTCACCTTGGTGTAATTCTTCTCGATGATCAGAACCAATAAAGAAATCATGAATTTCCTGATTATGTGGTAAATTCTGATTCGGATCGAAACCAACTAAAATTTCATCAGGAAGTGACTGAAATGACCAATTTAACACAGTCTCTAGATGTTCTACTGGTAGAAGAATTAAGCCTACGTATCCATCTTTCTGTTCAAATGATTGTCGATTGTAAGCCACTGCAGCATCGAGCAACCACGGTTCGACCATGATACCCCCACTCGCGAAGCACTAATGAGGCTTCAACCCCGCAATAAGGTCGGTCATCGGCATGGCGAGGAAGAAGAAGAGCGGATTTGGCAAGTTCATCGGCAGCCTTGGGGGCAATCCTTACGATCGCTTAATGGGTCAGTTTGAGAGGACAGTAAAGCAGAATGAAGATGATGATGATGAGTTGGCAAGTGAATTAGATCGTTTTGTTCGAATCGCTCGACGTAGATTCGATGAAGGTGAAATTGATGATGAAGAGCACGACCTTCTAATGGAAGAAGTTGAAGACGTTCATCCATCTGGGAAAACATATCCTCGATTAGGAGATTCAGGAGATGAGTTTTATGATTCAGATGATGTCCCAGATGCTCCAGAATTGAAGATTGGGAAGAATATTGATCTAGATGACTTACTTTCCAGTTCTGATAGATCACAAGGCTCTTGGGGAGCCAGTGAATATGATGAATACAGAGAGAGAATGGCAGCTGAATTCAAACGTGAATCAGATGAAGCAATTGCTTCTGGAGATCATCAAATGATTACTGCTCAAGATCCAGGAGGTGGTCGAGTTTTTGGAGACGATGAGGAGGAGGCTGAGGTCACCAAGAGAAAAATCATGGTAGAAGAGGGAATCATCAATGAAGAAGAGGAAGAGGGAGAATCTGGCGATGGAATCGAGGTTGATGAAGACGGAGTCGAGTGGTGGGAAGATGAAGAAGGCCAGTGGTGGTATCGCCCTCCCGATGAGGAAGACTGGTACGCTTACGAGGAGTGAACCTCATGGTCGACAGCGGCCGTACATTTCTTACCGGAGGAAGCGGTTTTATTGGAAAGGCTGTAATTTCATCTGCAACTAAACCTGTTCGAGCACTAGTTCACAAGACTCCGTTAATATCAGATGATGTGGAGATAGTTATCGGTGATTTACTCAATCCAAAGTCACCCATTTTGTCTTGGTTAAATGATGTAGATTCAATATTACATCTTGCTCGTCCTGCAGGATCTACTGACAGACAAAGACACCGTAAGGCAAAACAAACAGCATCATCTGTAAAGCGTTTATTGAATGCTAGAGAGGTTGCTAAAATTCCTGCCGT
>CAZRCY010000094.1:0-6143 GCA_964598735.1 uncultured Candidatus Poseidoniales archaeon
TTTATTTCCTAGTGTAGTTGCAGATGACGATTGGTCTACTGCTAATGTACTGACAGATGGTAGTAGTTCATCTGATTCAGTGGATGCTGATGGCGACGTTCAAGACTGGTGGACTATCGACATAGTAACTGGGGATAAATTAGAAATTTTTGTGAGTTCACCTACTGGTGATTACGGTTTTGATTTGTTTGGATGTTTTGGAACAGATCATTGGGAAGGAAAAGTTCAGGTTTGGGATGCAAATTTCGTAAATGGAGTCCCTGAACGAGGTGAGAATAGATTCGATCAGGATTTTGGAAGTAGCGGTTCGACTCAGATTACTGTAAACGTAAATCCCTCAGCTTCCGAATGGGGTTCTCACTCTGGTTCTACAACATGGTATATTATGGTTAAATCAAAGTCCACATGTGCTCGTGATGATTTCGATTACTCTGTAACTGGAACTATCGATCAGTATGACAGAGATTCTGATTCTGATGGTTTTGCAGATCGTGAAGATGATTGTGATTCGATAGAAGGGAGTTCAACTGAAGATCGAAAGGGTTGTCCAGATAGTGATTCTGATGGTTGGTCAGATACAGGAGATCGTTTCCCCTCTGATGGTACTCAATGGAATGATATTGATGGAGATGGTTATGGAGATAATCCTTCACCTGCGAATCTTCCCGATTCTTGTCCCACAACATTTGGAAACTCCGATCAGGATAGATACGGTTGTCGAGACTCAGACTTAGATGGTTGGTCCGATCCTGACCCTAATGCAATTTACGCAACTCAGCCATGGAATATATCAGATGGAGCTGATGCTTTTGATACCGATTCAACCCAATGGTCTGATTTTGATTCAGATGGTTATGGAGATAATTGGGATGACCCTTCATGGAATGAGAGTCGCACTATCAACGGGTTGGGAGTATGGTATGTAGGAGCAACACAGCCTGATGCTTGCCCAACTCGGGCAGGACAATCTTTCGAAGACAGACTAGGTTGTCCGGATTCTGATGGAGATGGTTGGTCTAATCCTGATGAATCATGGAAAGCAGAAAACGGATCCGATGCATTCCCTGGAGATTCAACTCAATGGTCTGATAGAGATCTAGATGGATTTGGAGATAATTCTGAAGGAAACAATCCTGATGCATTCCCTGATAATCCCACTCAATGGTTAGATTCTGACGGAGATGGCTGGGGGGATAATCAGAATCCAGCAGCAACACAAATCGATGCATTCCCAAATGAACCAAGTCAGTGGATTGATTCTGATTCGGATGGATTTGGAGATAATTCATCAGGATTTGAAGCAGACTCTTGTAAAGATCGAGCAGGCACTTCAACTATGGATAGATTTGGCTGCCCTGATGCCGATGGTGATGGATACAGTAATTCTGACGCTGATTGGCCCGCGCATCCTGAGGGATTTGCCGATGCTTTCAACGATCAATCATCTCAATGGGCAGATACAGATGGAGATGGTTTTGGAGATAATAATGAGGATGGAGCATGGCGACCTGATGCTTGTCCCGCTACAACTGGTAGTTCTACCATTGATAGATGGGGTTGTCCAGATGCTGATGGAGATGGTGCGAGTGATCCCCAAATTCAGGCTGGATGGCTACCACATCCCGCTGGTTTAGCAGATGCATTCCCTGATGACTCCAGTCAATGGAGAGATCTTGATGGTGATGGATATGGAGATGAACCAATAGGTACAGATCCAGATCGTTGTAAGGAAACCCCTGGAACAAGTACAGAAGATCGTTTTGGATGTACAGATACAGATGGAGATGGTTGGAGTGATTTAGGAGATCGCTTCCCAATGGATGTTACTCAATGGTTCGATGCAGATGGTGACGGATATGGGGACAATATCTGGGGCAATATGCCCGATTCTTGCCCTGAGGCTTCGTTAGCTGATGGAATCAGTCTTCTGGATAGGCTTGGCTGTCCGGATCTCGACGGCGATGGTTACAGCGATCCAGATGATGGTTGGGGAGCTAGTCCTAACGGAACTGCAGATGCATTCCCCCAAAATAGAGTACAATGGTCAGATCTTGATGGTGATGGATTTGGAGACAACGGAATTGGTTCCCTTCGTGATGATTGTCCTGAAGTGTCTGGAGAATCAACCATTGATTTACAAGGGTGTCCTGATGCTAATGGAGATGGTTATTCAGATAGTTTCGGATTTTTGAATTCTCAATACATGTTGATGGCATCGAATCCTACCGCTGCTATGTTTACATACATTATTCCAATCGGGATTTTCTTAATCACTATTCTCGGAATGATGGTAGTAAGAAGAGGAGGTGAATCTTGATGCGACAAAATATTCTCATTCTCTTCTCTGTATTCTTACTCTTACCATTAGCATCTCTAACAGTCAGTGCAGAATCAGGAATTGGTCTTGAAGAGAGAAGAGTAGATGCAATGGATATGGACAGTGATGGTTTCCCAGATATGTTGAGTACTATATTTGCAATAAATTCAACTCAGGATAGCCATGTGGGGGTTCAGGTCATTGTTGAGACAGATAGATTAGTGATTCCATTTTGGGAAAATTTGACTCTCACTGCAGGTGAAATGAAGTTCGGATCCATCGATATTTATGCATGGGAAGATGGAGAATATCATCTAAGAATGCTAATTTGGGATCATGGGTTAGAAGTGATTACTGAAGAAGTTGATTTAGGCACATTCGACTTAACAACCGCACTTTCTCCACCTACATTAGGACTTGAATTACAAGCTGCTGATACAATATTTACCGGCGATGAATGCAAAATTCTTCGCTTTTTTTCTGATGATGTTGGAGAGCAATATGATGCTTTAGGAGTTGTATCTCTAACGGGTGTTCCTTGGCAAGTCCTCAATGAAACCGCTCCTATTGATTGTTCATCATGGCCTGCAGCAACATATTCAATATCATTACAATATACTAATGAGTTGGGTTTTGGAGCCTCAACTGTCCTAGAAGTGACCATAGAAAACCATCCTGCACCTGATTTCTCTATTCTTGTTAATGGTCAGAATCAACGTATGGGTACGGGTTGTTCTGTTATTGCTGTTTCAGCAGAGAATCAAACAGATACAGATTTAGAATTTTCCTGGTTAATCACTAATCCGAAAAATCAGGAGAGGTCTGAATCTGATGTGAGGGACCTAGATTGTGGACTTTGGGATCCAGGGGTTCACAAGGTTCGAGTAACTGCTACGAATCCACAAATGCAGACTACGACTTTGGGTGTTAATGTTGTTCGATTACCGCCTATCGATCCTAGCGATCCTAGCTTAGGAAATATTAGCGACGACACTGTTTGGCCCTCAAGTTCATCTGGTGAAGATTATGAGGCCATCCCATTATTCCTCAATTTACAGGCATCTGCTGCAGCAATCGGTGGAGGGGGAATATTGTTCGGCCTTATATTTGGCATATTTGCAGGACTGGTCTTGACTCGTAGGGATTCAAATTCGCCTCGACTTGAAGAAGTCATGGAGGCTGCTGCATCCTCCATGGCAGAAGGAGAGATTGAAGATGTAGCAGATGGCTTACCAACATATACCGATCCTCAAGGAATAACATGGAGACAACACCCTGATGGTTCAATGGACTGGTGGGATGAAATAGAAGGCATTTGGATAAAGTTTGAGTCATGAAATATGAATCAAGACAAACACAGGACCATTGCTTGTAATTGTAAACTCTTCATCATTTGTTTTATTTGATAATCCTCTTGATGAGAATCCAATCTCGTCATCTAAATTCCATTCCAATCCAGTGGTTTTCACATGTGTGTTCTCAAAACAGAAAATGGAAACTGTTGTCCCCACAGGAACATTATAGACACAATCATTTGTATTTGTAATTCTATGTATAATCATATCATCTAAAATTACACGAATATCCAGACTCTCATTCGCATTATGTAATGCTGCATAATTGGCTAATTCATGATCATTCCTTTTGCCGGTAAAACCAAGAATACATATTGTTGTCAAATTCTTTTCTGCACATATTCGAAGTGCCTTCGATAAATCATTGTCTTGTTGTCCTTCGATAAAAATTAATTTTTTTTCTGGGTGGTTTTCTTTGTTCACTGAATCTAAGTCTCCAATTATCAAATTGGGAGTAATCCCATACTCTAATGCTAAATCTGCACCTGAATCTACTCCGATGATATGTTCAAAATCTTGGAGACAACTCATTTGAGGCCACACACCCGGTAAACAAAGGAGGGTTGTCATGTACAGGCGATACTTATCTAGTCCTTCATCGCACCGCTTTCAGGTCGAAAGATATGAAGCCTTTAGAGTAGGGAGGTCCATTCACGGGCAATGGTGCTTCGGCACCAAGGGGAGTGAGATTGTGAAAGCAAGAATTCTTGTTACACTCATGGTATTGTCACTATTTTATCCTATGACCTCCTTTTCTACCTCTTTAGAAGACGAATTTACCTCCCTTGATACTATCCAAGCACCGTTGCCGTCTAATGAATGGGGAGAAAGTTTAGCAGGTTCTGATATTACACACATGAGTGAAGACTGGAATGTTTTAGCGACTCGAAATTTATCTAGTATGGTTGAGTTACAAATATCCTCGACTCTATCTGATTCAGACGACTATTCGGGAATTGACATAATCATTGATCACTTTGATGCAATTCACGCTTGTGTACACAACGGTACAACTGGAAGTTTAGAATATATACATCTGAATCAAACAGGTGCCGTTCAATGGACAATTGTTGATGATGGAAACGGAAATGATGTAGGCTCCGAATGTTCAATCGATTTAGACAGCCAGAACAGAGCCAGAATTGCATATCTAGATTCGGACACATCTTCCCTTAAATTTGCATTTGATGCACCTCCGCATTATGTGAATTATGAAGACTGGCATGTACGCACAGTTACCGAAGGATGGAATGTTGCAGGACCACTGCAATTGTCTATTGTAGAAAATGGATCTGATGTCATCCTATGGGTCGATGAAGATACAGGATATCTTATGACTTCATTTTATGATTCAACGTTTTGGCGTCATGAGACTGTAATTGATTCAGTAATCAATGGATATAATGCCCGCACTCATGATGGAGATTCAGTACGTATATTACATGAAACTGGAGGCTTGATTCGTTCAATGGATTGGCCAAATATGACTTTCACAAATATTGATGCTGCTCCATGGATAGGTGCTCCGTTAGATCAAGAAATTCCAGAAGTGGGAGAGGCTCAACTTACTTATTCAGCAGAGAATAATACCGTAGTACAATTTGTACGAAGCCTAGAAGGAAGAAGAGAAGGAAGAATCACTACTACTCCCGTACATGTAATAGATGCAGATGAGTCATCTGCAAAAGTTGGAGATTTCAATTGTGATGGAAAATCTGATTATATTATTTTCATGAATCAATCCTTAGTTGTTCATTATGGACGAACTAGCGGATTCAATCCAATACCTGATATCGTTCTTCAACAGACTTTGGATTCAAACTCGAAAATTTCCTTTGATTCAAGTGATATGAACCAAGATGGATGTGATGATGTTATCTTTGGCATGCCTTATCTAAACTCTAGTAATGGAGGTGCTCGTCTTCACCTTGGCTCTCCATTAGGATTAGATCCTGTCGCATTTTGGACCTTTGAATCGTCAACTACTGGTTCCTCGTTTGGTTCCAAAGTGGTATTTATTGGAGATACACACAATGATGGATATGGTGATTGGGCTGTTTTGGCATCTGATGAAGTCGGTTCTGGAAGTGTAGTAGGAAGAATTCATCTATTTGATGGAGGATCACAAGCGCCATCATCATCTTCACTTACTTTAGCAGGAACTGGAACCAATCTTCAGTATGGTTGGGCAATAGAAGCATTAGGAGATATTGAGGGTGATGGATATGATGACTTTGCGATTTCTTCTGCTGGTGGTCTTCTTGATTTGACAGGATATAGTAAAGTTCAGATCCATTCAGGTGGTTCAACAGGTCATTCTACTACTCCTAGTGTAGAATGGAGTCGAACACTTCAGGGAACTTTGCTAGGCTATTCCGTTGAATCTTTGGGAGATGTAAACGGCGATGGTTACAAGGACCTTGGATTTGGAGAACCATATGTCGATACAGCAGGACCAGGTTCAAATGGTG
>CAZRCY010000095.1:0-5987 GCA_964598735.1 uncultured Candidatus Poseidoniales archaeon
TTTACAAAATTCGCAATCAAAGAACACATGCCTCCGAGAGATGCAGATCAAGTGACCTACGAGGTAGCCCCTTACATCATCATCTCAACAACATTACTTGTTTTTGCATTCATTCCTTATGGTCCGAGTTTGTATGCTGCTAATCCTGATTTATCACTAGTCTACATGATGGCAATTTTTGGAATCGCGCCGCTAGGTGTTTTCTTTGCAGGCTGGGCATCTAACAACAAATACACTCTAATCGGAGGAATGAGAAGTGCAGCTCAACTAACTGCTTATGAAATTCCTCTTCTTGTTACCGTTCTTGGAATTGCTGTGTTAAGTGGGACATTGAACATTATCGAAATTGCAGAATTTCAGATGAATAATTCTCTTGGCAGTGTTTGGAATATTTTTCTGATGCCTCTTGGCGCTGCACTTTTCTTAATCACTATGATAGCTGAAGTTGAACGTACTCCTTTCGACATGCCCGAAGCTGAGGCAGAACTTGTAGAAGGATGGTGGACCGAATACGGTGGAATGCGTTGGGGTCTTCTTTTCGCTTCTGAATACCTTCGAGCACTTGCAGCCTGTATTTTGTTCTCTCTATTTTTCTTAGGAGGTTGGGAGTTCCCATTTGAGGATTCATTGATTAGTTTGCCATTCATTGGAGTTGTCTTTGAGATTTTATTCCAAATAGTTCCTCATTCTGCTTGGTTATTAATGAAAGCATGGTTGGTGTTTGGTTTCTTTATCTGGGTCCGAGCCTCTCTACATCGAGTTCGTACAGACCAAATTCTTGAATTTGGATGGCGTTACTTACTGCCACTTTCCGTAGTCCAGTTAGGACTGAGTATCTGGCTTCGTCTGGGTGTATATGATGGAGGCCCTTGGCCCATGATTGTCCCGATTTTAATCACAATAGTTGCTGTTGCTCTGTTTGTTGTTCTGGTCTTAGATGAAGACGAAGAGGCACTTGCAGAGCAAAGACGCCCATATCACGTTAGCGAGATCAACAAAGCTTCACCTGGAGCAAGGATAAATTTGGAGGATTAAATATGGCTTATCACCCCAGAGCGACACCTAACTTTCGAAATCTTGTAGTCCGTCCCATGTGGATTACTCTGCGTGCAGGGCTTCGAACAATTCCATTTATTGGTCCGCGTTTCTTTTCTTCGGGTTATCATGGAAAGAATGCTAAGATGCTTGATGAAAAGACGATTTCTCGCATCGGAGAACGGGATGAAGAAGGTCCGATTTATGCAGCAGATCGTGAAACCAGCCATTACGTAAAATCAATTTCCAGACCAGTGACTATAATGTACCCATATGAACGACTGGAGGATCTTGAACCATGGCTATTCGTTCCAAACAATTACAATGGAAGGATTGGAGTTGTTTGGGAAACTTGTACCGCTTGCAAGGCATGTGTTAGAGCATGTCCAAATGATTGTTTACACATGGAGTCCGAAGTCAGAGTCAACGTTTTAGATATGCCAGATGCAGCAGAGGAAGATGCCGGTCTAAGTTCAGTAGAATTTGTTGAGGGAGGGTATCTCGCTAGGAAAAATGAAGATTTTGAAGAAATCGAAAATACGTTTTCCTTGGAAACTGCACACGAGTCTGCCCCTCAGCAATATGATTTCGCCGAAATCATTGATTTATCTGGGAATACCGCGTCCGTACGTTGGACAGACTCAGGCAAAACCGAATCTGTGGACTTAGAGGGTATGATACCCGCTGAGCAAGATATTGTTTCAGGAAGAATTGATTTAGGTCGCTGTATGTTTTGTGGCCTTTGCATGGAATCATGTCCATTCAATTCCTTTTTCATGACGAATGAGTATGATGGGATGTCTGGTCTTACTCGTGATGATCTGTGGATGGATGCTTCTAGGACTAGGGTTCTTCCTATCGTTCACAAAGAAGCAGTAGATCGTGAACTTGCGAAGAGAGCAGATAAGGAAAGAGCGAAGAGAGAAAGGGCGGCAAAAAAAGCAAGCAAAGCCAAACGACAAGCAGAAGGTAAACCAAGTAGCGCTGAAGCGGAGGCGTGATTATTTTGATTGATGGCGAGCTAATCACATTTGGCTTGTTCAGTTTAATCGCCATAGGTGGTGCCTTAGGTTGCGTTTATGCAAAACGAGTCGCACATTCTATGCTTTCGTTAGTTTTCTGTTTCTTTGCAGTTGCGGGAGTGTTTGTCTTAGCAGGTGCTGAATTACTTTCTGCAATTCAGATATTGGTATATCTTGGAAGCGTAATGTTGGTCGTTCAATTCGGTGTTATGCTCACTCGAAGACAAATTATGGACGGTGATTTTGAGTGAGAGCATTGGGGAATGTTGCTCGTGCTGGCATTGCAATTCTTGGTCTATATCTGATGAGTTTACTAGTTGCTGCTCCTCGTTGGGCGTCCGGAGGAGTTGAAATGACTTCTCCTACTGCCCTGTTCGCTGATGCCTTAATGGTAGATTGGTCTTTTTCTTTGGTTATTCTTGGTGCATTATTGGCAATGGCGATGATTGGTGCTTCATACCTTGTTCGAGATGAACGGTTGGAGAATCTAATTTGGAATGAGGGTGGAATTGTAATATCTGCTCCACCTAGTAAAAGATCATCAGTTTCAGTTACCATGGATTCTCCATCAGGTAACGAGTTGCAAAGATTAGCTGATTATTTAGTCGAGAGTAGCCAAACTGTTTTCGATTTTTTCCGTTCAATCGATTTAGATGATTCTGGAGAAATTGATACCATGGAATTTCAATTGGCCCTTAAGAGTGCTAGCATTGGAAATCTTCCTCCATGGGATGTTGACGTACTAGTTAGTCAAATGGATTTGAATAGCGATGGTAAATTGGATTTGCCTGAGTTAGATATCGCAATCACGAGTTTAATTAGAAATAGAGGGGAAGAGGAATGATAGATCCGGGATATATTTCTGGTCTTTCTGCAATCTTGTTTTTTATTGGTCTAGCTGGGGCATTCACCCGCAAGCACGCTATTATTGTGTTGATGTGTATTGAGATAATGCTCAATGCTGTAAATCTAAATTTTGTCGCAGTAGCGATGCAAACCGGAGATCCTGAAGGTTGGGTATTCATTTCTATTGCTATTGCAATAGCAGCATCTGAAGTTGCAGTTGGATTGGCTATTTTCTTATCTCTGTACAGTACAAGGGAGACAATCAATCTTGACGAGGTTGATTTATTGAAGCATTGAGGTGATAAGATGGGTGAATCGAAAAATGAATCACGTCTTCTACTCTTCATATTAGCCGCTACAGTAGTCCCTCTTGGATTAGCGGTCGGCGGAGGAGGCCAAGCAACTGATTGGTCTTTCGTAATTATTGCAGCCCCCATGATTGCCTTTCCACTTATTCTACTGGCGGGTCAGATTTGGAATGGACATCCACTATGGAAGAATACTCTCAAAGAAGGGGGGATTCCAGCCTTAATGACAATGACCATTACCCTAGGGATGGGCCTTTGGGTAATTGTAGAATACATCGGAGGAACTGCTCAGATTGATTCTTATTCATCAGTAAGTCATATTCTTTCTTGGATTTCATTCGATGTGATGACTCATACTGCTAGTGGTTGGATCATCTTACCACAGTGGGAGATTTCTTTCGGAGTTTGGGTAGATCAGACAACATTGATGTTGTTATTTGTGGCTACTTTCCTTACATTCCTTATCTGTTGGTTTGCCATAGGATACATGACTACAGATGAGATTAATGAAAATAGAAATCATCGTTTTTTCGCAGAATATTTGTTATTTACAGCAGGGATGTTTGGGATGGTTCTAGCAGACAATTTCCTATGGTTATTCATTTTCTGGGAAATAATGGGACTTTGTTCCTATCTTTTGATTGGTTTCTATTATTGGAAACCTAGTGCTGCTTCTGCTGCAAAGAAGGCATTCATGACTACCAGGGTGGGAGATGTCTTTTTGATGGTAGGGTTGTTAATTCTCTACCAAATTTACGGTTCATTGGACTTTGCAGTAATTTTCGATGACCCTTCTACTGGAGTAGCAGGAGCAGTAGACTCTGGTTTGTTAGGGTGGGCTCTGATTATGTTGTTTATTGGTGCAGTTGGTAAGTCTGCTCAATTCCCACTTCATGTCTGGCTACCTGATGCGATGGAAGGACCTACTCCGGTGTCTGCTCTAATTCATGCTGCTACAATGGTCAATGCAGGACTCTACTTAGTAGCGAGAATGGTTCCTTTTGTTGATGTAGCAAATGGAGGTGTTCATGGATTAGAAGATATTGGTTTACTAGTTGCATGGGTCGGAGGAATTACTGCATTTATGGCAGCAGGTATTGCATTTGTTCAAAATGATATTAAAAAGGTTCTAGCATATTCTACAATGAGTCAATTAGCATACATTTTCACAGGACTTGGTGCAGCGTTATGGTTCCTAAATCATGATGGAGACAGTATGAGGACTGCGGGTGTTATCGTCTTAGGTTCATCTTTGTTCCACTTATTCAATCACGCTATGGCAAAGGGAATGCTCTTCATGGCTTCTGGCTCAGTAATTCATGAGGTTCATCATGCTCATCATGATCTACACCACCATCATCATAATGACGAACATCCTGACGTATCCGAAATTCCAGAAGCATTGGTGTCTTTAGTGAAGTATCTTCGTACAGATGGATTAACTTTACGTCAATTCTTTGATAGTCTAGATATTGACAGTAGCAGAACCCTAACAGTTGAAGAATTACAGACCGGTCTTGTTTCGGCATCTATTGTAGATGCCTCTACAGACATTGAGACTTTAGTTAACGCAATGGATCGCAATGGTGATGGAGAGATAGACCCTGTTGAATTAGATAGATACATGATGGATTTCTTGATTGGTGGAAAGATAGAGTCCCATGGTGAACATGATGATTTCGATCCTCAAGATATGAGGAATATGGGTGGTTTAGCAGCCCATTTACCCATTACCTCCACAGCTATGATGTTAGGTTCTATGTCTATCATCGGGATTCCTCTAATTGGAGGCTTTTGGTCCAAAGAAGGAATTGTAGGTCACACTTGGGATGCTTTTTTCCATGGTGAATCATTGATGTTAGGACCTGCTATCTTGATACTATTAACAGCAGGAATGACTGGATTTTATATGTCTAGAATGTGGTTCATGACATTTGCTGGATCACCAAAATCAGAAGTTGTAGAACATGTGCATGAAACAACCCCTTGGATAAAGACACCACTTGTGACTCTCTCAATAGTAACTGCATTTACTGGTTTAATTTTGTCAATGTTTGGTGTTGTGAAATTCCTTGGTGGCAAATATGACGAGTTGAAACTTTACGATTCATACAGTTACGATCCATCTGTTGTAGATGCATTCGTCTATGCTCTTGAGCATGCATTCTTGCCAGCAGATCCTAATTTCCTTATTGTTGGTTACACCACAATTTTCCTTTCGTTTATTGTTGGGCCATGGTTTGCTATGCGAATTCATGGAGGTTCCTTAAAGGATGGAAGTTCTGCGATTCCACTCGTAGGATGGTTAGTCAAATTATCCTCTAAACCAAGCAAGATGGATGTTACCGAAATGAGTGAATCCTCATTTGCGAAGGCCCTCGAAGAGAGATTATACATCGATCATTTGTATGACGAAATAATTCGAAGAACAGTAATTCCTTTCTCATTATTCGCCTCTTGGTTCGATAGAAAAATAATTGATGGTATTGTAAGAGGGTTAGAAAAAGGGTCTCAAGCCTCTAGTCAGAAAATTCGATTACTTACTACAGGTAGTACTCGTGATTATATTTTGTATGCCACAATCGGGGCTCTCAGTATCATATTCCTGCTGATGGGGGTGAGTTCTTGAACGAATTAGAAATCCTAACTCTTACGCCTCTTTTTGCCGGTTTATTTTTACTCCTAATCTACGAAGTTGTCCCCTCAAGTACGAAGAAACAAGCTGTTGATTTGATAAAATACGCAAACATAGGTATTGCAGTATTATTGTTCGGTC
>CAZRCY010000096.1:0-5947 GCA_964598735.1 uncultured Candidatus Poseidoniales archaeon
GATTCTTTCAGATTATCCAGAATGGCTGCAGACAGTACAGCAGAACACATAGTTTTCTGTGGTGTTCATTTTATGGCAGAAAGTGCGGATATTCTTACTAACGATCAACAGATTGTTTCCATGCCAACAACAAGAGCAGGTTGTTCAATGGCTGATATGGCAAATGTGCCTGATGTTGAGGAATGTTGGCATATTTTACTTGAAGAACTTAATTTACAAGATCCATTGTCAAGAGAAAATCCCGATGAAATTGCAAATGAAGACGATAATTTTCTTGTTCCAGTAACTTACATGAATAGTTCTGCAGCTCTCAAGGCATTTGTTGGAAGACATGGTGGGATTGTTTGTACATCCACCAATGCAAAAGGAGTTTTGGAATGGGCTCTATCTAGGGCAGGAGGATTGGGTAAAGTTTTATTCTTCCCGGATCAACATCTGGGGAGGAATACAGCATTCAAAATGGGATTCAAATCAGAAGACATGGTTGTTTGGGATCCTACGGATATTCCAGATACCAGTGAAATCACTGAAGCTAGATTTGTACTATGGCATGGTTATTGTTCGGTTCATCAACGATTTACTGTTAATCAAATCGAAAATTTAAGGGAATTATGCTCTAACGCTATGATTGTAGTTCATCCAGAATGTGATCGTAAAGTTGTCCAAGCAGCTGATGCAGATGGATCTACAGACTTCATTCGACGTTATTGTGAGGACGCACCTCCAGGATCTACTATTGGAGTAGGTACTGAAATTAATCTTGTTCAACGATTGAATTCAAAATACTCAGATAAAGAAATTCTTTGTTTGGATGATTCAGTTTGTCCTTGCTCAACGATGTACATGATTCATCCAAGATTTTTGGCTGAACAACTCGAGTCGATAATTAACGGGGAAGAGAGGAATATCATTAGTATCGATAAACAAACATCTAATGATGCGCTAAAGGCACTTAATAGAATGTTGAAAGTCTAACTTAGTGAAGTTCACCAGTGCCTTCACGAAGTCTCCACACGCAGATGTCATATCGGCCTGATAGAGCTCCTCCTCTCTTTGTGGTTGATACCTTTTCGATATCTTTGTCTTTTGATAATACATTTCCAAGTTGTTGAGGAGTAGTTCCATGTCTAGTGGTTGTATTTACATGTTCTAGAATTTCAGTAGTATTCGCTTCTCCCTTTTCGGCTAGGAATCTCTTTATTCGTTCTCTTAATCTGGTGGTTCTCATTGTTCTCCTCTCCTATTTTTCATCCAATCGACTGTTGCCCATTCACAGATTTTGTATCCAGAAGAAAGCACACCACTACGTCGTACTAAATCTACGCGAACAACCTGAGCATCTGATTTCAGTAGTTTTTCGATTTGTTCGATACTAGTTCCATCCATATTTGCTCTGGCATGTTCTACGATTTCTGCGGTATTTCGTGGGCGTGTCTGGAGGTAAGATCTGATGAGATGTCGCAAATTTTCGCTCATCACTTTCACCTCCTGTCCTCTTAACTTTCCTTTGCTGTTGCATTGGCTGCCGATGTTGGGGGGAGAGTCGGGGGGGTTATCAAATGACCGCCGTTCTTTGACAAATTTCGTTACACAATCGGGGAATAAATTACCATTTTTCTGAGAACTAAATTGTAAATTGGTTATTTTTCACAAGATATTCTTTCAACTTTGTAACTAAATGTAACAAATATGTAAATTTTAATTTAACAATATCAATATTGAAATAACTAATGACATTATAGTAATTTCAAGGGGAGAGAAAAAATTGACGAATTCTTCACCCATAATTCGAAGGAAGGTTCGTGGACGCCATAGAAGAATTTTGCTTCTTACACTATCGGAAGGTTCCGGTACTGTTTCATCAATTGCTATGAAGTCAGGTTTACGTGTCCCACATGTATCTGTTGAATTGAAAAGAATGCGTGAAGAGGGACTGGTTAACTCAACCAGTATTTCTGGAACAAGAGGAGGGATGCTAAATCTTACCTCAAAGGGCTTCAAAATGCTTGAAATGGATGAATTATCGAGGATTCCTCTAGGTCTATTTAACCACATTGTTGACGAACAGTTTCAAATTTTAGATATCTTGGGAAACTATGTTTTATTGATGGTAACGCGGAAACCAACTTCTCCCATGATATTCCTTCCAACGATTGATGGTCGGAGAGTTCTGGCCGAAACAAGAGAAAGAAATCCTAGGTACTATCATTCAGATTCATTCGAAAGGATAGCAATGCCTGTAGAGTCAAATCCGGGCAATATTGAGTCTTGGGATAGATCTGGATTTGGACTAATTCGTACTAGGCTGGTAGATAGCGATACAGGAGATCGTCTTTCAGTTGGACGTTGGTTCCATTCAATTCCTGATTTAGAAAATATTGGACAATCAGATGATTTTAGCACTGAATCTTGGCAAATGGGTTCTATTGGTAGAGATGGTACAGAAGTTTTTGCTTCAGGTCCGGTAATTTGTACTTCTAATTCTAATGAGGTTGCTGGACAATTAATGCGAAATTCAGAACAAGGATCGATATTAATCGGGCGTGAATCGATTATATCTTCACCGATGGGCCCACTTCCGAGAATTTTTTTGGAGGAATGGATTGAGATTATTCATCCTCGTCTTCGTCAAGTAACTCGTCGCTCCAGACTTCAATTACTTTTATCCTGGATTGATACAGGTAGGATTAGTCGCCCTTCTAGATTGCCAGATGTTACGGTTAAAAGATTTAGAGAAGATTGGGGAAATCGACAATTCCTTCCACCCAATTCTCCTTTCCCTGAAACGATAGTTACCGACGGACTCGGTCCGATGGCAATTAAAGCTCTAATATTGAGTATTATGAATAATCAATTGATTGAATGGGTTTCAATTGATTTACCTGAACCAATAGGTGAGTCATTATCTAGGCGCTTATTTCGATTTGAACGAATTCGGTTGCTAATTGCTCCATGGTCCGAGACTAATGATATTGGACTTTCAATTCTTCAGAATGATGGAATTCATGACCTACCCTTCCTTAGGTACACAGAGTCAAATGGTCGTACTCTTCCAATTTATATCGGAGATACAAGAAAAAGAAAGACTATACTACCTAAAAACTGGAAAATACCCTCAACTCCGGATGAATTGATGAGAATATCTCATAAATTTCAACAAATGAATTTACCGAAGAAGGAATCTAATGAAAATGAATTATTTCTGTATGCTTGTTCGGTTTTTCCCGTGGGAGATGAAGCGTTTTCAAACAGAATAGAATCAACTAATCCACTTATTTCTTGGATTTCATCGTCAAATGATTCAAGAATTGATAGATGGGTTAGAATCTGGGATATCCTTCCTTCTATATGGTCGAAATTAATTAATCCGAATGAGACCCCTTTAGACAAAATTGTCGACCTTTGGGATAAAGTTCCAATTTCTTGGATGAACGAGTTCAATGAGAGTGTTTCTAACCGTATTATTTCTAAGGAAGATTTACGGTCCAATTTGAAGAAGTTAACAATGTATGCAAATAATGCTGAAATTAGAGGTTGGGCAGCAGGAAGACTACTCTCAGTAGCTCATTGGTTGAATTCCGATGAGACTAGAGGACTAGTCAGGTGGGGAGTTAATAGTTGGATTGAGGCCCCTCCATTGCGGTGTGCTGACTCTTTGGAGGGAATGTTGTATTTATTGCAGAAACATCCCGATATCCGACAAGGAAATATTGAACATATTTCTGAACGTTTACGACGTTTGGCATGGTCTTTACCTGAAAATCATGACTTACATCTTTGGATTCTTCTTTCAGAATGGAATGAAAGAGGAACTTTACCAAAAATAGAGAAACAAATTTTGTTCGTAAAATATTTGCCTTGGAGGTGGTGGAGATCTCATTCAGCTGATATGTTAACTATGATGACTGAACATTCAGAAGCCAGAAGGACGATTTTAGAGAATCCATTGCCTTGGCCTGCAATTGTTTTACGTCCAGAAGGTGAAAAAGCCCCTCTTCCGTTTGGATATACTGGCATCCATCCGAAAATGAGACTTTCTTTAGCAGATAGATTGAGAAGATTTGTGTCTCTGGAAATATCAGAAACCGAATCTTTCAACTCGATTATTGATATTATTGAATCATTAGATGACCTTCGTGATGGAAATTCCCCGAGGAATGGGAAAACACATCGATATGTGGGGTGGCTAACTCGTCCAGTACATGAATGGCCTCCAATGAATAGATTAGGCGAGGAGTCAGGAGATGTATCGATAACTTTAGCAATCGGTGAACGTATAGGCGAATTTCACTGAATCTTTACTCGATGAATTCATATCTGAAACTGTTTAGGACATTCTGCCCCGACGGCAACACCGAGCTGACGACCTCCCTCGCCGGAAGGAAGGATGACGCCCGGCACCACGTTCGGGGATTATGCCGCCGATCGAAGTTCGCGGGGACCATTTGGAATGATCCGCGATGCAAACGGTGGCTGGACGGTATATGGGTCCCCAGTTGACCGAATGGAATGATTCATGGGACAACCACACCGTTCAACAGACGTCCTGGGGCAGGGTCAGGCCCGTGAGCTACGGCAATGATACGGGAAGTTACGCCCCGGGACACATTCTTCATCGCATTATTAATTCGTGTCAGCCGTATCGCAAACCATGGGGGGTTCTATCGGGCTCTTAGGTGGAACATTCGATAGATTGCATGATGGTCATCACGCTCTCATTTTAGGTACTTCATTAGAATGCGATCATTTGCAAATACACGTAACATCAGACTCGATGATTACCAACAAAGGCCCACTCATTCAAGATATCGATACAAGATTGAAACAACTTCAAGACATGTTGATTCAAGAATCAATCAATGCTAGTCTTCATATTTTACATGATAGATACGGGCCTGCAGTTTCTTCAGAGAAATGTTCAGTCATTGGTTGTACTGAAGAAACATTATCCTCTTGTGAAGAAATAAATATGATAAGAATGAAAAATGGCCTTTCTCCATTACGTATAGTGAAAATAGGCCATATTTTAGATGAAGGAGGTCAGATATTATCGTCGTCAAGAATTCGTTCTGGAATAGTCGATCAAAATGGAAAATTTTGGCTTAATAACTCTGAAACTGCTTTGGATTATTCGATGCCTGAAATTTTAGATGAAGAATTGAAACAACCGATGGGCAAATTATTCTCAGGTCCAATCGAAGATCCCAGTATAGCAATTAATTTGGCTCTGGAAACAATTTCTGATGAGGTAAGAATAATTGCAGTAGGTGATGTTACTGTATACTCTTTGCAAATTGCGAATAGAGGTGCTTGGATTTCAGTCATTGATGGTATGACTCATCGGGCTAGATGGGATAAATTTGAACAGATAGACTTGGATACGAAATTATTGATTAATGCCAGGAATCCAGCTGGGATGTTGACAAATAGTATTTTCGAGGCTTGTTCCAAGGCCATTTCTCAATCAGAAAATGTTACAATTTTGGTTGATGGTGAGGAAGATTTAGTTCCAATTCCGTTGATTTTAATGGCTCCATTGGGTACTGTATTGTTGTATGGCCAACCAAATGAAGGAATCATAGTTAGGGAAATCGATATTTCTGCTAAACGTCGTGCACGTCGTTTTCTGGACTCATTTGTTGCGAGGGATTCCTCTTGACTTTGGTGAGTATTACTGTATGTGCCAAAAATGCTGAAAATTGGGTACATCAGTGTCTCTCATCTCTATTTTCTCAAGATCATCGTCCCCTTGAGATTATTGCAGTAAATGATGGCTCCACAGATTCAACACTTGAAAAAATGAAGATTTTTAAAGAAAAAAACCAGAATCCTGATATCAATCTAACAATCATTGATAGTAAAGCCCAGGGACTTTCAGCAGGTAGGCAGATAGGTTTAGATCGTTCCAAGGGTGTTTGGGTTGCGATTACAGACATAGATTGCCGTC
>CAZRCY010000097.1:0-5934 GCA_964598735.1 uncultured Candidatus Poseidoniales archaeon
GGATGTCCTGCATTTGCTCTTTTTACCATCTTGACAATTTCTCTTCTACAGCTCTTTGCGATCACTTCAAGATCTTCGACTGTCCGTTGTTCACAGGTTGGCTCGGCCGCAGACATTAACTCTGTTGTTTGGTGAAGGGTCTTTGATGATTCTCATTACTTTTCAGGAGGGTCAATCCTAATATTTTCCATTAAATCGATGGCCCCCTGCTTAACAACACTTGCTGAATCGTACACAATATCTAGTACTGGTAAATTGAACGGCGAAGGTCTATTCCCCACCATGGCATCATTCTCATTTCGTGGGAGCGCTTGGCTAGCAAGATGAACAAAAATTACTACGAACCAAATAAAGAACAACGCTGAAATAGATGGCGGGAGTACAGCAAGTGATCTTTCAACACAGTACGAGGCACCCTCAGAATCTACTGCTGTTTCGCTGCACAACCATTCATCAGGTGGTCTTAATCCCTTAACAACATCAGAAAACACGATGAAAAGTGCTACTACTACTCCCATTAGAGCCTCTCCTGCAATTAATCCCGCTGATAGAAGAACTCCCCTATCGTGAGTTTTCTTAACCATAATTTCAGCGTTTTCCGACATTGGCTCAACTAAATCTCCGTCTGTTCGTACTCTGGCTGTTCCGAGTAGTAAAGCAGCAATTAATCCTCCAATCATGATAGATGAAGAGAGTTGTAGTGGCAAATATATTCCAATTGCTACAGACATGACTGGTAATTTCTTCCAGATTAGAAGTGCTGCAATAATGACCCCTAGAGTCACCATTGGAAGATTTATCGAACCCCCAAATACTCCTTGAATAATCGCTCCAATAAGCTCAGCCTGAGGTGCTAAAAGAGCCCCGTTACATGCTTCAGCAATGAGGGTAGGGTCTGTTGGTATTTCTCCGTTGATGGCTGGAGGATCGGCATAACATGCAGTTTTTGTAATCCTAAACGCTCTGTGTAACAGGATTACAGTAAATGGTGCGACCATTGCTCCAACAAGCACTCCTAAAGTCTCTCCAAGTTGCTGTTTCCATGGAGTAGCACCAACCAAGTATCCCGTCTTGAGATCTTGCATTACGTCTCCTGCGATTGCAGCATTTACGGCGACCACAGAAGCAATGAGTAAAGTAGCATACATCAATTCCTGAGTTTCCATGCCCATTACTAGATCCCCAACTATCCAAACAATCAGAGAAGTAGCCATAAGAGTAGCAATGGTCATGCCCGAAACTGGAGAGTTAGATGAACCTACAACCCCGGCGATGTATCCAGCAACAGCACTGAAAAAGAAAGCAGCAACTACCAAGAACAATGCTCCAACAAAAGCTAGAACAATATTTCCGATACTATACCAGTAGAATAAAAACGTAAGAACTGCAATGAAACCAGCAACATAGAATGTAGTTCGAATATCTATATCTTGTTCTTCTCTAGCAACTGGACCTCCGTCATCCCGTGCACCTTTGATAGCCTTGCCAACTCCAACAGCAATGGTGCTTCTCATTGACCAAAGAGTGTATATTCCTCCAACAACCATTGCTCCAACTCCAACGAATCGGATATGTTCTGACCACAAAGCCATGAATGCATCTGCGGAATCCATCCCAACCGGCCATCCCTGTAAAATTCCAAGAATCGGGACTAATACCATAAATCCGATTACGCCTCCGAGGAAAATGAATGATGCAATACGAATTCCAACGATATAACCTACTGAAACTAATGCAAGACTCATTTCGAAACCGATGTATAGTCTAGTCCCCAGAAAATCTATTGCGCCGGAGAGGTGAGGTTCTCCATGCTTTCCTATTATTTTGAATCCCTTAGTAACCCAACCATACATGGCTCCTAAGCCAAGAGCATAAATGATGGCAGTCATGCCTGCCCCACCCTTTTCTCCTGCAACCAAAACCTCACGACAAGCTACGCCTTCAGGATATGGCAATTGTTCTTCGACAATGAACACTCTTCGCAATGTGATAGTGAACATTGTACCTAGAATACCTCCCAACACAGCGATAATAAATGTCTCAAGTAATCTCATTTCCATTCCCATTACAAGAAGGGCAGGTACAGTGAAAATCACACCTGCTGCTAATGATTCGCCAGCACTTGCCATAGTTTGAACTAGATTATTTTCCAGGATTGAAACATCTTTGAGTCGCATAGAACGAAGAATAATCATTGATAGAACTGCAGCAGGTATTGAAGCGCTGACAGTCATTCCCAACTGAAGACCTAGATATGTATTGGCTGCGGTAAGTAATGCGCCCAATATTACTCCTATTACCAAAGCTCTGAGAGTGAGTTCATGGACAGTAGATCCATCATTGCCAAATTCAATGATTGCGCGCTCCTCCATGCGCTGTCCACTAGGGTTCACTAGATGACTTCTGCGATTGATGAATGCCGGGCGAGGATGAAATACCCCTCCCGTATACGACGTTGAATGGATGGTGCGGATGAATCCATTGTTGCAGTCGTCCGACATGAGGATTGGCATGCAAAATCGCCAGACCAAGTCTTGTCTATTCTACAAACATCCAAAGAAGGGCTAACCGAATCTGAAGCTCTCAAACGCGCCGGAGAATATGGCCCTAACAAGTTAGATGAGGTCGAACCTCCCCATTGGCTTTGGAAATTATTAGACCAATTTCGAGATCCCATGGTATACTTACTACTGGCAGCAGCAGCAATAGCATTTATTTTCGATCCTCATGACAGAACTACGCCTATTTTTATTGTCATTGCATTGAGTCTGAATGGTATTTTTGGTTTTATGCAGGAGGCAAAAGCCGAACGAGCCATGGATTCGTTGAAAGAAATGCTAGTTGGTTCATCGATAGTAATGAGAGAGGGCAAAGATATCAGAGTAACCACTGAAGAGTTAGTTCCAGGTGATGTAGTATTTTTAGAAGAAGGAATGAATATTCCCGCCGACGTACGCCTAATTCAAGTAAACAATTTCTCAGTGAATGAATCAACTCTTACTGGAGAATCTAGTCCTGTTGCAAAGAAAATCGAAGCTCTTGATGAAGATCTTATGCTTGCTGATAGAAGAAATATGGCACATATGGGTACTGTGGTATCTACTGGTAGAGGAATAGGAGTAGTTGTTCAAACTGCCATGACCACAGAACTTGGTCGTCTAGCATCTGATTTAGCAGAGGTTGAGACACCCAAGACACCACTAGAGATAAAATTAGAATCATTAGGCCGCTTCTTAGGTTATGTTGCAGTTTTTGCAGCCTTATTGCTGGTGTCATTGAATTTAGCAGAGGCTTATTTTAAAGGCTTACGAGGCGAACTTTTGTGGGCGATCGTTTCAGAACAGTTTCTACTAGCAGTTGCAATTTTCGTTGCAATTGTACCCGAGGGACTTCCAATTATCTTGGTAATTACTCTTTCAATTGGTATGAGAAACATGGCGCGTCATCGTGCAATTATACGAAGAATGAGAGCCGTGGAGACACTCGGTAGCACTACCGTAATCTGTTCAGATAAAACTGGGACTTTAACAACTGGTGAAATGACTGTTAGAGGATTATACTATGATGGCAAATCATACGAAGTTACAGGCCGAGGATTCGACCCCAATCAAGGTGGGTTGAAAATAAGTAGTGTTAAACTGAAAGAATCTGAATTAGCGGAATTAAAGGCAACATCGCCATTTAGATGGGTAATCGGTTCCCTATTACTTGCTCAAAACAGCAATGTTCGTCTTGTAGGGAAGAAATGGAAAGGAGTAGGTGACCCTACTGATACTGCTTGTGCAGTATTAGGGTGGAAATTAGATTCTTCAGTTGATGAATATCGCAAACGCAATCCTCGTTTCAGAGAGTATCCTTTTGATCGCACCAGAAAAAGAATGAGTGCTATTCATGAGTTTGAAGGTGAAAGAAGATTATTTGTCAAGGGTGCTCTTGGTGATTTGCTAAAAATATGCGATAGGACAATAGTTGACGGAAAAGTCGTCCCTATGACTCGTGATCTCTCTAAGAGAGTTCAATCAATAAATGCAGATTATGCAGGAAATTCACTACGGATTCTAGGTTTAGCAACACGAGTTGTAAAAGAATCTGAAGATATTGAAAATGTTGAATCCGTTGAATCTGGATTAGTCTTGCTTGGGGTTGTAGGGATTTCCGATCCTCCGAGAAGTGAAGTTCCGGAAGCGATTTCTACATGTCATGATGCAGGAATTCGAGTAATAATGATTACAGGAGATCATAAATCCACTGCTGAATCAATAGGCGAGGAAATTGGAATATTTGGTCCTGATGATCTATCTATTCACGGATCTGAATTAAGAGATATGGATGATGATCATTTAGATTCCATATTAGAGCGTGTGACAATTTTTTCACGTACGACACCAGATCAAAAATTACGCATAGTATCTCGATTACAACATCTAGGACATGTAGTTGCAATGACTGGAGATGGTGACAATGACGCTCCTGCTTTATCTAAGTCTAACATTGGTATCTCAATGGGTCGTGCGGGTACTGATGTCGCACGAGATGCATCTGATATGGTTTTACAAGATGATGATTTCTCATCTATTGTCAAGGCCGTAGATGAAGGGCGTCGAATATACCAAAATATTCGAAATTTTGTCAGATATCAAATAAGTACCAATGTTGCTGCTGTTTTGTTATTATTGGTGACTACAATGCTCATGGATTGGACATTCCCGTTTACTGTAACTCAGTTACTTGTTATCAATATTCTAATGGATGGTCCTCCTGCGGTAGCACTGGGTGTGGAACAGCAGGCTAAAGATGTGATGAAAGAACCGCCTCGCCCATTAGATGAGACTCTACCTACATCTACAGATTCGATATTGATTTTGTTCCTTGGTATAATTATGGTAATTGGAACAGCCTCAGTCTTTTACTTTGCAGGTGGTGCAATAATAGACAGCGCTCCTTGTTCTACAGGTCCAGCAGGTGGTGAGGATTACATTGTAAATGGGGTTTGTAATGAAGATGCATGGCTCCAGAATGCAGAATCTCAATTTGCTATTGCTCAAACAAGTGCATTTGCTGCATTCATATTCTTCCAACTGATGAATGTAATGAATTGTAGATCTTCTGAAGTTTCTGCATTCCGTTTAGGGATAACATCTAACAGTTGGATTACAATCAGTATTTTGATATCTACCTCTATGCTGTTGTTGTTTGTCCATGCTCCTGAAATTGCTGGATTTAGAATGGGGGAGATGATTCATACAGTTCCTCTAAAACCATTGGACTGGTTGGTAGTATTAGCCGTTGCGTCTTCAGTATTTGTTGCTGAAGAAATGAGAAAGATGCTTTGGCCTAAACCAAAGAAGTGAACGAGGATTCATCAGTTAGTGATGGATGGGAGAAACATGATTGGCTCGGTAGGGTATCTCGACTGGATCAATCGTCTCCCTGGCATGGTACAAGAATTAGGTTCGATTTCTGATCCAATCGTTCAGACTGCTTTCAATGAGATAATTTCTGAAGGCCGTGTTTCAACATCAACTGGAGAATCTCTTTTTCTCCATGCAGATTTGATTGATGTGATGTTACTTGGTCACGCAATTAAGAAATCAAAATATGATAATCAAATATATTTCAATTCTAATCTTCATGTTAACACAACAAATATCTGTGTATTAGCTTGCCGATTTTGTGCTTTTAGAAGGGGTCCAAGAGCATCAGATGCATATGCGTTATCTGTTGAGGAATACCTCGACAGGATTCGTCCATTTAGCACTAGGATAGATGAAGTTCATTCTGTGGGAGGACTACATCCAGATTGGGACATAAATTATTACACCAATCTTATTTCCGCTGCTAAAGAAAAATATCCTCATTTGTCTATGAAGTGTTTAACGGCAGTAGAAATTAAACATCTTTCACAAATTAGTAAAATTTCAATTTCTGAAGTCC
>CAZRCY010000098.1:0-5753 GCA_964598735.1 uncultured Candidatus Poseidoniales archaeon
TGGAGTGCAATTACCAATAATATCTACAACGGTGAGGTTTCAGTCTCAGCAACATCTGGTGAAGACCACACACTTAGTTATGTTTTTAGTGGCCGTGAGGGATTTATCAAAAATCTTCTTTGGACGGATGATGACGGTGTGAATCATCTTCAAATGAATCTCAATGAAAAGAAAACCAACTATTCTGGAGATGTTTTCTTCTATCGTGCTGGAGATATACACGATAATTTCTATGAAGAAAACGATCAAGAAATTTACGATACATTCCTTGACGAGGGTTATTCTCCAAACGAGGCGTGGGATACTTTAGTTTGGTATTTAGATGTAGAAATAAGTGATCAGGGTGGCTCAGGTTCACTCAGTATCAGAGATCATCAGGGTGCTTCCCCTTTGACCCGAGCATGGGGTGCAGGCGCAACTGAAAAGGGTTCATTTGGAACCATCCCCTCTAACTCCGGTGAGCATTCAATCACTGTCACATTAAGAGGTCAAGATTCTTTTATTCATCTCAAAGTTGCTGGTGCTCTTGTCCGCTCTTGGACACTGTGAGGTTGTAATATGCCTACTCTTGTGATGATGCACGGTTTAACTGGTACTGCAGAGTTAATTCGCCCTCTTGCTGAATCACTCCTTGCGCCAGATATGCCTCTTATCCTTCCTGAAGCAAAAATCCCCCACCCCAAGAGGGGGTTTGCTTGGTGGTTGAGACATGCCTCACCGAGTGAGCCGTTGGATGAATCATCCCTTGATCAAGTCGATAGATCGGTGGAATTGATTGTAAAAATCATCAAAGAACATTCAACAGTAGATGAACTAATTTTAGGTGGTTTTTCTCAAGGAGCGGCTATGGCTACTGAAGTTTTCATGCACCCTGAAATTTACAATAGAGCAATCGGTCTAGTATTGATAGCAGGGAAAACAGTGCGGCCCAATCAATTGAATTCTAAATTATTGGATAATCCTATCCCAGTTGTTTGGATGCATGGAGATACAGATCAGATTGTTTCAATGGCTCAAGCTGAGGAATTATGTAATGTAATTGAGACTGCAAATTGTCCAATTTTGAAACTTCGTCACCACAAGGGGCATATGGTTGATTTGAAACAGAAAGACGCGATTATTCGGTGGATTGATTCAATAGCAAAATGAGTTCATCCGAACCGCCTACAAAGATAGGTTTGCTACTTCTAAGATCCCAGATGATTGGTACTGTTCTCCAACCAGTTTGATTTCTTGCATCAGTATGAACTTCAACTTCTTTATTTGCATTAATTTCAGTGAATGTTAATCCCTTTGCATTTAGGACATTTTTCGCTCTAACGCAGTAGTAACACACTTTCGTTGTAATCATTAAAAAATCAGAATCGGAATTAAGTGCTTGTTCTAAATTCATAATGGTTCACCTTGAATTTACTCATTTTCAATAGACAATCCGTTTTCATCAAATCCCCATTCAATTATTGACCATCCAGATTTTTCGCATGATTGTTTTACTAAATCTTGAGTACTAGGCCTGACCAAGAGCAATGCACACCCGCCTCCTCCTGCACCTACTGCTTTCCATGCCATGACATGCTTTGCTTCAATCAGAGGTTCAATCACCGGTTTGAATGGAGCATGAATTTTTTCATCAATCAAATCGACTCCCGCACATACTTGCTTTAAGGATTCTACAACAGAATCTCTTCTATCCCTGTTAAGTCCTTCAGCCATTTTTTTTGCCGCAGTTCTTAGCAACAATAGCCCTTCTTCGACTTTAGCATCACCTTCTTTGAATTTCTCCCAAACTTCTCTATGCATCTCCCCAGAATTATGTTCAATACCGCTGTCTATTAAAATCAAGTGTTTACTTAACCAGTTTTTACAGCTCTGTAGGGGCTCTAAGGGTAACCTCTCAACCCTTTCTCCGATAAATAACAAATGATTGAATCCTCCTAGCGCTGCTGCCCATTGATCTTGTCTTCCTCCCGTATTTCCCAATTGCATTTCAAACTGAAATGCATTTTCTGCAATCTCCAATGGATCAGATTTTCCACTATCAATTGCAGCTAGAAGTGCCACATTGACTGCACCTGTAGTTCCTAAGCCCGCTCCTAATCGTGTGTTACTGCTATATGTTGCAGTTAGCATGCCATTTTCAGTAGTCCCTACATGAGCTTGCGCGTAGATATTTATTGCAAAATTGACGACTTCTCCTCCATATTTCTCTGCAAAAATAGGAACGTCTGTCCAGCCTCCAGCCAAATCAATTCGAGTGGGTGCAGTAGCCCTTGTATTTTTCATTTATCTCCCTCTGGAAAATCTAAAGCGATTCGATTCCTATGATGATCTACCCTTGTGACCCTGACCCTCACAGATTTCCCTCTTGGATATAGGACTTTGAGGTTGTCGAGCCCAAGATTAGGCATAACACTCATTGGGATAAGTCCATTCATATTCGGTTGTAATTCTATGAATAAGCCGTATTTGTCATGCCATCCATCTACCGTTCCTATTACAATATCACCATTTGAGTAGGGTATTCCTTCCAATCGAACTTTATCTCTTGGGTCCTCATCGGTTTTTCTACCATAATCCACTCTTACAATGTCTATCATCGGCAGCCCACCTTCTATGACTCCAATTCCGGGTTGAATCCAAGGAAAACGGGAGTCTTCATGGATATTTGATTGAAATTGCTCATTATTGTGTAGATAGATTTCGATAGACAATGTCGGATTTTCCCATAAAGTCTTGAACCATCCACAATTTTGCTTTATTGTAAAATATTTGACTTGTGTTCTGTCAAGAATATTAATCCCATCAATCAATAATTCATCACTTTCTTCGGGTATTTGTCCCCAACGGATTAGTCCATTCTCATTCTTTCCTTTGTGTTGAATTGTATCCCATGTTCCAAATTCTAGTATTTTTTCAATAATATGTTTACGCATATTGCTTTTCATTCGTTCTTCACCATCGAAAAGCGATTTTATTGCTGTTGCATCTTTCATTTTTAGGATACTATGTTTTCCCATTTTGTTCGATGAAATTGAACTATTTTTGTGTGTTAGAATAATTGCTGCTTTAATCGGTGGAGAATCCTCTCCTGCTTTTTTTTCAATTATGGTTGGACGTAGAATTCGACTTATTTGGTTAATTCGATCGTCTAAACGATTAAATGGATAGTCTACTTTTCCCTTTACCTGTTTCATTCCTTCTTCTGAAACCTCTATTTTGCCTTTCCAATGTTTTACTTCTATCAATACTATTCCTTTAGGTGAAATGGCTACAATGTCAATTTCAAATCGTCCTTTGGGCCTGTTTGGATCTGGAATCAAAACTCCTGAGAAAAAATTCCACCCTTGGGGGCCTAATTTTAATTCTAAATTTTTCCTAGCGATTTCTTCTCCACGTAATCCTGCTTCCTCGCTATAGTTTCTTTCTTGATAGGCCTCCAACATTCGCCTGCGGAGTTTGAATCTAGAACGAATAGTAGACATGTTTAATCAATCATGAACCCGACAGTACATAGTTCAGAAGTATCAAGATAGTCGCCATTGAACAATCGAACCTGATTTAACTTCAGCATCCCATCCGCCATTTTTAAGCTCTAATTTCTTCTTTCTAGCATTCTCTAACATGCTACACTCATGTACTCGTTCCAAGTCTAGATCAGAATGAATTCTTCCTTTCCAATCTATATCAGTTGGATTGTAGACGCGCAAAATAATAGCGCCTAGATCTTCGGAAGGTTTGAACGCAGATAGGACTGGAACAGGGCCTTCTCCATCAAAACGAATATGTTCTAAACTTCTACCCAGAGTTCCGGGAGTTAGAGATTCTTCAAAGAAACCATTCGCCAAGGGTTTTCGAGTAGCAACTAGTAAATTAGCCGATGTAGCGAAACATTCAGCAGCATGATGAATATTTTCAGATTGCCAATCTTCATCGAATGGATGTACCGACCATCTGGTAATTGATGTCCCAATACATTGGGAACCCGGTGCAGGCAGTACTGCATCCGCATTTGTGGGCCTATGAGAAAATCCACTCTGAGACGTCCAACCTGTTGAACGTACCAAAGTTAGAGCAATATCATGTCCTCCAGGATCTGCATCATCTGCCAATATTATTTCATATTCATTAATACCAGGAGAAAGAAGTGCTAACCCCCCATCGTTCAGACCATCTTCAGTACCAATTACTGCTAGGAATCGTTCCATTGGTTGTGTAGGAACCAATGGTTGAACCCAACTTGGGTCATGTGGATGTAAAACAGGTCTTCGAACAACATCGAAAGGAGTACCTGCATTTGCACTAGTTAGATGCATCCCAGTGGGGATAATTAATCTTAAACGATGATCTTCAGCTTTATTATCTACCCATGTTTCTACCTCTATGTTTCTTGCTCCAAGCCTCAGAGTGACGAAATGGTCTACTGTGACAGGCGCTAAATCTACACTTCTAGTTTGGTTCAAGGTATCTAAATATGCAGGAATATTCCAAATCACCCTGAGATGAACAGTTGCAGACCATTCATCTGAGTGTTGTAAATGAGTTGTAGTTTGAATTCTTGTGATATCTAAATCATGTAATCTACGATCAATTGGCTGTGTTCGTAAGTCCATTGGGCCGTCTGATTTACCAGGATGGCCAGCGGGACTGTGATCATAGGAATCTCCTGCATCTTCAACATCTTCAAGCCGCCCAATGCCTGGAAATCGCCTACCAGTAGAACGATCGACTAAATCAAATCGGCCATCTGGGAGAAACTCTACACGAATTTCTCCATTATCTATGGCAGAAATTCTTCCATCTCCTTGTTCAATCTCCACTGGTTTACTGGGAAGAGTAGATGGAGAAGCATGACCTGGAACAGCGTGTAAGACATGGATTCCCGGAGGTAATCGATGAATCTGTACTCTACCTCTAATTCGAGGTAATTCCAACTCAACATGAGAGTCTCTGTGAAGATGAGTATCAATTTCTGGAGATATTTGGATTAAATCGCTAATAATGGTGGAATTTTTTGGAGGTTTGGAGAATTCTAGATGTACTGGGTTGCCTGCATCTAACCAACATCGGTATGCAGGAGCTACAATGTCTACAGGCAACATTCCGCTCCATTCTGTTCCTAGAGGATTATGCAATAACAACGGAATGGCGTCACGATCAATGTGATGAAGATTCATTTCGTCTGCTAGTTCAATTCGAACATCTTCGATAACCATAGCCGAGGTTTCCTGAGCATGCCTGAATGAATCTTCCATATCCATATGAACCTCATCGGGAGACACTCCCCCAATCTCATGGAATCCATGGTTTTGAAGAACCAAATCCCAAGCATTTTGAATTCTATCCCACCGATTTCTTCCTTTGTGGAACCAGCTTAATGCAGCTAAAGGTTCAGTAGAATGAGTGATAGTGCGAATAGTATGATCATTCATCCGTTTCAAATAAATTCTAGATGATAATGCTCCAGAATGTAGCATTCTATCCCATCCGTGGCGCATTTCACCGTCATACGAGTATAGTTTTTTTCTTCCTACCCATGAACGAACCTCCTTTCCGAATTTTGAGAAACTAGAATGAGAAAAAGTCACTTCTCCTTCCATTGCTTTGTTCGCATCGGCGATTAAACTTGGAAGAGAAGGTTGTGTCATTCCGTGTCTAGTTCCATTCCCAAATAGCATCATGGGGGGGAGCCATCCATATTTTTCAAGATGAAGATTAGATAATGTCTCAATTCTATTGGATGCAGTTTCAGAATC
>CAZRCY010000099.1:0-5736 GCA_964598735.1 uncultured Candidatus Poseidoniales archaeon
ATATTTAGAAGAATGGAGTGCAAGGCAAGAACATTGGAATAACTCGGATAAATAAAAGCAGCCAATGCTGTGTCTAAATGCCAGAGAGATCGACATTCAAAGATTTGAGTGTTACATTCAAAAAACATCCTGTTACTGATGATTTGGTAACAGTGAAAAATAATGCTGCGATATCACAGGCAATCAAAAATTTATTATTAACAAATACAGGTGAAAGACCATTTCAACCTTCGATTGGAAGCGGTGTAAGAGGTTTGTTGTTTGAACCATTAGATTATGGTACTGCAGCAATGATAAAATCGGAAATTGCTTCAACTCTTGGTAAGTTTGAACCTAGAGTATCAGTAGACAATATAAGATGTTTTATCAATGATGCTGACAATGGATTTGATATAGAACTTGAATATTCAATTATAGGTAGAACCGATAGACCAGTGGCGGTAGGATTCTTTCTAGAGCGTACACGATAATGCCATATACTCAGGTTGCCAATTTAGATTTTGAAGAAATTAAAACTGCTCTCAAAGAATACATGAGTGCACAGTCAGATTTTACTGACTATGATTTTGAAGGATCAGCATTAGCAACTCTCATAGACACACTTGCTTATAATACCTACTATACAGCGTTTAACACTAATATGGTAATCAATGAGTTATTCATTGATTCAGCAACGTTGAGAGACAATGTAGTAGCAATAGCGAAGCAGTTAGGATACAGACCAAAGAGTGCTACTGCACCAACAGCATTTGTAACATTTAATGTTAACTATACAAATCCTACAACTGACACAGAACTAATATTAAGATCAGGAACAGGTTTTACTTCGAGTTTTGATAATCAAATCTATAACTATGTTGTATTAGATGATGTAAAAGCACAAGTTATAAACAATGTTGCTACCTTTACTAACGTAGCAATTAAAGAAGGAACAGAAATAGTTAATACGTTTACAGTTTCTACAGCATCTAAATCACAAAGGTTTATATTAGACAATAGAAATATTGATACGAATACAATTAGAGTTAAAGTTTATCCTAGTGGTGGAAACTTTAATGAACCATATCTAGTTGCTGATAATATCCTTAATGTAGATGGTGACTCAAAAGTATTTTTCTTAGATGAGATAGAAGACGATAGATATGAAATTATTTTAGGTGACGGAGTTCTTGGTAAAAAATTAGAAAATAATACACGTATTGAAGTATCATATCTAACAACATTAGGTCCTGAAAGCAATGGTGTAAAGTCATTTATATTTGGTGGTGTTATAGAGAATACAAATGGTGTTTCACCTAACGCATTCTCTACATCAGTAACTGCAGTTACTCCTTCATCTGGTGGTGAAGAAAGAGAAAGCACAAAAAATATAAAATTTACCGCACCTAAAGCATATGGAACACAAGATCGTGCAGTCACAACACAAGACTATGAGGCAATCGTTCGTAACGTATATCCAGCAACTAGCGACATCATTGTATTTGGTGGAGAAGATCAAGTACCGCCAGAATATGGAAAGGTATTCATTGCGTTAAAACCAACAGATGCAAGTTATCTTACATCACTTACTAAACAACAAATTATCTCTGACCTTAAAAAGTATGTTGTTGCATCCGTAGAACCAGAACTGGTAGATCCATCTATTTTATTTGTAGAACTAACAAGTAAAATATTTTACAATGGAAAAATTACAGACCAAACACCTACACAAATAAGAGATAAGGTCATAGGTAACATTCAATCTTACATTGATACAAGTGATACTGAAAAGTTTAATGGTAAATTTAGGTATAGTAAGTTTGTAGGTGTGATAGATGATTCTGATTCTAGTATAAATTCTAATCTCACCAGTGTCACAATGAGAAAAGACTTTATACCTCAATTAAATTCTACCTTCTATTATGAGGTATGTTTCCAAAATGCATTTGATAAAGATTGTGATGAACCAGTTCTGTCATCAACTGGATTTAGAGTAACAGAGTATCCTAATTTTGATGTGTTTGTTGAAGATAGGGATGATAAAATTGTGCTATATAGACTAGATACCGTAACAGGTGAAAAGGTTCTCCTAGACAGTGATATCGGTGATATAGATTATGTGAATGGTGAATTAAAAATGTATGCACTAACTATTATTAAAGGTAGTTTCTTTGATAATCGTATTGAGTTAAGAGTTAAACCATTATCAAATGATATTCAAGCGTTACGTGAGGTCTATCTTGATGTTGACGTCGCTAATTCGTCCTTCACTGCATTTAAAGAGTAAGTAAATGGTCGCTGTAAAAACTAAAAGAATCTCTACTTTGATAGAGACACAGCTTCCTGAGTTTATTAGTACAGAGTATGAACTTTTTAGTAAGTTTGTAAGTAAGTACTACGAGGCACAGGAAGCACAAGGTGGCACTCTGGATGTTATTACTAACATTCAAAAATACGCAGACATTGATTACTATGAACAAAACATCCTTAGACAACATGATACTTTGGACGTTAGTATCTCTAATAATGATAATACAATTGTATTACAAGATGCGACGAGTTTTCCAAAACAAGACGGATACGTAAGAATAGATGACGAGATTATTTTCTATGCAACTAGAACAGATACAACTCTTCAAGGGTGTTCTAGAGGTGTTAGCGGTAATACAAAGTTAGGTGACCTATACAATAAAAGTAACTTTGTGAGTACAACCGCTGCTCCACATGCTGCTGGTCAAAAAGTTTTTAATATTAGTAATCTTTTCTTATATGCCTTAGTAAAGAATTTTGAAAGTCAATATCTAGGATCATTCCCTGAGAAATATCTTAGAGGAGAAGTTGACAAGAGAACTTTAATTAAGAATATACAAAAATTTTACAAAGCAAAAGGAACTGATAGTTCAATTAAGTTTATCTTTAATACTATTGTATCAAAAGATACATCTAATAAACCTGATGTATACAAACCAAGAGATTTTACATACAAAGTATCCAATGCAGATTGGATAAACGTATATGCACTTAAATGTAAGTTAATATCTGGAGACATAAACAATCTAATTGGTAAAAAAATAGTTCAATCAGATACCGAAGATACTGATTATGCAGATGCTGTTGTAGATAATGTATATGCAGATGGTACTAGAGATGGAGAGGTAATTTATAATATTGTTTTAGCACCAGAAACAGTCAATGGATTCTTTGGTGTCTCAACTAAGACTCAACTTGAGATAGATTTAGCAGGAACTGCATCTACAGGAGATAGAGTAAATGTATTCTCTACTGTTGGTTGGGATAAGACAGGATCTATATTGATTGGTAATGAAACAATTACATTTAGCGATAAAAATGTATCTCAATTTATCATTGATAAAAGAGCATTAGAAAACGCTGTACCACATCCTGCTGGCACACAAGTATACAGACCAGTTACCATATCTGGATATGGTGTTACATTATTGACAATGGGTGTTGTATATAATTTACGACCATCAAACCCACAACCATATTCTGCAGTTGGTGATAAGATTCAAGTATCCAATCCTGGTTTTGAGACTGATGATTCTAAAATTGTTAATGTAGGTACAAATCAAACTAGATGGTTATTAGGAACTGGTGCATCAGTTAATATTCCTACACTACCATCGGTAGCAACTTCATTAGATCAAGTATCTACAGATGTGTCTGCCATACTTGCAGATGAGCAGTATTACTATATTGCTAGTTCTAGTTTTCCATCACATAAAATTTTAGATGGTTCAATTGTAACAGAAAAATTATTAGATCAAAAACTTCTTCGTATTATAAGAAGACAAGCAACTAGAACTACAGAAACTTATCCTACACCTAAAAGAGATGTTGGCATAGGATTGAATGGCGTTCCTTTTTACAGTTACAAAGATCCAGAAAGTATTAGATATGGAAGATTAGAAGAAATTAAAATTGATCTTCGTGGAACTGGTTACAAAAGACCACCATTTGTATTGATTGATCAAGTTCCTAATAAAGCAAGAGCAATACTATCAGGACAAGTTGTAGAAAGTATAATTGTAGATACTAACGATGTATTTCCTAGAGTTCCAGATATATTAATCACATCTGGTAGAGGTGCTGTTGTACGTGCTGTTGTAACTGGTGGTAAAGTAACAAGTTTAATACTTGATAATGCTGGTGAGTTTTACTCTTCACCTCCATTAGTTGTAATTAGAGATAACGCTGGTAGAGGTAGATTTGCTGAGTTTGAAGCAACTGTCAACACCGATGGTAATATCACAGGATTTAATAAAATTGCAGAGGGTAATTTTTATAATCAAAACACTGTGATTGTTGATATAATTCCAGTTGGTAATGGTGCTACAGGTATACCACTTCTTAAAGAATGGAATTACAATAGATATAAAAAATTAGGAACAAATTTAGACACTGAAAACGGATACATATTTGAAAATTATAATAATGTATTAGAATATGGGTATGGTTACGTTGCAAACCCAAAAGCACTTCGTGTTTCTCTCAATGACAATATAAACAACGCTGGTAGTGAACCAGCGACTAAAACACACTCACCTATTATTGGTTTTGCTTATGATGGCAATCCAATATACGGTGCTTTTGGTTACGAGGATCCTTTAGATTCTACATCATCTATTATTAGAATGACATCCAGTTATTCTATTAATGGTAATCGTTCTGAAGGACCTGATTTGACAATATATCCTATTGGAACTTTTGTTAATGATTACACATACACTCATAAGAGTGGTACACTAGACGATAACAATGGAAGATTTTGTATTACCCCAGAATTTCCGAAAGGAACTTATGCTTATTTCATTACTATTGATAGCAATCAAGTACCGCAATATCCATACATTGTAGGTGAGAATTTTTATTCTCTTCCTATTGATAGTAATTACAATTCAAATATTAATCAAAATGACATTCCTAAAAAAGCAAAACGTTTTTATCAAGCAGGAATGTCTAGAAATGGAGATGGTTTTCTCGCTCAGATAGAAGAAGTAAAACAAGGAAATGTAGAAGGTGTAACTGTAATTGATTCATCTGATAATTTCTCTATTAATTCTCAAGTATATTTTGACAATACAGGAACAGAAGGTTCTGAAGCAGAAGCAATCATATCTTCTGTAAAAGGTAAGACTGTATCTTATCTACAATCAAAAGAAAATAAAGTTGTTAAGTTGACAGTAATTCAAAGTGCATACTTGTTTACAGATGATACTTTGAATCAACCATCATCTGGTGCATCTGGAACAATTGTTGGTACAGTAAAAAATGACAATATAATTGTATTGAAAGATGTTACTGGAACATTTGATAATGCTGGTACATTTTCTGCTGCTATTAAAACATTTGATATCTTATTAGATCAAAGAAGTTCTTATACTCAAGGTGCAATTTTGAGTCTTACTGATGGTGTTAATGCACCTATTGCAACTGCTGAAGTATTGGAAGGAACATCATCTCAAAACCTAGTTCAAATCAAGGTTCTTACAGGAACATGGATTGTTGATGATAGTTACTTTATACAATCTAGTAATTTATTCAACACCTCTGGAACTAGAATTGTCACACTAACATCATTAAGTGATGGACTAGAACCATTTGAGGTTAATCAAAGTGTTGCACTTGTAGAAACTAGTACACCACATGGTTTGGGTATTGGTGATGATGTTAACATTGATATCAATCCTAATGACGCAACAAAAACTAAGTTGTACTATGTAAGAAAGAGGTTAT
>CAZRCY010000100.1:0-5664 GCA_964598735.1 uncultured Candidatus Poseidoniales archaeon
CAATTAATCGCTGAAATTGTGAAGGGAATTGTTGAGACAATTACTCTTCCAAGTCTGATTAATCTGGACTTTGCCGATGTTAGAACCATTATGAAAAATGGAGGAGTAACAATGATGCTCTATGGAGAAAGTGATAGAGGGCCAGAAGAAGTTGTTCATGAATCTCTGAATCATCCTCTATTGGATATTGACATTGAAGGTGCGACTGGTGCTCTAATTCACGTTACTGGTGGGCCATATATGACTCTTGAACAAGCAAATCAAGTTTGTGATCTCATGACTAGTCGTCTTTCAGGAGATGCTCATGTCATCTTTGGAGCTAGACAAGATCCTGCCTTTGGAGATACAATCAAGGTAATGGCAATCATTACCGGAGTTGGTTCAGAACATCTGAAACAAGCCAATGTTTCTGCTGATATGTTGGGGGAAGCGCTCAACATCGCTAGACGTGGAGGAAGTGGTAGTCGTTTCGGATTTCAACGATTTGACTAACAAGTAAAAGAAAGTCTCAAACCAAACGGGGTTTACGAATTAACATGCGTCGAACGACTCTCGTTCCACTTGCTCTCTGTCTAGCCTTGCTTATGGTTACATCTTCCACAGTAACAGCTGGAGGGGATGTTACAATGATGCAAACTGCTCCGAATGCTGAACAACCAACTGCTGAAAACAACACATTCCATGTTTTTGGAAGGCCAAATGCTGAGCCATGTTGGGGTCATTTCAATAACACTGATGCTGATAATTCCAATACCGGATATGGTGAAAAAAGTGGTTCTGGAAGTAGCGTTGTTCAGGTTGATTGGCATTGTAGAATGGATCCAATCTTGAACGAAAATATACTTCTGAAAGAAGGAGAAGTTATCCGAGTGCATCTTGTTTTGGATATAACTGGGGATGCAAATTGTCAGGGACAATGTGAAAATTTGAATGTCAGCCTCATGCGAGGGTCAGTAGCCGCCGTCACTCAAGAATTCAACGCTGGAGAAGGTGATGGAATAATGATTGATTGGGATATTCCAGTCACTCCTGATTTGGTTCCGTGGAACAGAACTGATGATAATCCGGGAATCAAAATTACCTGGGCAGGACAGGGAACCGATGGGTCTTTTGGAATATTCCAAGGACAGCCTGCTGAATTCAGATTATATTACACTCATCCATGTCACAGTGATACAACTCCTCCACAAGAGGCAAACTGCAATTCAGATACAGAAAAGCCATCAAGTTACAACAGTACTGTTTTGTTTCCAATACTAAACCAAACTGAAGCAGAAGCCATTACTGGTGGAGATGACGATATGGAAGAAACTCCTGGCTTTGGAGCAATTGTTGGTCTTGGTGGACTAGCAGCAGCTGCTTGGATGCGTGGAATTCGAGAAGAAGACGAATGATTACTCACTTTCATCTTGTACGTCATCACTCGGTGGAAACGCCACGAATCGGAGTGCGAGAAAAGCAATTACTCCGACCAATGCAGTATTGAAGAACCACGAAACATGCTCAACAATAACCGGATCGAAATTTCCGCCATCCCAAACCTCGGCAATCATATGATGGAAGGAACTTGCTATTGCGATTGATGTAGCGTAGATAATTAGAGTCAATGTTAAACTTCGAGCATAAGGACTTGATGAACGGAAAGTGATTCTTCGATGCAAGTAATGTGCAACTATACAACTCAATCCTTCTGATAAGAAAAAAGCAAAGCCAAGAGTGTAAGCGGGCCAAGGATCTAAATAAACAAATATCTTGTATAAAATAAAACATATTGAGGTGTTAAACGCTCCAACTACAGTAAATCTGATTGATTCACGGAAAAGCCGTTCAAGAGAATAAGAGGACATCGATTCACCAATCTGTTTCATCCCAAGATTCCAGATTGGGTGCTGGTTCTAATTCATACACAACCTGGTCAGGTTCTTCATCAATTGGTGTATTTTTTGGAAGTTCTACTAATATTGGGCCAGTTTCTGGAGTAACAAATTCTTCATCTACTTCGGGTAATGATTCAATCATCTCTTTGATTTTTGGAATATCTACTCTATCGAGTTCAGGCACTGGTTCATCATTTAATCCAATTTCCAACTGTCCTAGGGCATTCTGTAAAATATCGACATCTACCTGTTGGGGCACTGTCCGCTTTCGTTGCTCCATTTCTAATTTTGCTTGAACGGCTTCTTCTGCTCGAAGTTTCATATCTTCAAACTCAAAGGCTCTTTTCACCTGTAATTCATGCTTTCTTCGAGCCATTTCCTCTTGGGCTGCCTTACTAGGTCTGTCCCATCTCTTCCAATAGTAATGGAAAACTGGAACTAAAATTAGAGAGAGCCATGCGCCAACAGCAATCCACCCCCTAGGACTCAAGACCATGGTATGTGAGAGCATTCCGTTAGTAAATTGAAAGGGGAATAGCGGTAACTAGATCCACTTTGCTAACGTTTCAGCAATATGTACCGGGACATCTCCTGCAACTAGACCAGGGCCTTTGGACACAACAGCTTCCATTCCTGCCTCCCGTAATAACGCACAAGCGAGACGGGCAGCAGGCCAGGGTTCCATTCCTTGAGCCAATAACCCTCCGCATAATCCTGCTAACAAATCACCAGTACCTCCGGTTGCCATCCTCGGATGTCCACCAGTAGCAAGACAACCTCTACCAAATGGACCGAGTAATCTATCTACAGACCCTGTTACAATCACAACTCTACCTTCAGGATCATTTTTCACATTCAAATGTGGCCTTATTGCAGCAATCTCAGGTCCGATCCACTCTTCAGCCTCCCTTGAATGAGGAGTTACGATTCCACGTAATTTTTCTGGCCATGAACCGTTTGGCATAGCCGCAATTGCATCGGCATCGACAACAACCGGAATGCCTCCTTCAGCAGCAATGTACAACAAACGAACAACTGCACGTACTGTTTCTTCACCTCTACCGAGCCCTGGACCGATTACAATTGATTGAACTCCTCTACCTGAAAGAATACGACCAATAAGATGCTCGACGGAAGCCATTGTCAAAGTGACTTCATCAGGAATCGATTCTGGAATAAGATGAGGTGGCCAATCTACTCTATTTCGAGCATCTTTCGGCATTGCAATATGTACCAAATCACATCCACAACGTGCTGCTGCATCTCCAGACAAAATAGGTGCACCATGGTATGGTCCGCCCCCAATAACGAGTAATCGTCCTCGGTCACCTTTACGAGCATCTGGATTAAGAGGAGGATATCTAAGCACATCTCCTGGACCGCAATCTATTACTTCTTTTGGCCAAGGCAACGGCGCTACACACAAACGACCAATGGCAGGATGAATTGAACCATCATGGGAACGCATACCCATTTTCTCTGAATGAAAGGTGACGGTCGAAGTGGCTGAAATCATCAGGTCGGAACCAAAACCTGTGGGAATATCGCAGGCTACTACTGGAACCACATCTAGATGCGGATTTATCCATTGCATTACTGCTGCTACGTCTCCTCGGGGTTTTCCCCCATATGTTCCAGAACCTAATAGCGAATCAACTATCAATCGAGGTTTAGACTCTTCAAAGACCATTGGCCAAACATCAATTTTGATTCCTAAATCTCTACATCTACTTCTATGATATTCTGCTGCTTCTCCTTTCTGGACTACATGAGTGGCTATTATTCGTACTGAGTGGCCCATCTCTTTGATAGCTATAGAGGCAGCAAATCCATCACCACCGTTATTCCCAGGTCCACAAAGAATCCAAATTTCTCTATGTTCTGCACCTTCTAATAATTCTGCAATTCTAGCAGTCTCTGATGCCAGAGCTTGGCCAGCAGCCTCCATCAAATCCACTGATTGAACATCTAAAGCTGCAGCATTCGCATCGAAAACTCCGACCTCTGCAATGTGCATTGTCCAAGGATCCATACTATTCCGAACACTATGAAGGTCATCACGCTTCTCGTATTATGCTAGTTCGGCATTAACAACTTTGGATTCCGGTGAATCATCTAAGTTTCCTCCAGTCCATACTTCTCCTAATTGAAGAATCATGTCGTCTTCACCACCAGGTAAGGTATCAATTGGAACTTCTGCTCCCTCAGGTACATTTCTGTATAATGGACGACTAACAAGCCACCGATTAAGGAATAAGAATACTACTGCTGTAACTCCCCAAAATAAGAGAACAATAGTTATCCCCTTGGGATTTGTTGGGTCCCATGGATTATCGACATTCAACAATAAATCAACGAAGTAAGATCCCATCAAAATGGCGAACATAATCGGGAATCCGAGATACATGATGTAATCCCACCACTTACCAATCCACCAATCATTATCTCCAGTATTGATGAAGTCATCCCTGAATGATGAAACTCCATTATCCAGATAATCTTGCCAATTGAAACCAACAATATCATTTTCATCCTGCCATACCCTGTATCGGTTCCAACCGTACTTCCAAATTGAGAAAGCGATGAATAATCCACTGAACATTAGACCATACCCCCAAATGTGGTCTTGAACTTCAAGGAACTGAGGGAAAGCAACACCAGTTGATTCGTCCATTAAAATCCAAAGTGCAGCACTGGGCAACCCGAATAGGAATAATGCGCCAGCAGTAAATCCAACCGCTTGACTTCTATCGACACCATGATCTACGAAATTCCTGACGCAAAGTTCAATGGTAGAAATCATTGATGTTAGTGCTGCAAAAGAAAGCGCAAGGAAGAACATTGTGACCATTGCCAGTTGAACTACTGGTCCCCCGGGCGCCTGAGCAAATACCTCTGGAAGAACAAGGAATGTTATTGCGCTCGAACCTCCACTGACTGCAGAAAGTGGATCCTGAACAACAGAGAAAATTGCCATCATGACAGTCAGACCTGCTATGATACTTATGCTATTATTAGCAAGACACATGGTTGCAGCGTTAAGAGTTGTATCCTCATCTTTACGCATATAAACCGCATAAGTAATACACATTCCCATTCCAGCGGAACAAGACCAAGCAGATTGAGATAATCCAGAAATCCAAGTTTGGGGTTCTAGCAAATATTCTGGTTGAATACTAAACATGTATACAAAGCCATCAAGAGTTCCGTCTTGTGCATCCATCAATATTGAAAGGAATAAAGCGCTGAAGAGAAGAATAAACAGAGATACCATTAGTATAACGTTGACTTTTTCAATTGCTTTTGCTCCTCTCCAAATCGCAGCCATAGTGATAGCGACTGCTAAAAATTGGAAAAGGATAACTTGAGATGGATCTTGTAGGAAATCATTCCAAACTTGAGTTGTATCTACTCCTTGTCCCAAACCTCCAGACGCTGCAGCAGAGAAATATTTCAAACACCAACCGGTTACTACAGCATAATAGAACCCAATCGCGGTAGAAATCCATGCAGTCCACAATCCCATCCATGCAAAGCGTTTGCCTGCAAAAATACGGAATGCTCCAACTGTACCTGTCCGTGCTCTCTTTCCTATCGCAAATTCGGCAATAACTAACGGTACGGACCAAATAAATAGGAATATTAGCCATGGAACTAGGAAAGACCCGCCTCCGTTAGCACCAACCATTCTGGGGAATCTCCAAATGTTACCTGTGCCAATTGCTGCACCTATAGTGGCGAAAATAAGCCCCATTCTACCGCCGAAGGTATCTCCAGCCATACTCAA
>CAZRCY010000101.1:0-5576 GCA_964598735.1 uncultured Candidatus Poseidoniales archaeon
GCTACTGTATCTATTTTCAATTTGAATGTGCCATTTCCATTTCCAACATCAAAACCATGAACTCCAACAAACCATAATCCATCTTGGGGATTGTTGATAAATACAGATTCATCAGAATTGAATTGTCCTGAACTACCTCTTTCTTCATTACCCCAATCCATTAACCCGTTTCCATTTATATCACGACCGATATACAAATCCAAATCAGGAATATCGAAGCTTGTAGTTGAAATCGTCATTTCAGATAGATCATTGACGCTAAAGGAATGTATGTACGATGCAGAAGTGTGATCGTCTGGATTATCTTGTGCGACTGTTAGACCACTCAGCAGAGTAGGTTGACTCCAACCGACAGCTTCAGCAGTTATAATATCAATATCCATTGTAGATCCAAGACGTACTGATTCATTGCGGTCTCCAAACATCCAATCTTCTATGGTACAACCAAATCCTCCATCCAAGGGAGCTATAACTCCAACATCAATAGAAACGGGGTTGTCGTTTGTCCCGACTCCATGCATTGCAGAATGTAACATCACTTGCTTAATTCCTCGAGTCGAGTCAGCCGTGAGGAATTCATGTGAAGAACCTGTATTTGTCTCAAAGGTGTATATTCCACTCCCAGAATGTTTGTTTGCCGAGCTAGATTCCATCCTCATAGTTCGCGAACCATAGGCTTGTGGATCTGATAAAACGTAAGGATGTAGTGTTTCTGACATCCAATGTACATCGATATCAGTGTAGATATTATCATCCCAATCAACATCAATCAGTGCTGTTCCGTTTTCAGTATAACCTGCAGGCCAATCAATAGTGAACATTTTCCAATCGCCTGATTCTGCTCTCCAGCCCCATCTCTGCCCACCTTGTATCCAAGTTTCTTCATACAATGTCTGATTTGACATATTTCCATCTAATGGCATAGGATTACTATCAAATGAACCAACATAGGCAACATTCGTGATAATTGGCCACATCCACTCATATTTTGATGTATTATTCGTAGTTGAATTCCATGAAATCTTAATTCCATGTTGTCTTAATCCTGGATCGGCATCGTTGGGAACATTAATCGAGACATTTATTTGACTTGAGGAATTTGATTGAATTATATGATTTGAACTAACGTTTACCCATGAGTCATTTACAGTCCCAAAGGCTGTCCAGTCTATTTCTATGGGCAAAGGATCGATTTGATTCGCTCTAATATTTTCCCTCCACACTGCTAGTAATAATCCGTCATCCGATTCTTCCAACGGCATACCCATTCGAACTTCAACTTGACCTGAAGCATATACATGCTCGGTAAGCATCGCAAATTCATTACTATCTTCAGTCCACTCTCCTGAATCAACGAAATCATCGTCATTTTGATCATCATGGAACAATCCATCTCCATCACGATCGGTCCAACGCCATAATCTGAGGTATACTCTGTTTTCAGATTCACTGTTTTGATTCCCATCAAATCCTGCTCCATCCATCGCTGCTCTGGCTCGTATCAGAGTTGTTGCATTGGGTAGAGTATAGTTAGAATCTGCATCAACATGAATTGGAATTAGAATATCTGGAGTATCTGCCTGATACCCATCCCATGTTGAATTTGGTGATGTTTCAGTGCTATTCCAGTTCATCTTCCAATGTTGCAAAGGTACCATGACCTGAGGTTGAAGATTTACTGAAACATCAGTAGATGCAGGATTAGATAATTTCAAAGACATTGTTTGATTTTCCCCGGGACGAATCAAATTCAAATTTGCATCTCGATGAGCACCATCAAACATCCCAGTCATCCACGAGGCTGGTTCAACGGACAATGTTCCATCTCCACCAGTTATTGTTTCAATTGCTCTGGATACATTTGCCCATCCCGCTCCCTGTACTAATGGATCATACCCTCTGTCATCTGCAGTTGACATCATTATGTCTCTAACCTGTTCAGATGTTGGATAAGTTCCGTGGACATCTTTCCATGCTTCAACAATTAGTGCCCCCAGCCCAGCAGCAATTGGTGTTGCAAGAGATGTACCACCCCAAACTGTATGAGCATCGTTTGCATTTGTTCTTTCATTCAATGTTCTATCGCCAGTCGCAGACCATCCAACTGCAACAATATCTGGATCTAATCTGCTAACAGAATTTGGTCCACGATTAGACCAAGATGCTGATTGCCCCCATGTACCACCGTTAGACTCACCTGTCTTAGAACTAAATGCTCCCACTGAAATTACACCATGTGCACCGCCGGGTGCAGCAGTAGTTCCATAGCCGTGACCTCCATTTCCAGTTGCTACAAAGTAAGTTGTTGTTGGACTATGTACCCGAGTTAACCAATCTAAGTACATACTGTTTGGGTCTGCTCCGTCATTATGAGTACCAGAATATCCAAAAGAAAACGAACCAATATGAGGTTGTTCATCTGTAGAGGAATTACCGTCGTAACCCTCAGAAATGAAACGATATGAGTCTAACATGGAACCATATGAATACAAGTTAGCCACTGCAGAGGTTTTGGAACCAGGTGCCATGCCCAGTACCTTACCATTCGAAACTTGAGCCTGTGCATTTATTGCGGAGGCACATAATGTTCCATGATTTCCGCCTCCTTCATTTACGTCGTTAATCATGAACAAAACCATATCTCCGTTTCCAGGAATTCTATTCTGATATCCATTTCTAGCAGCATAAATATCCCCGTATGGAACCCCATGAACTCCATCTGATATCCACCAAATTAATCCAGCAGATCTATCCCATAATCCATCACCATTTAGGTCTAAACCTGCGGTCTCATTGCCCTTAGTCATTGGAATTTCGTCACTGAAATTTCCATCTCTATCTAGGTCAACATATACCGTATCATATACTCCAGAAATTGTCGAATCCACTACTAAGACTGGAACGTCTCCTCCTGCTCTTGCAACTAATTTTGAATCAGGGTGTTCACCAATATGGTATACACCAGACATGGATAGAGGAATATTACCAATTTTGAAACCAGTACCATCTAATTCTGAGTCATTATTCGAATCTACATCTGTATCACTTGTGTCTGACCACCAAGATTTATCATCTTCAGGATATGCTTTAGCATCACGTAACCAAAGAAGAATACTCATTGGATCATGCATTAATGGCCAATCATGATAAGGTGATGTGACATTATTGTAGCGAGCTTGGGTTCCATTCAAATCTGGATGGGCAAAATCGATTCCACTATCCGCTACAGCAACAATTATTCCAGAGCCATTACGGCCATTATCCCATACATCAGTTGCACCATGAAGTTCACCGGAACGAACACTAGTAGGTGTAACATCTAGGGAGAAACCAGAGGGTTCAGGCATACCAGGATCAGGAAAAACTGCTCTAACACCGGGAATTCCTGATAATTTGGCTACTAAGGTACCAGGTAAGTTTACTGTTCTGTGTTCTAGAATCCCTTGTGTTGCATATACATCTACTAATTTGTCCGAACCTTTGGCCGGTAGTTGAGGTATCAAAATACCATGTTCTATTTGCCACTCATGTAATGTCAAAAGTCGATCAGTGATAACAATCACAGAAACAATATCCGAATTTAGATTCTGAAGAGAAGAATCTATCAGAGCAGTTCCGGGTTCCCAATGTGATAAGATGGCTGGAGAATGGACTTGTATTGATTTTTCCAATTCATTCACAGATTCAGATGATTTTGAATGATCTAAGGGACTCCATGGCATTAACATCAATATGAATACTAGTAGTATTACCTGAACTCTGCCCCCCATATTACCTGAACAATACATATCGTCTTTCACCGTATCGAATTTTCGTTCATTCGTGATAATTGGTATAACCTAGTTCAATATCCGACAGTTATGGCCGAACAGGAATCAATGGTTCCTGTGGCCGCAATTGTATGTTTTCTGTTGGGTGTAACAAGTCTCATTCTTCTGGAAAGATCGAAAAATAGAATCTGGATGGACCGTCTTGCAGGATATATGTTGAGTTGGTGTCTAGTATTCTTTGGATTACGTTATGCTGCTGCTTCAATTCGAGATACTTCTTGGTGGCAGAATACCGACATCACGTCTCAATTCGATTTTTTCCAATATCTATTCTTCTCTTTCACTATATCTGCGTTTGTAATTGTTGCAATTTTTCCATTTATCTACCCATATCCTATATTCCAAAAATCCTCGACAATCAAACTCGTTGCCCCTGCAGCATTCCTAGGCAGCTTAGCCATTATAATCACGATGATGTTAACCGAATACAAATACGTCGGATTTTGGCAAATTTTATTCATACCAGCATTCATAATATCAATTCCAGTTTACTTTAGATTCTTATCAGAAGAAATGTTAGAAGGAGATGACACTGCACGTAGAATGTCTCTAGCAGCAGGAATCATTTTGATAGCATTCTTCGGCCAACAAATGACTTGGTGGCTTGCCCAACTTATTTCAATTAATGATGAATTTGTTGCTAGATTTGCTATCGAGGCAGGCGTTGGAACTCATTCTTACGTACCAAATTGGATAGGGTATACCGTAACCAATTCCTTGGGAACTATTGCAATCCTGTCACTGGGAGTAGGGGAAACTTGGCGAGCTAGTAGTAAAGGAATAAATGGATTTACTATTGTTATATACCTAATACTTGGAGTTGGATTAATAAGTGGCATTGCCGATTATGCTGTACTTGATATCGTAGATAGTTGTATGTATACTGTTTGTGAAGATTTTCCTGAAAGTTATGACATTTGGTACAAATTTACCACAGAAGCATTACTGTTACTATTCACACCTCTAATGGTAATGTACATTCTTCTTCACTTTGATGTAATCGATTCTGAGGCAGAGCAGAATCGATGGATGACAAGAATAATCGTCATACTGATGTTATTGATTGTTTCATCCACAATGATTGAATTATTACAATCGTTTTTGCCTGTTTCTTCAATGATTTCTTCTGCTATATTAGCGATGGTTGTTGCTATCTTCATAGGGTGGGAAGAACGAATTATGAATACATTGATCGCAGAGGGAGAAAGTATCTCCAAGAAACTGGCCACTCTCGAAGAGCTTCACGAACCAGATATTAGTGATCATGACATACAACTATTTTCTAAATCGATGGGAGTATTAACTGCAATTATCATCGTTCTGTGTTTCCTGTATTCTTCTATTGTGGGTTGATTAAATGAGTTCTAACGGCGATTTGAAAGATATTATTTCCAATGTTACTTCCAATAGTGCAGGTAATAAATTTACAATTTTCTCATTCCTTGCGGCCTTAATATTACTAAGTTACACTGGGTATGATACCGTGATTTACAGGACGGACATTATATCTGAATTTTCTGAACTCAATGATTACCGAATCACATTTTCTACACAAAATGAAACCATGCAAGCAGTTGAAACTGTCCAAGATGATGAAACTAGGAATGTGTTATTTGATATATCTGAGGTTAACGTTCCGGATGGGTTTTTGATTGGATATATCGACATAATAATCACATCAGAAGAAGAATCTGGAATTTCTGGCCAATGTGATTCAGTAGCAGGAGATATTATCGAAAATTCACT
>CAZRCY010000102.1:0-5553 GCA_964598735.1 uncultured Candidatus Poseidoniales archaeon
CATTAGGTGGAGAAGCTGATCCTTCAATGGCTATAGGCGGTCCAACTGTGACTTCTGTTCAAGATGCCCTGGAAGCAGGTGTTTTCGTGGTAGCAGCTGCAGGAAATCAGGGTGAGAATTCATCTGATGTTTCAACTCCTGCATCAATAAAACAGGTAATTGCTGTAGGCGCTGTAGACAGGGGAGGGATTGTATGGGAAGATACATCAAAAGGAGCGATATCAATGGATGGTGAAATGAGAGAAGACCCTCATAAGAAACCTGAAATTTCAGCACCGGGAATGAATGTAATCTCTACACACGACCCTGAATTTAGTATCCCTTATGCATCAAGTAGCGGGACATCTGTCTCTACAGTGTTTGTTGTAGGTTCACTAGCATTGATTTTGGAGAAACATGGTGTACAACTAGATGAATACGAACAAGTGAATGGGAGCTCCTCAAAGATAGATTTGGTAAAGGAATCATTACGTCAATCAATACCTGGAGATAGTCATAATCCTCGGACCGGGTATGGAAATTTGAATGCTGTGTTATGGGAACATAATATCGAAAATTCGTTATCCTGAGCCCCGTTTAGTCATTGAAATATTGATATTATAGACATAAAATGATATTAAATATGATATTATTTATGATATTTGATATTTAAAAGGTAAGAATTATGTCTTAATCGTCATACTAATCGCCATCAGTGTTATACGCAAGCAGATTTTGTCGGTGGTATGGATGCCCAACGCTCGATCAGTGTAACTTTGATTTTGTTGATGTTGTTTAGTACACTAACCCTTCTGGTAGGCCCGGTAGAAGAAGTCAGTGCCGCAACTGCCCAAGGAACTATCACTAGCGATGAAGTATGGTCGGGATCACATACCGTTACAGGAGATATATTGATTACAGCAGGAGCCAAAGTCATAATTCAACCCGGGACTCAAATATCACTGACTAATGGCTCTATGATTACTGTTCGTGGTAATCTTTGCGCGGGGGATATTTCATGTTCGAGCACATCCAGTGGTAATCCAGTAATTCAGTCAAACGCAAATAATGGATCAAGAATTCAGTTTACTTGGGCTGATCCTGGCGATTCATCTCAGTTTGGGGATTGTTATGACGGTGCATTAGTTTCTGGATATTCGAATATTGATCCATCTTGTGGAGAGGGAATCCTTCTGAAGGACAGCATCGATGTTGGTCAGACTAAGTTAAACCATGTTTCGATTGTAAATGCATATGGTCTACCTGCACAGGTTAGTCAAGTGAATAATGAATTTAGGATTGCATCTCTGGTATTAGACGGAGCAAGTCCGACCCTTGAAGCATTAAAATTCCAAGGAATCAATACTACTTCCGTTCTAGCATTAAATTTAGCAACACCTACATTCATCGGCGGGGAATTTGTAAATGGAGATGATGAATCAGATGTCGCAGGACAGGGTGTGCAGATTTACGGGGCAGGGACATCTTTTACTCCTGTTGTAATGAACAGTCCTGTATTTACTGGAAGTTCCAAGGGATGTGGGCAACAAGACGGTGGTAGACACGTACTTTGGGCTGAGGATTCATACGTTTTGATTGATCACCCAGGGGTGGCATCAGGTGATTTTGGATTAAGGATAGATGATTCGGCAGGTACGGTTAGCAGTGCCACTATCTCAGTAACCTGTTCTGCTATTGATATAAATGGGCCAAAGAGAGTGTCTGGTGTAAAAATCCCATTGGAAATAACTACTTCATCCCTTACTACCGCAGACAAAGCAGGATTGACAATATATGATGATGCTTCTGTCATATTCTCACATTCCACTATCGAGGGTTCTTCTGAAGGTTCTGGATTAATTGTGAAAAGTTCTGATGCACACATACATGACAACGTAATCGGACCTATTGGGGGATATAACGGAATTTGGCAGTTTGGAAGTTTCGATACAATTATTGAAAACAATACTATTCAGGAAACTGCCCGTGAACCAATAATTGTTGGTGACTATCACACTGGTGAGTCAGGTTGGGGTGGATTAGTGTCCTACCCTTCAAGATCACATATCTCAAACAATACAATCAATCATGTTCCGACTCAGCAGTGCTTGAGCGACAGGGTTTGGGATGATTTATTGACCAGGGCATTCTTTTGCCCAGCAATTCATGTTTATCGTTCTGCTATGACTCTGAAAGATAACACTATTACAGTAAATGGAACTGATGAGATTGATGCAATGAGAATCATTGGTTCTCTGGCAAATGTTCAACGTAATACAATCGATGCACCTGGAACTGGTGCAAGAATTGTTCATTGGAATGATGGTACTTCAAATGCAATTGAAAGAGGTAGTATTGCTTTCTTCTCCGAAAATCAGTGGAGTAGTGTAATGCAAACATACAACATCACAAAGAGTTCAGTCACAGTCCAATCAGAAAGTCTCCCACCTGTTCAGGCAGGAACAAATGCAACAACTCCAGTTGGATTATTCTGGCCAGAAGGACAAAAAGATCAGGGCTATGTGTATCCTCCTCTGATGATTACTTCCGACAAAAAGAACATGACTCCTCCTGATTTTCCTCTGGCAAATGAAATGTTGAATAATTCCACAGTTCTCACGTTTGCAGATGTAAACTTTGATGTCGAAGATGTATACATCGGACAACTCCCGGTAAAATGGGCTGCACAGGTTCGGGAAGCAGAATTAGTTCGATATTATGCATCTGTCAACAATATTCGTGTTCCTGATGCCACTATTGTAGTAAAAGATGCAGTTGGAAATGATTTGTATGATTTGCTAACAGGTGATGATGGTTGGACTGAATGGATATCCCTTCCCAAAGATTTCCATCTTGATTTCAGAGGTTTAGGTCCAAACGATGATGATCCAGACGGATTTGCAACCGCTCCTGCTGAGAATTCATGTAATGATGGAATTGATAATGATGGCGATAATAAGCCAGATGCCGAAGATCCTGATTGTGCTTCTGGAAGTGGGAGCCGTGAACTTTCGTTATACCGGTATACGGCTTATAAATATGGAAAAGGATATCAGACAGGTTCTTTCACAATTCCTGATTCTTCCTCTACCATCCAAGAAGCAGTCTCTTTGGTTAATATTGAACCTTCAATCAACGTAACTCAGAATGACTTTCACTCATTCAAGAGAATAGTCAATTTCACTGGTTCTGCTCATGATGGAAATTTCATTGGAATATATGGGGACAGCCAAATGAGTATTGACCAGCGAAATGCCTTAGCTCAATGGGATCAAAAAGGAGAAGTAACCCGAATTCAAATCAAAGATCCATTCACCAATGATTGGGCTGATGCTTCTTATGCTGTTGATACAAGCGGGGTTGATGAGGTAACTTATGATGATCATCCCTTCAGCTCATGGTATTTTAGCTACGATATGTCTACACAAGCCGAAGGGGACTATACATTCTCATTCCGAGCGTTTGATGGTGTGGATTATGGAAATATTGTCACTCGAACAATTAAATTGAATACTCAACCACCGTCTCTGATTTTGACTACTCCTGGAGATAATACGGAGCATAGTGGCAGAGAGGGAGTAATGTTTAGTGGTTCAGCAAATGACCCATACAGCGGAATAGCAGGAAATGATATTGAAAAGATTCACATCGAGATTGATAGATTGCCGGGTGAAATAAGTAGCGAACGTGAAGCAATCAGAAGTGTTGCAGCCGATGGTGGAACATCATGGAATTGGTTCTGGAACACTTCAGGCTTACCTAAGACTCGAGAATCTTACGAAGTTCGTGTTTGGGCTGCTGATTCTGATTTCTGTGTTAATGAAGTGGGAGAATGTACTGTTAGTACTCGTACGATAACAGTCGATAACAGGAATCGAATTCCTACAAATTTTATCTTCGCTCCAGCTTCTAATCAACAAATTTCAGTTAGCGAAACGACGTTGATTTCTGGACAAGCTACTGATGCGGATGGAGAAATAACCAGAATTGAGATACAAGTTCTTGATCCTCAGGCCAATTTTGGAGTTTTAGATCTCATAATTGTGACTAAAGATAACATTCAACCGAATGGAGCATGGCAAGCAGAATGGGATTCTACTCAACTCGTCCATCTACAACAATACTATGTCCAAGCTCGTGCTTATGATGGATACAATTACTCTAATTGGTTCGAGATTCAAATTACTGCCGATAATCCACCGGATGCTAATAATCAGGCACCTACCTTTTCATCTGTTGGCTGGCCTACAGAAATCAGACTATTTTGTGATGATTCATCCCAAAATCAAGCGCTTGATCGTTGTACTATCGGTGAAATAGATCTCAACCAATTCTTTTCAGATCCTGATGGACAATCACTACAATTCGAGGCTTATGATAATCAAAATATTCAAGATGACGATCTATATGATTTGGTAATCCGAACACCAAATGGTGTTGCAACATATGACCCAATTTCCATGTATTACTACGAGCCTACAAATATGGAATCATGGACTCTCTCCAATGTGATATTTGTTGCTAGAGATCCTTCTGGTTCAATAGCGACATCTAATCCAGTTAGTTTCATCGTATTATCTGCTACCTTTACTGCAGATTCCGATTTTACCACACCCTTGGAAGAAGATGATTCTGTAATATTCACTGGTGCTGGCCGTCCTGGAGTCGCAGTATATGTAAATCTAGGAAGTCTTCGTGTAGGACAGACACTGGTTGATGATAACGGGACTTGGACATTCACTTTACCAGCGAGTCAGATGGATCCAGGTGCCAATCAAGTAATATTCACATATGGCAGTTCCAGTGATGTATCTGTAACAGTAACTGTAGAGAAAGTTGGTGGAGAACAAGAAGGGATGAGTACTGTTGGAAAGGTCTTAGTTGGTGTTGGTATACTTGTCATTATTGCGATATTAGGTGCAGTGTTTGTATTTTTCTTCGTGGAATTTGAGGACGAAGATGAATTTGAATCAACACCAGAAAATCAACCAGCTCAAGAAGTAGATCCTTATGCATGGGCTAAACAAAAAACAGTGACTGAAGAGCAAAATGCAGCGGTTCAACAAACTGTAACAAATCAGCCCGTAGTCCAAGCAGATGCACATCCTGGATGGCGCTGGGATGAAACAATTCAGCAGTGGGTACCTGATCCTTCAACTATGCCTAAACAATGATGAGAGGGGGGATTTTCTTGACAATGCCACGTCCCGGTGTACAAGAGAGAATACTTCTCCATCTCAGAGATTTCTATGAATTTTCAGAATCAATAGAAGTTCCATTCTCAATTTCTCAAATGGGAATTGCAAATGCTGTTTCGATTGCCAGAAGTAATGTTCCTCGAGCTATTGGTGGCTTGAAAGATGAAGGTTTACTTATCGAAAGGCAAGCTCATATCGCAGGAGTATCGCGAAAACGCAAAGCCTACTTTCTAACTGATGCAGGGATGGAATCTGCGGACCGAGTTTTCGAAGAATATTCTGAATTTGTGTTTACGATGATCGGTTCCAATGGCCCAGTTGAAATGACAATAGGTGCTGCTCCTGATCATCTTTCCTTTCCTATGAGAATTGTAGA
>CAZRCY010000103.1:0-5473 GCA_964598735.1 uncultured Candidatus Poseidoniales archaeon
AAAGTTCTCAAGCTCATCTACAGTGGAACCCGCGATAACACTACCAAGTATTGTAATCAGTAAAAATACCCCAGTAACAACACCACCCGCGATGGTCACGCCTTTGTTCATGGACATGCGAAGATTCGATACTACTTCAATCACTCCACATCAAGCATAGTAGTATGATTGATGCAGTGTCTATTGCCTTGGCACAATATGACTGGGGTGTTAGACCAAAGTGGTCGACCCCTTCAGGATCTAAGAATTTCAGTTACAGATCGATGTAATATGAGATGTGATTATTGTATGCCAGCAGAAATTTTTGATTCAAAACATCAATTCATGCATAGGAATGAACTTTTGACATTTGAAGAAATAAATTCAGTTATCGAATCATTAGTCCCTATTGGTCTAAAGAAAATACGACTCACTGGAGGAGAACCTTTACTACGAAGAAACCTAGAAAATCTGATTCAAATGATTTCAAAACATCCTGTTGAAATCGCGATGACAACAAATGGTTTACTTTTTGCAGGGCGAGGAGAATCGCTAAGAAAATCTGGATTGGATAGAGTTACATTCAGCCTTGATTCTTTAGATCCCCAAGTGTTTGAACGTATAACCAACACCTCGGGTGAAAAAATTGAAACAATTCTAAGGTCAATAGATGAAGCAGTAGATTGTGACCTTGGACAAGTTAGGATAAATAGCGTTATCAGAAGAGGCATAAATGAACTAGATATTGATAGATTAGTCGATCAATTTGAACATCTTCCTGTTTCTCTACGATTCATAGAATTCATGGATGTTGGGAATCACAATAGATGGAGGCACAATGATGTAGTGCCAAGTTCTGAAATTCAAAATCATCTCAAAAAAAGAATGAATCTAATTCCGATGGACTCTACACATCGTGGAGAAGTTGCTCAAAGGTGGACGGTAGAAGGAAAGAATGGGTTTGAAATCGGCTTTATTTCCTCTGTTTCTCAGCCGTTCTGTGGGGATTGTACCAGAGCTAGAATTTCATCAGATGGACACTTGTACACTTGTTTATTTGCATCGGCTGGGACGAACTTAAAATCTATATTAAGAAATGAAAGTAAAGAAAATAGTTTACAAAAGGTAATTTCAGAAATTTGGAAATTGAGGGATGATAGATATTCAGAATTAAGAAGTAAAACAAAGAAACCTGGAACAATTATTCTACCTAAAATTGAGATGTCTTACATCGGAGGCTAACATTCATTCAATAGAGTCATTGGAAATATCTAATGCAATATCATAAATAATGTTCCAAGGAGCAGATGTTAATATTGAAGGATTTGGATATGATGCTACACACGAAGAATATCCTGATTGTGTAAGTGCTTCGGCTAATTTTCTAGGAGAGGGGGGGCCAAGTAATGGAATATGTGGATGTAATCTGTCAACAATCAGTAGAGAAGATGATGGTTCTACTTTAGATTCTTCAGAAAAACGACGAATTGATCGATTAATTGATTTCTTCGAATGTTCAATTAATGCTGAATGCTCATCAGAAGGGAATCCCCACGAAGTGAGAGACGTAGTATCAGGGATGCATAATTTTTCGGCGATTTCCAAATTCATAGATGAAAGTACTTCCTTAGAAGCCAAGGGACCAGTCCATAGCGGACCGGATACTCGATGATCTTTATGATTTACAGGATGACGAAATGGTAAGAAACAAAATGGTTGACTTCTTTCAGAACAACCATGAGGATGTAAATTAGCATCAATACTTCCTTGAAGTTCCTCAGAGGTTGGGTTAACTATCCTCCAACCTATATTCTTCTCAACAGAACTTGCTCCACGTTTTGATTTTTTAACTGCTACTGAAACTCGAAGATGGTGGGATTCCCAAACTGATAATAACGGCTCTATGGAACGATCATGACGAGCTGCAATCCTAGCAACATTTGCCATTAACACTCGTAATCCCGAATCGTGGGCCCATTTATCTGTACGAACAAATGCTCCATAACGCCGCATTGTTGGACCTTTGCTAGATCCGGTTAATGCTGCTGTATCTGTTGCAGAAACCTCTAGAATCGCATCCCTTGAGAGAGCCTGAATTACAGGATCTAAAAAGGGAATTGGAGAACCATATGGATCTAAATCTATCCAGTGCCAACCTCCTTCAAGGACTCTGGATCGTAAATCGCCTTGAATCAGTTTAATCGAATTATCTAGATTGAATCTCTGAATATTCTTCTCGACCCATTCCAAGGATTCAGGAAGAATATCACATACATGAACATCCAATCGCCGGGATTGTTCATTTGGCAATTCAGTCAGCCATCTTCTTGCTCGAATTCCAGATGCGCCTAGTCCATCCAAAATTCGAATTGGACCTTCGGGAAAATATGAACTTGAGAGAATATGATGAAGCAATAATACAGATCTGGTTCTACTACCAGTCATTACTGAATTATGGAAAACCTCGCGGATACCTTTGGAGCCCGGACCTCGACCAAAATGTTCGTCAATTTCGGAAGGTATCGGTAATATGGATGGGGTTGATCCTTCTAGAATCAATGATGCGTTTTCCTCCACCATGATTCTATGAAAGGGCTCATCGATATGGCACTTGCCGTGATTTATGCAATGATTCCGAGAAATGACGTGTTACCATCTGAATTCCTAATCTAACAGTATCTACTCTTTTGGATGTATCTTCATCATTCATGAGACCAAGGGCCATAGTTGCTATCCTATCCCCAATTGGTAAGTGTTCAGCATCATCGTATACACATACTTCTCGAAAAAGTACAGGATTCCCTTGAGGAGTTCTACCAACGGGACGTACGACATAAGGAGCGCCGTGAACGCCTATTCCTGCACTTATCCTCCATTCAACACCTGAAGTTCCAATTATGGAAATTTGAAAACCATCCACTTGAATATAAGGCATAGAATCTACTATTGTTCTCAACAATTGAAACGAGCGTTCAGTTGGATTTGCGACAATATCACTTTGAATTATACCTGAGTTCATTGCCCAACGAAATGAAATTCCTCGTAATAGTTTAGCTAACCTCGAGCCATCTCTTCCATTCCAAATAGCAGTAAAATGTTCAATTGCTCTACTTGATTTAGGTAAAGGCATTCTGTGTCTATTTCTCTCATTATCTAATACAACTAGATCAAAACCTTCTGGACTCCAATCAAAAGGTGGATCTGGTAAATTAAATTCAGAACCTAACAAAAATGGTCTTACAGAACCTGCTAACTGGAATCCATCTTCCCACTTGCGGTCTGAACCCGTCTCAGGCAGTCTATCCCTTTGACTTAGATCATTCGCACTTAATCCAAGTAATTGTTGCATTACTCTAGAAAATCTACCTCCCGGATCGTTACGTTTCTCAAGAAGAAAACGCATAAGTAAATTCCCAGGGCCATATGCAATTTTATGTCCGTCAATCCTTAGAACACCATCATCATAGAGAACTTCCGTATCCATGATCTTACCAAATCTCAGATCAGAGGAGAGTTGATGAGATGTTTGAATTCGATTAATACCTCTTTGAAACAAAGGTAACTCTGGAACAATTACATTCTTGATATCTGGCAGAATTAGTGAAATTGTAGAATCATTCCAGTCATCAAGTAATTCAGAGGAATTTACATCTTCCATAATCCTTGAGAGAACATGTGCCCATCCTTCATCATCAGGGTGGAAATTATTTTCTTCTATCCATTTCATTATATCTTCAGAAAATTTACACTCTTCAGCATCTTTTTGCCAAGAAGGAGTTAACTCTATTTTGGACCTTACAGATGGCCACCATGGTGAACAAACAGAACAAACACCACCAGACAGATCGCTTTCTACAGTTAGAGTTCTACATAAATTACAAGGGAGCATAACATCAATGAAATTCCAGTATATTTCAATCAAACAGAATCAATAATGATCGAAGAAAACTGCTGATTCCTGATGAGTTACCTTACGTCCATTGGATACTACCTCACCAATTATCGCACTTCCTTCTAACTTATTATCAAGCCAAGTTGATACTTCTTGAGCAACATTAGGATTTACTGCAATAATCATTCCACAACCCATATTGAAAGTACGGAACATTTCACGCCTATCGATATTACCTGCTTCTTGAATCCATTGAAATTCAGAAAGTATAGGCAAAGGAGAATGAATATGCCACCCCAATGATTCATGAAGACGAAGAAGATTTGACAGTCCGCCTCCAGTAATGTGGCAAATTCCATGAATATTATCAGATGAACAAGGTCCGTCTTGAATCAAATCGATTACAGGGTCAACGTAAATTCTCGTTGGATTCAAAAATACTTCGCCAAAGGTAATCGGACCTGTGTTGAAGCGTTCTATTCTTTCTTCATCTATTGATAATGGCCATGGATCACTCCATGAATTTCCTGAAATCTCCATCACTTTTCTAACTAATGAATAGCCATTTGAATGAACGCCAGAGGATGGAAGGCCAATTAGAATATCTCCTTCCTTTAGATTAGCTCCTGTAATTTCACTTCCTTTAGATAACCATCCAAGTGCTGTTCCTGACAAATCTAATTCTGTAACTATACCTGGAAGACTAGCTGTTTCGCCACCTGCAAGTGTGACACGAGCCCTCTTACATGCTTCTGCTAAACTTGCTCCTATTGATGCGTGAGTATCTGGATCTGGTTTTGGAACTGCGATATAATCGACAAAAGCGATTGGTTCCGCGCCTACACATAACAAATCATTGACGTTCATTGCCATACAATCTATTCCAACTCCAGACCATTGGTTTAATTTCGTAGCAATGGATAATTTTGAACCAACTCCATCAGTAGCTAATGCGAGATAATTATCTCCAAATTCAATAAGTCCTCCGAAGGCACCTGGAAGATCTACCGGCGCTCCAACTGTTCCAGGAAGCCTAACAGCACTGCCTAATGCTCCGATGAGAGAAGATACTGCATGACCTTCTAGGTCAATATCTACACCCGAACTGGCGTAATCTATCCCCTCTCCCATATCGATGCCTTGGGCATTCAACACATCAGTCTTAGGGTTGAAAATACAATAATTACAATCCGATAGGTGAAGAAATAAATGTAGATTTGAGACCCCAATTATTGTTCAAAGATTCACTAGTTAACCATTCTGCTAATGCCTTCGGTCCAACCGTTTCGGTAGCATGATGTCCGCCCAATAGTAAGCCTACCCCAGATTCATGAGCAAGAATTGCAGCATGAGCGGGACCTTCTCCGCTGATTAGAAGATCTGCATCTGAATCTCTAGCCTCGACTATTGCTCCGCCAGCCGCACCAGTGCAAATTGCAATTCTATTAACTAGAGTAGACTCAAAATTTCTATCCTCTGGAAAACATCTTATCGATTCATAACTAGTTTGTTCAATACCAATTAGTTTTTCTAATCTGGACTTAACCTCCGATCTAGAGATTGAATTTACACCAGCAATAATTCCAATTTCCATGCATTTTC
>CAZRCY010000104.1:0-5452 GCA_964598735.1 uncultured Candidatus Poseidoniales archaeon
CTGATGGGAAAAAAATTCCAGTCATTGGTCGCGATATCGAAGAACAACATCAAAACCCCATAGTTAGACTAGAAGATCTACAGTCAGGTACATTTTTTGAGGTAGTTCTGGTAATTTGCCCTCCTTCTGAACTACCTGCATTAGAATCAGCAGGAGTAACTCCGGGTGTAATAATGTACAATTCAGAAAATGGTCCGATGATATCTGATGTTTTGATTCGTTGGACAGATACTGTTCGTTTGTTGGTCAGATCAATTGATTGAACAAATAGACAACAATCACATATTTTAGCGAGAATCTTCATGGTTAGATTGAGTGTCAGGTGAACATGGATGAGGACGCCAGTGGCATTGATGGCGATGATAATTCCGAAGAAAATGAAGTTGAAGAAGAACTTTCTCCCGATGAGAAAGATACAATTGAGAATGAGGAATTAGACTTGCATGAAAGTCAAGAGTTACCATCAGAAACACCTGTATCTAATGATTCAAAGTCTTCACTGAACGAATTGAGAAATTCTGCTCTCTTGGAGGAAAAACGTTGGAAGGGTATAGATGAAAAATTCCTATCCAGCGGACTTAGGCTACTGCATTTGTTGCCAATTCTTGCGATTTTATTGATTGCATTAACTAGAACCTTCAGAGACAGTTCTCCTTTCTGGTGGTCAGAATTTGTTAATGAGGATTTTAAATTTAGTATAGTAATAGGGATTCTATCGATTGTAGTACTTTTGACTTATTTTGTTGCTTTATTTATCACTATTCGAAAAATCAAATCAACATTAAATGGTGTTAAGATTGAAACAGATATTAGAGAAATCGATGGTCAAGACTTCCGTGCAGTTCATGGTCATTCCTCATTAATTACTACGATTAATTCCGTTTACAAACAGCATATTGCAACCGCATTTTTGGTTTTTATTTCCATCATTTTTTTGATTTCTTCTATCGTCTCATCTAATCTGATATCCGATGGAAACATTTGGGAGGGTACACTAATGACTACAGGAACAGCTTGCTTACTGTTTGCGTATGGTGCACATTTACTTTCTCTTAGACCCAATTTCAATACAGTAAATCCATATGGTTTACTGGGAATATATTCTCCCCCTGTACATCCTGCATTGCTTGATTTCCCTTTTCGCGATGTAATAGGTACTCACATCGATCCTTTGCTTTCGACAAAATTATCTGACTTTGTCCATAGTTTATCAGAAAATATTGTAGAAGGGAGCTCATCTATAGAGATGCAAGAACGGATTCTTCACTTATTATATCTCGAGCAATATTGCGGATTAAAGAAAAATGATGTGAATAATGCTCTCAAATCTATACTTTCTGATGAAGGCATTGAGCGAATGAGGGGAAATGAAGACGAACCGTGGGCCGAGACTTGGAGAGAACTAATTGATAATGCTCGAAGTAGGGTTAAACCCTACTTTAGGCTACATGACAGGATCTTGCACAATGCTATGGATATCAGTGATGGAAAACGCCCTCCTGGGGGGCTGTGGTTTGACATTGATATCGAGAATCTCATTGAAGAAGGAGAGGCTCATTTGTTTACATTTATCCATAATGGCACTTTGAAAGAAAAAGAATTAGTTGTACGAATTCAAACTCCAGATTTTAGTCCTACTGAGACTCATTACAGTCTACATTTGCCTCCAGGGTCTGTTGAGAAAATGACTGAATCAGAGTCACCAGCAGATGTAAAATCATACATGGGACATTTATTTCAAGAATCTAGATTTATCTGGCAAACCTTGTTACCCAGGCAAAGAGGAGAGGCAACAGTAACTGTCCGTTTAGAAGATAAGTCTGGTAATTTACTTAGTGGAAAAGTTGCTACTGTCCAAATTCAATATGATATGTCACGCAGGCTTAGATGGTGGGCTGGTTTCGTGTCAATCTGTACCGGCGGTGCAGCAATATTATGGCTGTTAATTTTACCAATTCTCGGCTTCATAGGTGGATTTTAACTGTCAACGACTTCAAAACCTCAACCATTGTCCCACGGCCAATGACCGACGCTGATGAGGTTACCGATCCGGAGTTGCAGCAAAGGCTGCATGCTATGGAAACCAAATTAAAACGTCTAAAGCAAACTCGAAATTCTCATAGTGATTCTGCTAAGTCATTTGCCTCCAAGAGGAATGCTGTCCAATCTCAGAGGAAAGAGATTCAGTCAGCGATTGATGAGAGAATGGCTGAACAGAAATCTGTACGACAAAAGATGAATCTTCAACGTACTCGAAGAGATGGAATTCAAGAGCAAATTCGAATTCTAATCAATCGATCCAAAGATGGTCGAAATAATCACAATAAAGTCAAGTCAAAAGTAGTTCAGTTAGCAGAAACTGTGGGGGATATTGAACGTATTAGCCATAGGATTGAGACCGATGGTACACTTAGTCTAGAAGCCGAAAATAAAATGGTGAAGAAACTCAAAGACCTCGAGGCTAGACGACAAGAATTACTCCCTGATGTTGAAGAAGAAGCACGAATTAGTGTAGATCTTGAGGACATTGAGGGATCAATCCAAGTCCTTAGGGCAGAAGCAGATGAAGCGCACCAAGCTTTTGTAGATGCCATGAATACAGCCGATGAAATGTGGGAATCAATCAAGACTATGTTTGAAGATAGAGATCAACTTTCCGCCGAAGCCGATCGACATCATCATTCAATGTTGGAGGCCAGAGAACAAGCAGATGCAGTTCATGAACAACTTTCGCAACTATTGTCTGAAGTTAATGAAATCAGAGATCAGTTGAATGAACAAAGATTAGAGGCTGAGAAATGGATTACAGATCATAATGAATCTGTTAGAAAGTCACGAATGACTCCAGATCAGAATAAGGATTTGGCTGAATCAATTGCCGAGAGTTTACTCTCCGGAGGGAGCATCACTCTTGGAGGGTCTAGACCCAAAGAAATTCAAATTCCGGATAGATCTATCAGTAGGAAACGTCGTTCTCGTTCAGGTGTGGTCCGTAGAACTAGAAGTAATAAGTAAATACACTGTTGGTTTTTAGAGTCTCAAACGGCGTTTGAAATAAATAGGGTGGAGTATCGGCCAATATCATGTCAGGAGCAGATGGGCCGGATAGGACCTATGATAGGTCTTGGGAAGAGATAGAAGAAATGCTCGAACTCGCTGAAGAACGTGCTGCTGAATGGAGAACTTGGTTCGAAGAATGCAAAAATGATGGCGATAGGGAAGGCATGAAAGAAGCAGCTAGAAATTACAAAGCTCTAGAAGGAGTAGTCAAAACTCTGCGGTGGGTTTTAGGGGAAGTAGGGGTGGACCATCCCTTGGACTGACTACCAGCCGCGCTTTTCCATGTGAACGCCTAATGTTTCAATTTCTAGACCGGGCATAGCTTCGCCAGACATTCGGCAGGCTTCTGCTACCTTTTCTGAGTCACCATGATGGTGTGCAGCGAGTACTATCGCCTCAGCAGTAATTGCGGGATCTGAAGACTTAAAGATTCCAGATCCAACAAAGATACCATCCATTCCATGTCGCATCATCAGCGCCGCGTCGGCTGCTGTTGCAATTCCTCCTGCAGAGAAAGTTACAACTGGTAAGCGTTTATCTCTAGCAATAAGGTCGAGCACATGTCTTACTTCAGCTTTTACTTCTTCAAAGGTTCCAAAGGGTGTGTTTTCAATAGTCAATTCATTGATGAAAGAATCATGTTCTATTCGGTGGAATGGTTGCATAATTGCATCAGAAACCGTTTCAATAGAGTTAGGATTTCGTGCAATGTAATCCATTTCAGCGTTCAAGAAACGAGCGTGTTGCACTGCGGAAACCACATTTCCGGTCCCGGCCTCGCCCTTTGTGCGCATCATTGCAGCTCCTTCGACTATACGGCGGACAGCTTCTCCCATGTGGGTACATCCACAGACGAAAGGAACAGTGAAATCTCGCTTTGCAATATGGAAGAATGGATCGGCAGGAGTCAGTACTTCAGACTCATCAATCATGTCTACTCCAAGGGATTCTAGTACACGTGCTTCGTCTTCATGACCTATGCGGGCTTTGGCCATCACCGGAATCGAAGTGGTATCTATTATTCCGCGAATCATATCAGGATGGCTCATTCTAGCCACTCCACCATCAGCACGAATGTCGGCTGGTACTCTTTCAAGAGCCATTACCGCGGTAGCACCCGCGTCTTCTGCAATTTGTGCCTCTTCGGGGGTAACCACATCCATGATAACTCCGCCCTCCTGCATTTGAGCAAAACCTCGCTTGACGAGTTCTGTACCGTGATTTAGTGTAGTGATGTCGACCATGTTGGTGCACTATCCTAAGAATTAATTGGCTAGAAATGGAAAACAGCCCATGGCGATTCCAGTATCTTGAGTTTTATCTTCATTGCTGTATATCCGTCGTCTTTCATCAGTGGGTACATCAGTATCTGCGTAGATTGCATCTACAGGACGTACTGCCAACCAATCCATGTATCTGTGAACAAGACGGGTACTTGTAACAAGATGAACCATGGCCTTTGGTGGAGGCAGTCCCATATCAAGATGTGTGCTATTCCTTAGAAAATTCTTCATTTTTATTTTTCAGTTGTAGAAATCGCATCCTGTAAACATTGTTTGGCAATTTCTTCAACGGATTGACCGGGATAAACCTCTAATTTGATCTTTAATTTGATGCATGGTTCCCGTTTTCTTGGTTCGGAGATTTCGATTTTACCGCAGCATAATTTTGCTAGATTCAATCTTAAATGAATGATATTTCTATCATCTATCCGCGATAATATGTCTCCCTCGAGAAGGGTACAAAGACACTTATTACCAAGTCGCGAAATGACAGATCGCACATCTTTTTTTCGATTGATTTCTACTGAAACGTTTGTTTGGGGGGCACCATGCCAAGATTTGTCGGGTTTTTCGGTAATTATTGCGTCCTCTCCAACTAATTTTGTTATTCCGCTTCGTATTGTCGCGAGGTCGTCAACTGCGCTGCAATGCACACGTAACTCAAGTCGGTGTACCCCCATTAATTGATTCTGACAGTGTCACAGATATCATCTTCACCGAATAAATTGCCAATCAATCTTGATTTTCACGTAGGGGGGCGTTCAAATACTGGTTGCAGGTCGGCGACTGTGCAAGAGGGCAAGTCCCGGCACGAAAGGAGAAGGTCAGATGGCAGCAAAAAGCGCAAAGGCACGCACTGCAGCCCGTAAGCAGAGAGACAAGTGGAAGTCCAAGCGCTGGTACTCTATCCGTGCTCCCCGGAATCCATATTCTTTCAAAGTAATTGGAGAGACCTTATCTGAAAATCCCGAGAATGTTGTTGGAAGAATTCATGAAGTCACTCAAAATGAATTGGATAATGATTTTACCAAAATGCACATAAAACTCAAGTTTCGTGTTACTGAAGTTTTGAATCAAGATGCGATTACTGAATTTATCGGCCACGAAGT
>CAZRCY010000105.1:0-2051 GCA_964598735.1 uncultured Candidatus Poseidoniales archaeon
AGATCAATCGTATTTACTGAAGATGGAGAGATTGCAGCATCAAAAATTCGAATTGATGTGGAAGCAGAATCTAGTACTGAAAGTAGAGAAATCATTCGCGACATTACGAACGTAATCAATAAAGACGATATTATCAATAATATTGATGCTCAAATAATTTTAACTGGATATCTTGTTAAGTTAGAATATGTCCTTGATTCATTGAGCACATCTCAAATTAGCTCCACAATTCTTAGCCTCATTGTGTCATTTTTAGTTCTACTACTATTGACTAGAAGAATTGCGCCTTCATTTATCGTAATTGTTCCAGTTGCACTTGCTGCAGTATGGGTGGTTGGTTCAATGGCAGTTCTAGGCATTCATTGGAATGTCCTTACTGTAATGGTTACAGCTCTTACGATAGGATTAGGGATAGACTACACAATACACATGTGGAGAAAGTATGAATCATTGATTGAGAATGGGGTTCAACCTTGGGAAGCATTGAGAAGAACCAATTCAACAACGGGTGCGGCCTTGTGTCTAAGTGCAATGACAACTGCGATCGGATTCTTGGTCTTATGGTTTTCACCTATGCCTGTGGTTAGAGATTTTGGGATAGTTACTGCATTGACTGTTATTTTCTCTTTGACCATGGCATTGATTCTCTTACCATTGTTACTAGTGTATCAGGCACAATCAAAAACAGAAGGAGACAATTTACAAGAATGATGAGATATCAATTCGCTGTTCTCTTCCGACCAATAATAGCGCCATCCAAAGAGTCATCGGGATACATGCGTTTCTCTTCCTCTGAGCACGACGTTGAATTTCACGCACCTCTAACCCAGATACTACAGCGATATGACTGCGAATTTCAGATATTTTCCGAACCATGGGATCTGCAAATCTTTCTTTTGGAGTAGTATGGTTATCCTCTTCAAAAGAAGAGACATTATTTGGTTCCGATATTGGATTAGAACTAATCAGTTTTTTTTCATCAGCAGTACCTAACTCAGAGGGGATGAAATTAACACCCTCAATCATTCTTCTAACCATAGGATTCCATCCAATTGGAATCTCAAGAGAATCTAGTGATTCGACTGGCTTTACGCGATTTTCTTCAATTTGAAGCCAACCTGTTTTAATCAACGACTCAAGTAATTTCTGCGCATCTTGAGAATCAACCCACTGTAAATCAAGACTCCAGATACGAATTAGTTTTTCTGATGATATCCATTCATTAGGATAATCATTGAACGAGATGTAAATTAGTCGACGAACCTCTTCCTCGACATCGCCCATATACGAACGAGTAATCGACAGAATTTCAATTACCCCCCTACACCAGAGGTCATGGACGTAGAAGACGAGCAACGTAATTCTTGGAAAAAATATTTTTCTAAGCGAGGATTATTTCTTACTATTTCAGCATTTATTGTGATATTGATTATGCTGATTTACACGATACTCAGTCCTTATTTTATGAGAATTGACCCTGTACCTACTGAAGGATACTATGTTGACGAAATTAAAGGTGAAATTGGGCAAGTCACGTGTATGTTATGGCTGGATTCTAATCATTTTCTAGTTTGCGAAATAGAAAAAGATGCAGTTATTCTCCATAGAATTGAATCGTATGCTTTGACTGAAGAGAGAATATTGAAGGACGGGCTTAACAATCCTCATGGACTCCATTATGATGGTGAATACCTATACATCTCAGAAAGAGGGAAATTAACAAAAAATGAATTCTTAGGGACTGGTCCTTCAAATTGGTCTATTGGAAATTCTACAATTCTTGTAGATGGAATACCAGCAGGAAATCATCAAACAAATTCCATTAACGAAGGGCCAGATGGGATGTTACTTTGGCATTCAGGGAGCACCTGTAACGTTTGTAACGAGGATGATGATAGAAATGCAGCAATTATCATGGTAGATCCATCAAATGGAAATCATAGTGTAATTGCTTCAGGGGTAAGAAATTCATTCGATGGGGCATGGGTCCCAAACGTTGGTTATGTTTTCACTGACAATGGTCGTGATTGGGAAGGAGATGATTATCCATT
>CAZRCY010000105.1:2151-5446 GCA_964598735.1 uncultured Candidatus Poseidoniales archaeon
CAAGGATGGAGGGGTGAAAATTCTGTAATTGTAACGGATGTATTTGGTGCTCTGTCAATTTCATTCAATCCTGAGGGTGAACTATTCTTTTCTAACCACATTTCTGGTAAATTACATGTGATTAGATACTCGTAAGGGCCGTATTCATATCCCGTCGAGTCGTGGAGTTCCCCGATGTCTAGGGACTATGTCGCTCGTGACCCCCGCACAGGGGAGAAGATCAACCTAGGAAGAAAACGGCAATCGATGATCAAGGCCGCATTTAGGGCACCTCAAGGACCATGGAATTCGCTCTTACCAAATCAAATTCGAGATTTACTTGAAAAAAAAGTCTCCACAATTGAAGTACGATGGATGGATAAACGCGTTTTGCTCGATCGTCTAGATGCAATTCGAGCAATTACAGCACTACCTAGAACAGAAGATGAATATATACATTCAACAATCATTAATGGGTTATGCTCACGATCTATCGAAGAACGAATTGCAAGTCTGGATGTTTTCCTAGTTGGTGCTCTACGTGATTCAGATGAAATGATGGAAATGTTGGATGTAATGATAGATGATCCAGACCAAAATGTTCGTAAAAAAGCAAGGCAAGTTCTAATTGCCTGTGCTCCAATTTTCCCTTCAGCGTTGGAAGAGACACTGTACCGACTGCTACGTTCTGAACAGAAGAACATTAGAAATGATGCATTTAATGCACTGATTGAAGCCTCAAAACAATGGCCTGAAGTAGGTGTTTTACATCTTGACGACTTGATTAGGGAAGAAAATGTCGACCTTCGACGAAGGGCTGCAAGGGTACTCAAAACAATAGCACAAAGAGCAGGAGCAGCAGGATGGGATCTGATTGGTTGGACATTAGATGATGAAGATTCAGAAGTAAGACGTATCGCCAGTAGAACACTGCCTGGATTAGCAGATTCTGCACCTAGAATAGCACAAATAATGATCGAAGAAACATTATTTGATCAAGATGATGAAGTGAGAAATAATTCATTGAAAGCATTAGCTAAGATGGAGAAAGATGATTCAAGAACTCAAACCTTGATTCTAGATGGAGCAAAACATAAAGATCAAAGAATCCGACTAAATTGTGTTAAAATGTTACCAATAATCATGAGTGGGAATAATTTACGTCAAACTGCCCTAGACCTTATTTCAAATGAGACTAACGAAGAAATAATCAGACACCTGAATAAAATGGCTCTGGATATTTCAATGGAAGGGACTGAAGATGAAAAGAATCGATTCTTAGCTCCATTACCCAAAATTGAAACAGAAGAATTGTCAGATTTGCCAGAACTAAAGTCTGGGAAACAGAAGAAGGAAGAAGAATAGATATGAAGAATTTCATTAACCATCATTATCTCCTCGGATTATGCAATCAATACCACCTACAACTACGGTACAACATGTAGCGCCTGTTGTTCACCAAATGCCAGTTTCTCAAAATCAACAAATTCAAGCAGCATATCATCAACAAATGGGATATCAAACTCCTGTCCAATCTGGAGCAGTTACTCCTGTAGCAAATACAGTTCAACCCACATGGAAAATAAAAATGGCCGATAAAGGATTATTTTTCACAAAGCTGGCTGCACTTTTGATTACTGTTCTTACCCTAGGAATTGCTAAACCTTGGGGAGATACAATGATTATTCGCAAATGGACATCAAATCTGAGCATTGATGGAAGATTGGTCAGATATAATGGCACTGCTATTGAGCTTTTTGGAATTTGGATAAAGGTACTCTTGTTAACGGTAATTACTCTTGGAATTTATTACTTATTTTGGGGAAGGTATGCCGTCGATCGTTACATTGATTCACGTCTTTCATGGGCATGAGTAATCCGTCAGCGTCATATACAGGGTATAAGTCGGCAAACTGACAAACATGAGTGAAGGACCCGATGATTTCAAGCTCGAACAGTTCGAGCGACTCTGGGATGGATGGACTCCTAAGGGTCAAAATATAGCTAAAGCCCACAAATTTCGCCATTATATGCGCCAGCATGTATTACAAGCACTTCCCCCTCAAAGAAAGCGTGGCAACAAGCAAAGATTCCTTACCAAGGAAAACTGCCTAAAGTATTGGATGGGAGAACTGCAAGCAGAAATCCGAGACGCCGACTCATTCTGAAGGTCGGATCTAAATGTCAAGTATTAGTTTCTCAAGTTGGCATTTACCAGATTACATTCTTGATGCTCTTGCCGCAGAAGGCTGGGAAAAGCCTACAGAAATACAAAGAGAATCAATTCCACCTGCAAGAAATGGTAGCGATATAATTGGACAAGCAAGAACCGGTTCAGGAAAAACAGCTGCATTCGGAATTCCAATTATCGAAAAATCAGAACCAACTGGACACCCCCAATCGATTGTTCTTTGTCCTACCAGAGAACTAGCCACGCAGGTATGTAACGAGTTACAGTGGATTCAAGGGGATAAAGGTCTAATCATCCTCCCTGTCTATGGAGGGACTGATTTAGAAAAACAGGCTCAGAAATTAGGTTCAGGTGTGGATATCATCGTTGGCACTCCGGGAAGGGTAATTGATATGACTAAGCGTAAGCATCTCAATTTGGAATCTATTTCTATACTATGTTTGGATGAAGCAGATAGAATGCTAGATATGGGATTCTGGCCAGATATTTCATGGATTTTCTCAAATATGCCGAAACGAAATCAAACCCTTCTTTTTAGTGCAACATTTCCGCAGGAAATCATTGATTCAACAGACGAATTTTTGAACAATCCTGTAACAATTATGAGTGGCGATATGGAAGTAGAAGTCCCAGAAATTGATCAAAAGTGGATTCGAATTGGAAGAGCAAACAAACTTTGGGGAGTAGGCAGAATTCTTGTAAATATGGATAGTTCTGATCAATGTCTAATATTCTGTAATACTAAACGAATGGTAGAATTATTAGATGACAGGTTAGGAAAACATCGATTCTCTACTTCTACACTCCACGGAGATATGAGTCAGAATAAACGAGAGAAAGTCATGTTAGGTTTCCGAGAACGTAGAATTAAGACCTTAATTGCAACAGATGTTGCAGCAAGAGGATTGGATGTGGATGGAGTAACAATAGTCATCAATTATGACCTACCAGATAATCCTGAAGATTACGTTCATCGTATTGGAAGAACAGGAAGAATGGGCAAAAAAGGAAATGCTTGGAGTTTTGTAGGTAGAGAAGATTTACGCCAACTAGAGCGTATTAGAACTACTTGGAATCTAAATATCGTCAAATCAGAGGCACCAGAAATTCCAGATGGAGTAGATA
>CAZRCY010000106.1:0-5300 GCA_964598735.1 uncultured Candidatus Poseidoniales archaeon
TACCATCTGTTCCAACTCGAACAACAAACTCAACTTCATAGTGCAAAATAGAATCGTATCCTGGATGGATAATTGTGTGAGGTCCATTTACCTGCAAAATACTACTAGGAGGCATTAGGAAAAACATAGGAGAGGAGGGTGGTTTCGCTCCCATTTCTTTAGCATGATCTCGAAAATTTCGAAGAACCCCCCATCCTATCGGCATAAACCTCCGAAGAAGGAGTTGCCCTTCATGAGTTCGGCCGAAACGGGAACTTGATGGAGTAGTTGCGCATCCAAATGGATGTGGCCGCAAGGAAAGTCAAGAAAAGGAAGCCGGTACGAATCAAAGTAGTTCGTAAACTCGTTGAACGTATTGAACAAGATTTTGACATAGAAGATAACTTGAGTGGAGCTTTTTTAGAAATTGCTGAATTTGGGGAATTGCAATTACTTCTTGCTGACAAAGAGCCAATTGTTATGACATTGAAGAGACCCAAAGACCTAGGATCTGAACAAGAAATCACATTTCCAACCCTGAGAGGAATTTTAAGATGGGATTTAGGGAAAAGATGGTGTGCAGTAGATAGAGGAGCTATTCCGTTTTTGATGAACGGAGCAGATTGTATGGCTGCAGGAATTCAAATTGTTGATCCAATTATCGAACGTGGAGATTTAGTTTGGGTTAGGGATGAAGAACATGGAAAACCAATTGCAATTGGATGGGCGTTAATGGATGCGGAAACTATGGATAAATCAACCAAGGGTAAATCAATCCGAACTATTCATTGGATTGGTGACGATTTATGGTCAATTGATAAATAATCACATCAGTATTGAATAGGATAAGTAACGTGCATCAAACATGAGAATCAGGATTGCTCTCTCAATTACCATTCTATTTCTTGCATCTACGGTTGTATCTGCCGCTGGTGGAGGAGGCGAAAATCAAGTCACTGACATACAAAACTCTGATATTTCGGAAGTAACGTTTTCCGAGGTTTTCTATGGTAATCAAGATTTTGACATTAATGTTCGACTAGACGACGATTCAAATATTTCTTCAATCCAAATATGGACTCAAATTTGCGTAAATACTGGACTATGTTATCCTCCTAATCCACAAGATATGCTGAAAGATAATTCTACTGGAATTTGGACAGTGCAGGTAGATCCGATTGATGATCAAACATATGTGAATTGGTATTTTGATTTAGTCGAAGGTGAAAATAATACTAGAATTCCTGATACTGGATGGGGATGGAAAGTTTGGTCCGATTGTTGGTTTGATAGTGAAAAATGGGGTGGAGAGAATTATAATGAAGATGGAGCAGTATGTGGCGAAATTGAAAATACCCCTACTGTTGGAATTGTTGGAATAACCTTGAGTGTGCTAATTGCTGCTGCAGTTATTCATCGTCGTTAATTTTTGAGTGTTCAAGAAATCGAGAAATACAACGTCTTGCTTCAATTCCCCATGCTTGAATTTTCACGTTTCCAGATAATCCATCATCTGACAAATAGCCTTCTGTTAATCCAGGTGAAGCAAGATCACTAGGAACAAAAGGAAGACGAATTGAATGATTGAATGTGAGAGTGACTCCATTATCCTCGATTTTCACCATTAACCCCGAAATCTGAATTTCTTTCTCTTGATTTTTTTCGACATTTTGTCGTAAGGAATGGAGATGCCGCAAAACTGCATCAAAGATTTCTTCTGGGGGATTTTTCGCTTGAGAAATTTCACTTTCTGCGTCAGACGCTGGGCCATATGCGGATAAAAACGGTAAGTCTATTTCATTTTGAGCCATTAAATCTTCAAGACCTCTGCCTGGGCTGGATTTGTTATCACTCATTATTGAGTCCTCCCGGGAACCATAATGCTTCTAATTCAGAAGAGAGGAGGGAATAATCCTGACCGCCATGACTTTGTGGTGCATGAAATTGAATTGGTACTCCTTGACTTGGAGATTCAGCAAGACGAATATTACGTCTAATAGGTGGCTCTAGAACTAAATCTCCAAAAGTCTCTCTCAGATGGCCTGCTACCTGTGTATTTAGTAGAGTTGGAGAGTGCATTGTCATGATTACTGCATCTACTCCAAGTGAATTGTTCAGTAGTCTACGAACTTCCTGAATTGTTCCCATCAATAATGCTACACCTTCCAGTGCTAAATATTCTGTTTGTACTGGAATTAATACCCCATCAGAAGCAGTCAAAGCATTAACCGAAACGATACTCATTGATGGTGCAGTATCAATTATTATCAAATCGTAATGTGGTCGAAGAGTTGCTAATGCTTCCACTAAACGTCTCTCTCTTCCAAGTTGTGCGGCTAATGATTCTTCAAGGCCTACTAAGTTATGATCTCCCACTATGAGATGTAATCCTTCAACAGCAGTTGCATGCCTGGCATGAATAGAAATACTGGGAGTAAGTATGACATCCTTGGTCGTAATTTTCGTTTTGGACTTATCGATGCCCAATCCAGATGCGCAGTTTCCTTGTGCATCGCAATCTACAACAAGAACTCTTGCTCCTCTCATAGCTAAATGAGTTGCGATATTAATTACCGATGTTGTCTTCCCTACGCCTCCTTTTTGATTTGTGACTGTAACGATTCTTGCTAATCCTTGTTCAGTAGGTAGAGAATGAGGGATATCGAATAATCTACGTGTTCTAGCATCTGTATCTGTAATGTCACCAGAAAGGGGATGTTCTACTTCGACGAATGAAACATCATGAATCAAATGATCATCTATCGAATTATCTTTTTGTGAAAAAAATGAGTCATTCAACTCCTCACCCATCGAACCATCTCAAACCTAAGAGATGTTCAACATGACGCTCAATAAATCTTCAAAAACTAAATTTTAGGTATATTTTCATGCAACCGTAGTATGAATCCATCCAATTATTCTGCCCCTTTCTGCATCTATTGCAACATCATAATTGTGCTCCGCAGACCCTTCCGTCCAACTCCTGGATGCTGTAAATCCAACTTCACCTTGATCAATATTTTGTTGACTAGTCAATATATCCAATAATTCAGAACTGGTGGTCGCTAGCAAAATTGCACCAATCGTAACATCAGAATTTAATCCTTGACCAAGTCCCAAGATGGCCCCCGGTTCATCGGAACCGTCCATCTCCAGCATTCTAGTTTCTAATGTGGAAAGAGACAATGTTTCAGGAATTGCATTTAGATTATATCCTGGAGAATCTGAAGGAGAAATTGTTCCATCACTAATGACTTCGCATGATTCTTCAGAGGTTCCCTTAACTTCAGTCCATCCTGCATCATCTTGAGGATCTACCCAACTCAGATTCCAAATCTCTCCATTTTCTTGCCTATGATTTACCTTCCACAAATAGCCATCATTGTTAATCGCAGATCGAACTCCGCTCGGTGAAGATGAATTCATTAAACATCCAACGGCTTCTTCAATAGTAAATTCTCTAATTATTGAATCATCTGAAATATGATTGGTCCATTTTGATTGGCTGGAAGGGATGTCTTCTCCTGGTCCCGGTCTACCTGAATATAATATGCCCCAATCAATAGGTCGCTCTCCTTGAGTGAATGATGTGCCACTTAATTTGTAAGCAATTACCAGTTGTCCTTCAGGGACAGTTAATTCCAAGGCTGCCGATTCAATTGTTCCACATTCATTTGATTTTCTATCTTTATTGATTAAAATATCAACATGTTGTTCCACAGGCCAAGGATTACCTTCAACAATATGTAATGACATTCTAGCGTGACCAAGACATGCATTAATTGATGGTTGTTCTAAATCAATAGGAATGACTAATTGTCCATTTACCCTGAGAGAATCTTTAATTTCATAATTCCATCCATTCACTTCTCCAACAACACCAGGTTCAATCAGGGTTGTACCAAAAGAATCGAACAAATCTATTGGAATCGCCGGTTGCAGAAGAAATGGCAATATCCCATCAATTGCAGATACTCCTGTACCTCCGAATGATACTGCGTCTACTCGAGTCTGATCGTTATCTGGAGTGCGGAAATCAAGTGATGATACGGATTGGATGGTTGTTTCTTCAGTCAATTCTTCCCATGAAATTGACTCAATTTTTACAGAATTACTATTCATCTCCCATTCCAAACTATTGCTACATTTACTTCCATCTGTTGTCCATGTTCTACCGCTTAAATCCACATTTAGATCATATGATAAACTCCTCTCGGCTGTTAGATGAATTCGACCATATCCGTCAATCGATTCTGCAGAGCCCGAATAAATTTGATCATTAATGTTTGTAATTTCAGATGGGGGAGCATTACGAAAAGACATGGCTCCTGTACCACTCATCGCAACCTCTAGATCACCACATGCCTTTTCTAAAGCATCTCCTGTATTCTCCCTCAATAATTCTACCATCTCATCACCCGTTGCAGAAATTTGGCCATCAGTCATTGTAAATGACATTGTATCACCATATCTTGAGGGCTCAGTTGTGAAGGATTGTTGGTCTTGTACCCATGTCCACCAATATCCACCTCCAGCTACAATAGCGCCAAGTAGGATTATTCCCAAAACAACCGCTTTTCTTGGTTTACCTGCATGAATTTTGATCTCTATGATAGGTTCAGATTTCTTTGTAGATGGTTCTCTAGACTTCAATAAAGATGTCTCAGGAACTTTATCACCTTCGACTAAAACTGCTTCAAGAATTGTTGCTTCCATTATGTCTATTTTTCCATCCGGAGGAGTTGAAGAGGATGCTTTTAGAGTTTCAATTTCATCATCAAAATGATCTTCTTCCTCAAGAAGGAGAAAATCCTCTTCTTCATGAAGAGAAAATGAATTTTCTAATAATCTATCAACTAAATCGGATTTTTTACCCGATTTCGATAGACTGTTCTCCTCAAGCAAAATTTTCAACTGGGCTACAGTCATCGATTCAAGTTCGTCACGATCCATGTACTGCACCTCCGTCCATGCTGATGTCATCACGCGTCGCTATCAAACCGTTGCACTACAGGTGCAAAACAATGCGTTTTCTTTCAGTATTATCAGTTGCCGCGCATTTGACCTATCTGCTCAAGAGTCCAACCTGCTGCTAATAGTTGCTCATCAGTATATTGGGAGGCAACATTTTCTGACTCTGTGCTTGTTTTTTCTGTATTCTCATCAGAATCAACTCCCTCGTTTTGCGAATCAGTTGTGTCATCTTGAGATGGACTTTCATCAGAATCTGACTTTTGTTCATCAACCCCTTCCGAACCTGTTGATAGATCCATACCCATTGCCCTTTCAGCCTCCGCAGCATCCATGACCTGTTCTTCGGT
>CAZRCY010000107.1:0-5236 GCA_964598735.1 uncultured Candidatus Poseidoniales archaeon
TTTAGAGGTACTATCTAAACCAGGATTTCCATCTGTGTATATGTCTACTGCGTATCTTCCTGTGCGATCACCAGTTTCAAATCTACATTCACTTGCATCAGAGTTAGTTCGTATTGTTTGTTTTAACGTTGTAGAACCTGGCGTTTGTCCAATAGATCCCATTATTATGGGTTTATCATGATCATTATCTAAGTAAAACCCAATCACCCAACAACCTGGCGTTAACTGTGCAGCTGCACCAGTTATGTTGCCAGGTGCGAAGGGTTGATTAACAGGCATTATTACATTTGCCCATGGCAAATCGGCAGTAGTCACCTGATTATCTTTGTAAAGATGTCTACCTACTATTGCTACCTTAAATCTATAACCACCCTTGTTATTTTCTTCATCGGAAGCAGTTCCTTCGATTTGCCCTACCCACCAAGATAGACCATCATTGCCTATCTTACTAGATGGAGATAAATGTGATAATGATTCATCCATTATTTAATCGTCATATATTAAGCATTCTGGTTCATCAGGATGCACATCACAAAAGACCTCTAATACACTGGGATCGTGATGATCTCCTGCTTTAATTTCATCTTTATGATGTTCTACATACTCTTCTAGATCATGCAACTCATCTGTAATATGACCTCGCATGGGTTTTGGTGTTTTAGGATCGGCAAGGATTTCTTTATCCTTTGCGATATGTTCTTCAATTGATTTCATTGTGTTTTCCTCCGTACAGTATGTACAATACTATTTAGGTTCCGTGTGCTGATGGTTCTGTTTTTAAACCGTAAGCATCTCTCATTAATCTTAGCGTAGTTTCGCATATTCCGCTAGTTCCTTCTGAAAAAGTATAGTTATGTGTTACTTCTTTGACAAGATAGACTCCACTACTTTCTACATCTATCTTCATAGTGTCAGATACTGTGTCTGGAACTTTTGCTCGTAATATTAGTTGCACCTTATCTCCTGCACATATAAAAGGATTGCCAGGAATTTTTACTACACATTGTTGATTTGTAAGTAAATCAAATCTTGCACTAGATTGTGCAGCAAAAAATTTATATGCTTCAAACGCTTCGTTTGGGTTTTCTGGTTTTGAGTTATCCTCTGGATTACCAACCTGTGGTTCATTGAAAAATGCTTCATGATCTATGATAAAAGACATATTTCTTGTTACTTCGGATTCCGCACTAAGACCAACTAATTCTCCTGCAGGACTAAAATCTATATTGTCAACATCATTTTGATTTCCTAAATGTGCCATCTGATTCCAATTGTCTGACAATGAGTACACTACTTCTTCATATTCTTGTGTACTTATGTTGAATAACGTTACTCGTTTAGTAAGTTTACCAGATCTTAATGATGACATGACATCAACTTCTAGTGGAAAAAATACTGTTTTTATGTTAAATCTTGGATCTATAGCGACTTCTTGTGGTTCTGTATTTGCTGTTTGTTCAATATAAGGACCGTGAACCCCTAGTGGTTTACCATCTTTTCCTTCTAAAGTGCACAAGGTATCACAACTTGTTAAATTGAATCCTCTACGTGTTTCCCAAAAGAAAGATCCAGCAGTTCCAGATATTTTTTTCTCTTTTTGTTTAACTTTTTTATTAAATTTTTTAAGATCATTTAGTTTCTTTTTTGATATTTTAGGAATGAATTTAGTAATCAATTCAGCAATCACATCAAAAGGTCTATCACCGCCATCACTTGGTATTTTTTTAAATTTATTATTTGATGCTTCAATATTAATATCTTTGGGAGTTTTTAAAAAATTATCGAGTAATTCTTTTACAATTTCGTCTATTGTTCCATTTAATCTTTTTTTAACTCGTATTTGTTCATTTATCATTAATTCTTTAGAAACTAACTTTAAAACATAAAGTTGTTTCTTTTCATCGGGCATAATTCTTCCTTGAATGTTATTAACAACAAGATTATGTACTATTGGTTCATCAGAAAAACTACATCTAACAGTTAGTTCAATATTTTCCCCTCCTGTTATCGGAAATGTACTAACAAAATTAGCTGCGTCACTAATTGTTAGCGTTCCTCCTACAAAAGGAGAAAGTAAGTGTTCACGAAAATCAAAGTTTAGTATAGCATCTCCTCCCAATAATACTCTGGTTGATATTAAATTATTAGGTTTTGATATTATACAACTAACTAGTTCTACAGCACTAGATTGTTGAGCAGCATTTAAGTCCATTATGATTTACGTGACGCTCCGAATTTTGCAGCATACTCTTGCAAGTCTAACATTGCAAAAGTACCACCAAGAGTTTCGTCTCTAGTAGAGGCATCACCTCCTCCGCCACCATTATTGTAGATATTATTGATAGTAGAATTAATATTCATACTCGAAGCTAATGCTGTATCATTTGATAACTGGAATGGATCAGCACTATTTTGTGATATTGAATTTAAGTTTTGTCTATTGTCATTATATGATTCTGGATTAAGTTGTCTCTCTAATCTTTCTCTCATTCTATTACCACCTTCTATAGCACTCTTTATTCCTCTTATACCTAAACCAAAAATACCTAATGCAGCACCTATAGCTCCCATACTTCCTAAATTATCTCCTCCTAATGCAAGCATTTCATCTTTTCTTCCAAATGGATCTTTTTCATGTTTTTCAATTTTTACAAACTCTTCATTACCTGGTTCATTAAAAGTTGCAAGTTGTTTACCATTAACACTAAGAACAGAATTTTTTTTAAAACCACTTAAGTTAGCACCATCATACAACTGAGGTAACGCTCCCAAATCTCTTCCAAGTAAATATCCATCAATTGCTAATCCAATACCAGGAGTAGTACCAGTAGCTCCAAGTAAACCAGAAGTAATTTCAAGTCCAGCACCCATCAAATCTCCTTTCAATGCACGTTCAATACCAAAATAGACACCAGCGACACCAGCAATAACGGGGATTTGCTTCAGTACACTTTTGAACACTCCCTTACTTGCTGTTTTTCCAGTTGTTTTTGCAAGTGCTGCTGCAAGTTTAGATTTTTCTGGTATTAGTTTTGCAGCACTAGCTATAGCATTATCAATTCCTGATCCATAAATTCTTCTAACATCGTCAACTGCATCAACAATATCAACTCCTTTATCAACTCTATTTGCAATTTCTGTTACTGCAATTGCTTGCATAGGATCTGTGAATTTAACACCAGGAAATTTTTTGGATATTTGTTGGATTATCCTAGATTTGGGATTTGCAAATCCCAATGACATCAATCTCTCTCCTTCATCAATACCAAATCTTCCTACCATTGCAACTTGATCCAGCTCAGTCATTTTACCAAGATCATACATCGTATCCATCATATTACCCGCACCCTTTCCTGATTTCATAGCATCAGTTGCAGATGAAAATCTAACCATTGCTTCTTGTAATGCAGTTGTATTACGACCCGCACCGCCAGCACCAAGTGCCTTAGATAACAATAATATTGATGTTTCGTCAGCACCTTCCCCCAAGAAACCTTTTGCTATAGTCATTGTATTTGCTAATCCTAGAGCGTCATCTGCAACTGCAGTAGTTTTTAAAAAAGGAATTTTATTCTGAAGAAATTCAGTAACTGATCTAACCATATTAGGATTAGCACCAACTTTTTCTACTACATTTTCTGCAATGATATCGGTATTCCCAGCAAGAATTTGCGTCATATTTTTGGAACTAGTTTTGGCAAAAGGTGTTGCTGCAGTAAATGAATCAATAGCACTTGGAATTTGTTTTACTGCTTTTGTTGTTGCTGTTGTACCTATCAACTGAGATGATGCAAAACTTGTTAAAGGACCTCCTGCACCGCCTCCACCCATACTTCTTCCCGCAGATCCACCCATGCCAACACCTGATCCACCACCACTAGGTGGTGTAATATTAATCATTCCACGACCACCACGACCACCAGCACCAGAGGAACTACCACCAAATCCACCAAATCCACCGCTACCACCAGATCTTCTTTCTATAGATCTCTCTTCTCTTGCTAAACTTGCTCTTCCAGATTTTGCCTTTTGTTGAGACATAAACATTTGGAAAAGGTAACCTTGAAACATGATTGCCCTTGCCATGTCGGCTTGAGTATTTGCAAGATTACCGAGAGTGTTATCCTGTCTTGATATTGCTGATGCTACCTGTGTCAATCCTCCTGACACATCACGAAGTCCACTAGAAATTGCACCAGACAAAGGTGCAACATTAGTTAAATTTGTTATATCATTAGTTACGTTATAATCAAAACCACCACGAAATCTTTGTGCTGGAGTTGATGTTGGGTTGGTTCCTGCACCACCCATACCCATTCTGCCCCTAGTTCTGGCAATTCTATCTCCGCCAAATCTTGAACCAAGGGCTCTTCCGAAAAAAAATCCTCTCCCTATTCCTGCTTCTTCTAATGATGTTCCACCCAATTCTGCCTGTTCTGACGCAAAAGCACGTTCTTCCGATGCCATGTCAGAAGCTTCTTTGAGACGCTTTCCAACTTGATTTGCTATGATAGACAGGTAATCTTTATTACCCCTAGTGTCTGTATAACCAACAGTTCCGCTAGACATTTATTTTTGTTTATCTTGTTGTTGTTTAAGTGTTTCCAAGTATTGAGTTAGTAGAGAAACATAAACTTGTCTCTCAAATGGCATCATATTTTCAATATCACTCAAACTGTATTTATGGTGTTGCATGAGAGCAAAGTTAGTCTTGTAATACCCCTCTAACGAATTGTGAAAGAGGGCTACCCGAAAAAAGCTTGTAATCCAGATATTGTATAGTCAGACTCGACACCTGTTTTGGGATTTTTAACTTTAAATGTATGCTCTAATCTTGGTGATGTTTGAAAAAACTCTTGAAGTTTTGCCAATTGTTCATTTGTCAAACCTTCCACAAACTCAATAAATTCTTTTTTACTGGTTGTAGACTCATCATATACATCATCTCCTTGAAAGATTTGATCAATGCTTTCTGCGATAATTTCTAGCACAGTATCCTCATTTACCTCTTTTCTAGCAAATTGTGAATCCACAAATCTATCAAATGATGGATATTTCATTATTACACCTAAAGTATCAGTCAGCATAATTTTATTAGAATGACCATCAGGAAAATGAACTTTTACATCAGTAAGATTCAAATTATATCTTACTTGAGTTTCATTATCATCCTGACAAGTGACATTCATCTCAACAATTTCACCTACAGATACAGCACGAATGTTTAGAAAAATAT
>CAZRCY010000108.1:0-4997 GCA_964598735.1 uncultured Candidatus Poseidoniales archaeon
GTGGATGTTGTTCATCTCCATTGTCCAATGATATCTTGGACAAAGAAACAATTCAAGATTTGTAAAGAAGAGATTTCACCTGTAGTTTCTTCATTACATGGTTCTTGGTTAGGCGAAAGAGATGGTCTTAGAATAGCATCAAAAATGAAAGAAGCAGCAGTTTGGGCTAATCCAAACGACCTTGCAATATTACTAACAGGTGGGTATTATGCTAGATTTGAAAATGCTGCATTATCTGAATCTACTGTTTGTGTTGCAAATTCAGAGGCTACAAAACAAGATTTCATGTCAAGATATTCCCCCCCTAAGGCTTGGGATTGTGAAGTAATTCATTGGGGTGTAGATACAGAAATGTTTATTCCACTTACAGGTGAAAGTACCCAAAGAAAATTGATTCGTGAAAGATATAACGTCCCCAAAGATGGAAAATTATTATTGGCAGTAGGTAGGTTAGCTGCGCGCAAAGGATATTCTTCGCTGTTACGTTCATTTTCTAGGGTGAACAAAAAAATCCCAGAAGCACGATTACTTATCGTAGGTCGGGGGCATCTTAAGAAACGTCTTGAGAAATTATCTCGAAAGTTGGGTATCAGAGAAAAGGTTACAATTGAATCTAGTCTTACATTTGATGATTTATCTTTATTATTTCGGATTTCAGATCTAGTTGTATATCCTTCTTATTATGAAGGTCAAGGATTAATTCCGCTAGAAGCAATGGCATCTGGGACTCCTGTAGTGACTGTAGATCACGGCCCCTTACCTGAGATGGTCGATGATACAGTTGGAAAATTGTTTACTATGGGTGATAATGATTCAATGTCTTCAGCGATTATTGAGGAAATTGAGAACCCTGAAAAACTTCTTGAGAAAAGTATCTTGGGGCGTGAAAGAGTTTTAGAAAAATACACGTATGAATCTAATGCATCACGTTTTTCTGAAATTTATTCTAGAATAGTATAGTTATCTATCAATCATACTTATTGCATCGGTGGGACAAGCTAAAACACATAATCTGCAACCAGTACAAGGATCACGTAGTACCTTCGCTTTGCGATTTATATCTACTTGAATTAAAGGACTCATCATTGCTTTATCATATAATTCAATTGCATCATCGTCACAGACAATAGTACACTGATCACAACCGATACATTGTGCCTCAGTAACGAAAGCGACTGTAGTTTCTCCGCCTTTGATAGTTGCTCTTTCCTCTGCCTTTGCAGCATTAAGTGCCATACGTATCCGTTTTTGGACGTCCACTCGGCGTGAAGCGACTTGCTCTCTTGTCGACATTTTATGACGTGACTCCATTCATTCTAGTCTTAGTATTTTGATATCAGATGTGCTTCTTTTCTTCAATTTGCCTTGCTAAGAAGGATACAACATCTAAGATTTCAAAATCATGTCTAGGGTCACCTTCAAACTTCAAGCATTCAAAGTGAGAAACACACTTAGGACAAGTTGTAAGCATAATTTCTGCACCTGTTGCCCTTACTTCTTCAAACCGTTCAATTCTGAGGGCGCGAGAATTTTCATTACAAGACATCATACTTGAAACACCACAACATAAAGCATCTTCTCCATGATGTTCCATCTCAACTAAATCGACTCCTTCTACTCGTTTTACTAGTTCACGAGGTTCGTCAAAGAGATTCATTTGTCTTCCTAGTCTACAAGGGTCGTGATAGGTTACAGTAGTTCCTTCCGGAACCGCTGCATCAAAGTCATATCCAGACTCAATCAAAAATTCTGTAGTGTGCATTACTTTGAGGTCATCGAGCTCGTAATCTAATGCAAAGGTTCGGAAGCATTCTGCACAAGAAGTGACCAATGTTTCAATTCCACTATCTCCCAATTTCTTCTGATTGTATGCCTTTAGTTTTTCAAAAACTTCTGTCATGCCTTGCCATTTCTGATCGTGACCGCAACATTTTAGGAAATCTCTACCTAAGTATGAAACATCAATCTCTGCATCTTCAAACAGAGTAAAGGCAGCATCAGTAGTTTGTCCAAGATTCATTGTGCCTTCATTAACATGGCTGAAAATCATTTCTTGGTCTATATAGTCCACACAACCAGGATAATATCCTACAGACGAATCGATGGGGTAATCTTCAACTGGAACGAATTGATCGTTTGCTTCGTCATCTGCTTCTGCTCTAAGTACTGCTTGTAAAATCGAATGAGGAATTTCTGCAGCTGGAGGTCCTCCAACGATTAAGTTTCTTCTAATGTCAATGTATGAGTCATAATCCACCAATTGTGGGCATGCATTTGTACATGCAGTACAAGTCAAACAAGAATAGAGTGGTACTCCATCATCCTCATTATTCCAAGTATTGTAGATAATATTCAATTTATCTCCTGCATTGAATAATCGAACAGGACATGCATCATCACACAGGTCGCAACCGTAGCATTTGTTCATTTCATACTCGTAACCCTTAGCCATACTTCTCATTAGGAAAAAGACAAGTGCTCCAACTCCAAGACATGGGATAACTAATGAATATGTTAGTTTTGCATCTAAACTCTTTGGATTCTTTTCGAAGGTAGGATTTTCGAGAGTAAACGAAGATAATTGTTCGGCATTGTATATTGCAGATCCTGTCAACAAGAATAATTCTGTCTCATCCGAAAGATCTACTGCTACCCCATTGGAATCTAGAACTAAGGGCTGGAATGCAGACATGGAGACATCTGTGATTACATCCCCCGAGATGTCTAATCCGGTTGTGCTTATTCTATAGTCAAGAGAATAAGACGTTCCCGAACTTAGTTTCAATGTTTCAGTATTACATGAATCCATAGATAGGAGGGTCGTACCTGCAATATCTTTCACATCAAGAGAAATAGTATGATTTCCTGAACCTCTGATTGTAGTTCTAGCATTGCAAGATACATCTACGAATAGTGTATCTACACCTAAATTTGGAACTTCCATTATTCCTGAAAATGTGTGTACTACGGCTGAACCATCAACTGAACCCGGGTGAATTGATTCATTGAATAATCCATTTCTACCATTGTTAGTATCGATGTGATTGTTTGCTCCGTTAAAATCGATAATATGAGATTGTGTTGGTTGGAAAATACCCCATTCAGTGAATTTCTCAGCAGGCATTACGCAGTAGTCTTCGTAAGCCCATGCTCCTGAATCAAAATGATCATCGTTCCATGCAGGAGATTTTGATGAGTCACTGTAGGATAAACAGAGTCCCATCATATGTTCATGGTGTTCGCTTTCCCCGATAGCTACCAAGGTATCGCTAGGTTGACTACGAAGGGTTTCTAATTCTTCAATATCTTGCATGGCTCCAAATCCTCCCATGTCCCAAAAACCATTATCGTATACAGGCCAGGTGACCGAACAGAGTAATACTGCGACAATGAGTGATCCAAATGCTACGTTCCTGTTTCCGTTTGGAGTGATCCTTGCTCCTTGCGTTTGAACCAAGAACCAACGAATAGCGAAGTAAAGTACTGCAAATATGAAAACTCCAGTTAGAAGCCAAGGTATGCTGTTGAATACCTCTGCTATCCATGGTTCTCTCGTTCCACATGATAGACCCGCATGAGAATTCATTTGACAAAAATCTGTACGATTTTTCCCGTACAACTCAAGGAAGATATTGATTGAGTAAACTGAGATAAACCAAACGTGTGCAAGATAAACCATTCCTGCAGTTGCAAACCATGGATCTTCAACTCCACGTTTTTCCCTACCTGGGATGAATGGAGGCAAAGCAAGAATTGCGACTGGGATTCCTGTAATGGCTGCCCCCCACCATCCTGCATTCCAAGAAATAATTGGTGTTCCGAAGAAATTTCCAATAGCAGTTGGGAGTGGAATATCGAATTGAGGAAGATATTCTCCGAGTCGAAGGTATCCGTAAGAGAAAAGCACATACCAATCAGGAAATACGAATCCTGCTTGAGCAAATGGGTCTGCAGCGCTGTGTAGAGGAGGAGGAATTAGCCATGCATAGAAAGATAAAACCATCAGAATTGACATTGCAATTATGGTATCTCTCAACACTTCTTGAGGCCAAAATGCATGGCCAGTGAATACTCTTCTTCGTTCTTGCTCTGCCTCGATTAGTTGATCCCTTTCACCAACATAGGTGTCCGCAACCCGACCAAGACGTTCGATAATCCCCATTTACTCCCTCCTATCAGTGCGGTTCGGCAACTCCTTGGACCCAAACAATAAACAAATGAATTATTATCAAAGTAGTGACAAGAACTGGTAGGATGAATACATGGATGAAGTACATTCTTGTAACTGCCTGGTAAGTTAGTGTACTTCCTCCGAACATGGCTGTAGCAACCCACGGTCCTATTAGAGGGGTAGCATTTGCCATGTTGATCCCGATTGTGGCGGCACCAAACGCTAATGCGTCCCATGGCAGGAGGTATCCAGAATATCCGAAGAAGATAGTGAAAAACATTAGAGCTACTCCGATTAACCAGTTTAATTCACGAGGATTTCTGTATGCTCCTGTGAAATACACTCTGCACATATGGAGGAAAACAGCAGCAACCATGAAGTGTGTTGTCCAATGATGGATAGAACGAATGATGTAACCAAATGGTAATTGAGTCATAATAAACTCCATACTAGCATAAGCCGGGGTAGGATCTCCCATGCCACCCGGAACATAATATATGCCAAGAATGGTGCCTGTGATTACCAGAATAATGAATGCCAAGAACGAAATTCCTCCCAAACAATATAACGGGTACCAATACCAAATAATCCTCAGTTTGTATTTTTCTGCATGAGTTAGGGGCATCTGCCTATGCATGCTGTAGTATGCATCTCTAGACATAGCCCAATAATCTTGAATTCTGAATCTAGTATCCATCCAAGAAAAGGCCCAGAGAAATGATTTTTCCATTAGTCCCATTCCTCCTGCGCCAGAAGTAGTTTGTACAGCTCTCAGAATTTCTTTTCGAGGCACTTCTTCACGTTCTTTTCGTAGAGTAAATGCTAC
>CAZRCY010000109.1:0-4919 GCA_964598735.1 uncultured Candidatus Poseidoniales archaeon
TCATTTTCACCAAGACTCAACATGATTTATTCTAGTGGAAATACCTGGATTCCTGAAGATGCAACTTCCTTGAATCCAGTGATTGGCTCTATGACTACAATGTGGAATTCAACTGCTTTGTTGCCTACTCCACCTGATTCAGTTGATTTGTCTTGGAGCCATTCGTTGACCAATCATTCTTGGGATTTCCAAGTTGATACAGATCCGTTTTTCGGGACTCCTGACTTATTCAATAGTAATGCAAATACCAGTTTGTTCACCACTACTACTGGTACACCATCATCTACATCGTTCACTTTCCCATCATCAATAACTTGGGATGATGCATGGTATTATTGGAGAGTTAGAGGCGTTGATAATAACCAATATGGTAATTGGACAGAAGGGGGTTCCTTCAGAGTTCCAGATTCAGTCGTTGGAACATCCGATGGAGCAGGAAATTACTCCGTTACATTGGAGCGAGGAGATGTTTTCGAAACGAGCGGAAATCTACCTTCATTCCCTGATACCTATATTGACAGTGCTGGTGGTCCGGGTCAGACCCAGAATCACGGAACTTCAGTTTCTCTGAATGTCGGATCATCTACAACCGCTGGAGCAATTGTTGTATCTCTAGTCGAGATGGATTTAGGAGAATTACCTTTCCAATCTACAACACTACCAACAGGAGTAACTCTCAGACTCCATCGTTCAAACTATCTTGGTTCTGGAGCACATACTGTCGGAATCCATGACTGTGGAAATAATACTTGGTCAGAAGATACGGTTTCTTGGAGTACGTACATTCCGGGTACTCAATGTAGCACCACTGCTTCAGCTTCCATTACAAGAGTCGCTACAGGTTCAGGAACATGGTATGAATGGGATATCACTTCAATTGCTAGAAATGCTTTCACAAATCAGAATGGTAGAATGACTTTGGCGTTGATCACAAACTGGACAGGAACATTGTATTTCTCATCTTCCGAGGCTAGTAGTAATACACCTCAACTTGTGTTTGATTTTGTTGATAACCCGAATGGGATTACTCCACCTCCTCAAGTGAGTTTGCAATCTCCTGCTGATCAATCAGTTCTCTTTGAGGAAGATGGGTATCTGTTGTCTTCGTCGGTTCGTCCTACTCTTTCATGGAATGCCGCATCTGGGGCTTCTGGTTACATCTTACGGTTAATGAATGATACAACAACTCTTACTCAGCGTTCTTGGATTGATTCTGGATTTACAGGATGTACTCCTCCAACGATTTGTTGGACACCAAATTTCGATCTGGACCCTGATGTACTCTATTCTTGGGATATTCAGTCTATTGCCGGCTCAATACCGGGTGCTCGTTCAGCAGCATGGTCATTTGCAGTAGGTGAACCTGAAACCACTAGTTTAGGAAACCATCTTTACAGTATTACATATGGTGAAGGAGAAGCAGCTAGTGTGCTTCAATACCCGAATATCCATGATTCGACAATAGATGAATCAGATCCAAGTGAAGTATTCATAGATCGTGGCCTAGAGGTTGGTATAGGATGTGGTGATTCTTCATCAGGACCCACAACTACAAACGAGTGTAGAAGCATTGTTTGGCTTGATTTAGGACAGATTCCCCTTCCATCAAATCTTAATCCCCATAGTGGGAAATTAAGAATTCATCTCGATGGTGTTTTGTTGGCTGATACTTCATACCTTGATGTAAGTGCTCATGCACTATTGAATCAGAATTTCTCTGAAGTATCTTCCACTTGGGATGATGCTTCTTATGGAAATGCTTGGGATATTCCAGGAATGCGTAGTGGTGTAGACTATGCATCTACTCCATTAGATACTGTGCGGATATACAATACAAATGGAAATACTTGGGTTGAATTCGACATTAGCGGTGCCATGACTTCTATGTATGGTACTCTTGGGATTGTGTTAATTGGAACTCCAGATACCGCAGGTGGTAGAATTGTTGTAGAATTTGATAATTCAGAAGATAGTACGTATCATCCTCAATTGATTCTGAATTATACCAATGTCTACGATATTCAGATTACTGGACCGTCTTCTACGGATGCAGATTCTCCCGTTACATTTACTGCTACTCTTTTGGATGTCACTGGTCAAACATTAGCAGGCAATGTTGCTTGGAGTAGTTCTAGTCTCGGTTCTATTTCCACTTCAGGGGTTTATACCCCTCAATATGCAGGTAATGAACAGGTTGTAGCTCGTTTCGGTCAAGTATCCAAAGTGCTGAATCTATCAGTAGATCATGGTTCTCCTGTTACATTGATTCCTGATAGAACAACAGCTGCTTTGAATGCCGATCAGAGTCTTCCGGTTTCTGCAATTGTGGTCGATCAATTTGGAAATGAAGTAGACGGTGAAATTGTACTTTGGTCAGTAACAAACGGTACCTTTTCATCCACAGGTGATCTTACTGTATCCACAACCACTCCTTCTTCATCAGTTATTTACATGCCATGGTTGACGGGTACTCAGACTATAACTATCACATGGGGGAGTAGCACTGAAACAATTCCAGTAGTTGTTTCTACAGGTGCGCCCCATCATCTTGTTGTCTCTGGATGTGCAGTTGTTGATGCAGGAAGTACCTGTACATACACTTGGATTGTTGAAGATATTCGATTCAATGAGATGCCAGCATTACAAGCAGGAACTGTTTCTTGGTCAGTAGAAAATGGAAATATCACTTCTGCGGGAGAATTTACTGGAGATCATGTTGGAAACTGGACAATTAATGCTAGTAGTTCAGTTGGAGTCAGTGGTTCCTTTGATGTCGAGGTTGTTTACGGAGCGATTGGATCTGTTATTCTCACTGCTAACGTCACAGAAATTACTGCCGACGAATCAGTGGAATTTACCGTAATTCGTGTCGATATTAGAGGAAATTCAAATGATATTACTGACACGTTAAGTCTCAATGAATGGTCTGCTTTGAATGGTACATTCACAGAAGTTGATTCTAGAATTATTTGGACAGCATGGTCCAAAGGTACTCAATGGGTAGAGGTAGAGATTGAAGGTGAAACCGACAGAGTTACAATTTCAGTTGTTGATGGAGCCCCTGTAGAAATGGATCTTAGGGTTACTGGCGGGTTCTCTCAGGCCACTGCTGGAGAAATTCTGAATCTACGTGCTTTCGTGATAGACCAGAGGGGTAATCAGAAACCAGTTACTCCCGAAAATTGGTTGATAACAACTCCTGGTGCAGATCAATCTTGGATTGTTCTCGATGGTGCTGCTGCTAATTTCTATGCATACACTGAAGGAGATTGGACTGTACAAGCTGCATTAACATGGACTGATGGAGTTACAACCGTCCCTCTCACTGCTTCAGAAACTGTTACTGTTATACCTGGTGCTCTCGCAGATGTCGAAATCCAAGGTTCTTCTGATTATACATTAACTGCTGATGATTCTATCTCTCTGAGTGTAGTCGCTAAGGATATGCAACAAAATGTTGTACAGGCTGATTCTCTTAAATGGTATATCCATGATATTTCAGTTTCATCTCCTCCTGGGGAATGTGGTGCTTCTTTGGATTCAGAGGAAATCACTAATGAAGTTGACTCTACTGGTTCTTGGGCAGCAGGAGTTGAAGGAACATATCGGATTTGTGCAATACAAAATGGATATCAAGATAGTATTTCTGCTACAGTTTCTCATGGTGTTGCTGTAAGAATTTGGCATGTTGCAGAAAAAGATTTGATGGTGGCAGGTGAAATGGTAGATATTCAATTGTATGCGGAAGATTCAGCATTGAATCAATTTGCAATAGTGGAATCCACATGGGATGATCCTGTGATTTGGGATATAGATAATGACAACACTGGAGCCTATGTATTCAAGCAAACAACAGTTGGAATTTATGAACTCGAATATATCCATAACGGACTATCTGAAATTTGGACTGTCGAAGTAATTGCATCTAATTTAGATTACATTGTTCTCAATGCTGATAAAACTGAAGCAGAACAACAAGGTACATTGTCCATAACTGCATTCGGATATGACGAATGGAATAATCCTGTTTCATTGAATGACCCTTATATTGTTGCAACAGGACATGAAATTAAACAAGGGTCAGGAAGCCAGAATTGGGAAATTACTTTGATTTCTTCTGGTTCTGGAACCATAACAGTAGCGGATCAAGGAGAATCTGCTTCAATTGCTATTAATTCAGTTGGAACAATTCCGGGATTCTTTGCAGCAGGTGGAATGTTGTATTATGCTGCTGCTGGCTTGATAGGATTACTAATTCTTTCATTACTGGTATTTGCTGTTGTGATTCTCAGAAGAGGCGGAAATGACGATTATGACTTTGACGAGGATGACGATTATGACGATGAAGAAGATTATGAAGACACAAAAGCACCTGTAGCAGGCCCATCTGGACCGGTAGCAGGTCCATCTTCTCCTGTTCAAGAGGTGCAGGAACAACCCGAAGAGCAATCAGAAGATGATGGCGTTACAGTTGATGAAGATGGAACTGAATGGTGGGAAGATCCTGATGATGGAACATGGTATTATCGAACACCAGACATGGATGATTGGGAACCTTTTGAGGAATGAGTTTCTATGTCCAAGAAAAATAGCCTTGCACTATTTTTAGTGCTGGTTATCATTTCCAGTACCTCATATTGGACACCTGAAAATGAATTACGGGAAATTCGTGAATTTTACGCCCCTGTAGAGATTGATAATGGTAATGGAACATGGACTCTTCAGTATCAAGATGATGGTTCAGGAGGTTTTTCTGACGCAGTAATTAGTAGCGCAAATCCTTCAATGGTAGATACTACCTCTTCGATTATCGAGATTAGTTCAGACCCTCAGAACGGGACTGAGCAAAGGGCACTTTTTGGGATCGATCTTTCCACTGTAGGTTTCATGAGCAATATTTCTATTATTTCTGCATCTCT
>CAZRCY010000110.1:0-4833 GCA_964598735.1 uncultured Candidatus Poseidoniales archaeon
CATAATTTTGTACATTGATTCGATTTAGTGTCCACTTGTCCATGGTTGTTACCTCGCCGTCATTCCAAATGATTCTGATTTCTTCGATTTCAACATTTGATGGGATGCCTAATCTTATTTCTGAAATCGAACAACCAACGAATCCATCTCCTGCTAAAATTGCTTGTCGGACCACTTTACCGTCTGAAAATTTGATATCAACTACTGAGCCAATAGCATCTTTATTGATTCCATCATTTGAGTCACTAGATTTTGGATCTATCGCAATCCATCTAACATTATCTCTTTGAGCAGCATCGTTTTCAAAGAATCTAATTCCAATATTCGCGTCTCCTAATACTAAATCTAAATCTCCATCTCCATCAAAATCTGCCCATGTAGATCCCATTGTTTTACCTTGATCGAGAAGTCCGATTGCATCTATTCCATCAACGAAATGTCCTGTTCCGTCATTGATATACAGTGAATTGTTATTGAATGAAGTGAAGGGGTTGATTTTACCTACCCCAAACCATAAATCTAAGTCTCCATCGAGATCAACATCAAGGAATTTACAGTCCCAATTTACGAGAATATTTTCTGCAATTCCTCTGTCTACTCCAACTTCTTCCCAATTGGTTGGTTCAGATTGCATCCAAAGATAGTTAGGACCAAAGTTACTGACACAAAGATCTAGATCTCCATCCCCTTCTATGTCTCCTACACTGGCTCCCATTCCTGTCCCAGGTAGTGAAAAATTATGCGAAAAAGTAGAAGTTTTGAATTCTCCAGAATCACTTCCATTGTAAAATGGAGAGAATCCAAAATCAGATGCAACAAAGATGTCTTCCCATGAATCTCCATCCATATCAACAAAGACACCTGCCCAGGACATTCCAGAACCCCTTCCGTTTGGGTCTTTGTCTGAGGGCATTAGCATTTGAGCAGAAGGGTTTTCAGGAGATGTAATTGCTATGGAGAAAGCATCTCCAATGGCAACTTCTCCATCTGAACTTGGCTCTGAAGTTCCCCCATCAACCCTTCCAGCAAGGATGGTAACTGAATTAAAATTAGCAGTACCTGTTTCTTTCAATTGATTTTGGTATAGGATGTTAGATTCTTGACGAACAAGTAATTGTTCTTCTGATAAAATTCCAAAATTCATAGAATATAGGTCTAAATCTCCATCATGGTCATAATCTGCCCAAAGTCCCTTTGATGAATGACCAGAATTGTCTACTCCTACTTCTTTTGCGATTTCCGTGAAAACACATCCTCCTTCATTTCGAAATAGTTCATTTGGAGCACCACTGGAATTATTTTCAAGATCTGCTTCACCAAAGTTGGATACATGAAGATCTAAATCACCATCATTGTCAAAGTCGGCCCAAGTCAGTCCCAATGCAGTTGAATCAGATGTGGGTAGTCCCGAGTCATCAGTAATGTCGATGAATTGATTATTGCCGATATTTTTCATCAAATACATTCTTCCTTTACTAAAATTCTCTCCATTTTCCCATCCTTCTTGATCGAAAAGAGCGCCAACTGCAATGTCAATTAAACCATCTCCATCACAATCTCCGGGAGCTATGGATGGGCCATAACTCGCCCATTGAGAAGTCATGCCTAAGTCTATTCCACCCAATCCACTTCGGGCGGTTCTTTCAGTCATTTTTGCATTGAGAACAGTAGATCGATCTTGTGCTGGATTATTTATCTCAATAGGGGGGCCTGGCGCAAAATTTAGGTTTTCATTAATACAATAATCTTCAGATGTTGTAAAATCTCCTTCAGAATTCTCTAACCAATGTTGTTCTGAAATCATTGATAAACATACCATTCCTTCAATGCCTGTATTTCTAAGAATTACATCAGTCAAGGTAGTGTTTCGTATTTCGTCTAAAACTTGTGACAAATCTGGATCCCATTCGTAGAATAGTGGGTCACTTACTCTTAACCTATGAAATTGCTCTTTGAGTATGTAGTGCATTGTTGGGCCTACAGTGCTACGCATGGTAAGAAATTCATTTGATTCAGGAAAATGATGGAGCCAGTCATGATCTTCAGCATACATTCCGATTATTGGATCTGCTAAACTGACATTTGGGTATACTGATTCTAATCGAGATGCAAGATCAGAATCCGAGGTAACATCAGACCAGTTATTAGTTGGTGCCAGTCCAACTATCTCTCGAAATGCCCCATAACCAGGGATTCCATGGTCTCTACCTCTTTGAATGTCTATTGCACACATATCCATTCCCCCCATTCCAGGTTCTCCAAATAACATATTTCTGAGGGCGTGAATATATCCCACATCATTTGCTTCTTGAGTAGTAAATGCTAACCCTCGGAGAACGGGATCTATGCCCCCATCTGTCACTAGAGAATTAGGATCCCAGAAACCATTTTCCAATGCGATACTTCCCTGAGGTATCGAGGTTCTATTTTCTTCCAACCGTAATGTAAGTGGCCCTATTTGTGAATGCCCCATCCTAAATGCTAAGGTTGCAAACGCATTACTTATCGATGGATTTACACTTGGATCATATTCACCTGTGTCTGAATATATATTCATTGAAGGTAGATATTCTTGATAGGTTATTTGTTGCATTAACGCGGTAACGTATTTCCTTGCTGTTTGATAAATATCTTCATCTGTCCATTCAGGATTTTGTAATCCTAACACTTCTGCAATCCGATTGTGCTCTCTAACGAAAATTATGTGAATTGCTGTAAGGCCAACATGTTCATTTGCACGAGCGTCACCGGCAATATACCTCTCTGAGGCAGAGAATCCAACAAAACTCATACTAGGTGCGGTCTCATCATCTTCCGCAGCTAACGGTAGGAGATCTCCATTCGGATCGGATGTGACTTTTAGTAGCCCTCCTTCTCCCTTTCTTAACCAATCGGCGGTTTCTTGAGTAGATCCATAGACAGAAGATCCGTCTATCCAACCTGTTACTGAGTTCGGATATTCTCGGGATATATTTTCGATTCCTGTTGACTGATTGTAGATTGATCTAAACATCATTATCAGGTTTGAACCAGTTCCTTGTGGGTCCATCCATAGGTCTCCTGATGGTACAGGTATGTCAATTCGCTCCGCTGCACCTTGTACCCGTCCATTTTGAGTCAGAGTAAAGTCAATATCATGCGATACGAATTGTCCCCAAAGCCAGTTCATATCCGATAGGCCGTCTTCATCTAAAACCATGCCATTGGGGTTGTAACATATAGAATTACTAATTTCCCGAGGACTTGGAAGGTTGCTCCTTGAAATCCAATTTGTTTCATTTGTTCCCTCTGAAGGAATTAATCGGATTAAATCTGAGTTTCGAGAATTGAGTAAAGGATCTAATTCGTGGTGCCCAAATCCATCTATGGGGTAAACATTCTCAGGAATGTCGAGATTCCAATGAGTGGGTCCAAAATACTCCTTTTCAACACTGAATGCATTAACACCAGGGATCATTAATAAAAGGAGCATTAGCGAAGCGACACCCAAACTACTCCAGCGTCTGGTCATCGTTTCTACGATGATGTTGGAGGTTATGATGCTGTCCTAATTTTGCATAATTCTCAATTATCTTTTGCCTACTCTAATCTTAACTAAATCATTGATTTCGTGCCATCCCTTTTCAAGGGCCACCCGTTCGGGCAGGAAGTCGGGGGTCAATTGGATGCCACTTCGTTTCGGACCAGCAGGGGTACCTTTGTCTTGTAAAGGGCGTACAATTGTTGAAGGAATGGATGACATCACCGCTCTTGGTCTTTCCACTATGGAGATTCAAACTGTTAGGACGGTTGCACCACAACACTTCAATGAATATTGGCAAGCAGGTATTCTGTCTTGGAAGTCTGATTTTGAAATGAATATGCACGGCCCATATTATGCAGACTTACTTGGAGATAATCGTTCTCGTCAACGAACATTAATGAAAATGGAAACGAGTTTGCAGGCAGCTAAGGTCGTTAATGCTCGACATATTACATATCACGTAGGTCCGTATGGGGAAAGGCGCCCTGGGAGAGAGACAAATGAACATCTTGCTAATATTTTGGAAGGTGTTGTCGAGCGTTGTCACGAACTTTGGGGCAAAAAAGAGGATGAGATTGATTATGCGGCCTTCCCTTGGGTTACCGAAGGTGAGCCTACATTAATTGGAGTTGAGACAAGTGGACAACAGTCGCTATGGGGTACCTTAGATGAAGTACTTGAGGTTGTAAATCATGTGGAAGGGACCGTTCCTGTACTGAATATGGCTCATATTCATGCTCGAGGAAATGGTTCTCTAAGAACATCTGAAGATTTTGCAGAATTATTTGACCAAGTACGCTCTGAATTTGGAGGTAAGAAATTCTATTGTCATTTTTCTGGAATTGAACATCGTTCAGGTAACGCTATGCATTACACTCAATTAAAGAAATCAGATCTCAAGTTTGAACCATTGGCTGAATATCTAGCAGAAGAGGGTGACTGGTTAGATGTTACAGTTATTTCTGATTCTCCATTACTTGAACACGATGCAATGTATATGTTGCAGCAGTATGACAAAGCTAAGCAGAAATTACTTGAACGCCGAGCCTTAGAAGAGCGCCGAATAAAATTAGCTATTGAGGCAGGGCTCGATCCCGAAGAGTTACTTGCTAGAGAAAAGGAACAAGCACGATTGAGATTAGAAGCCAATGAAAATGAAACATCTGGAGAACAACCTGAGCCTCAAAACACAAAGAAGGCTCCTGCCACGAAGAAAGCAGATACTGGTAGAATAGAATTTGAAGAAGAAGACGACGATGACGACCTCTTCTGAGAAGGTGCGACGGGCCGGGCTTGAACCGGCGACTTCC
>CAZRCY010000111.1:0-4817 GCA_964598735.1 uncultured Candidatus Poseidoniales archaeon
GCTCAATTTAGTACAATCAGCAGTAACACCTGCATCGACTCTACTTGCAACTCTAGGTGCAAGATCTCTACCAGTTGTTGTTGCACCCATCAGCAAAATTTCAGGGCGGTGCACATTCACAAGATAATCAGAAAGAGCACGAGTGTATGGAAGAGTTGTGAAATGTTCCAAACGATCGTCAGTAACTACTACCACCTTATCTGCGCCTAGAGAAATCAAATCTTGAGGAGCTGAACCCACATCATGGTGAATTACCATTGCTGTAAGAGAGACGCCGAGTTGATCAGCCATTTCTCTCCCCGGGCCCATGAGTTCCCTACCTACATTGAGTAATTCCCCATCTACCATCTCAGCGAATACCATAATACCACTGGACGAAGTAGCATCACTGAACCGCTGAACTGTGGCATCTTCTGGCCAATCACTCATTGCCATCCCTCCACCACAGATTGTAGACCATCTGCATCGGTAATCTGTAAGTCTCTTGTTGCCTTCTCAACTTTAGGAGCAGATGCTACAATAGTAGGTGAACCTGCAAGACCGACTTTTTCTATTTCTAATCCTACATCATCTACTGAAAGTAATCTGAAAATAGAAGCCCCCTCTTTGAATACATCTTTACCTCTATCATCCTTGGTGACATGCTTTTTTACTTTCACTGCAGCCTTCATATTTCTTCCTCGGAGAGCAGCAGCAGTAGGAGCGATTGAGAGCATGCATGGGAGTGGTATCTTTAGATCCATACTACCACCTTCTACAATTCGACGAACAGTAGCAAAGGACCCTTCGATTTCACATGTTTCTGCAAGTGTTACTTGGGGAATCCCAAGATTTTCTGCAACTTGGCTTGGTACGTGAGCAGTATCGCCATCAGTTGTTTGTCTTCCCCCCATAATAATCCAATCATTTCTTTCTGAACTGTAACCTAAATGGTGAAGCGTACCAGATAAAGCATAGCCTGTAGACCATGTATCTGAACCACCTAATTTCCTATCTGATAGTAGTACGGTCTCATCTACTCCTCTCTCCATTGCGGTAATATGCGACATTTGAAAATTAGGTGGACCCATAGAAACCACGACCACCCTACCCCCATAATTATCCTTGAGAGAAAGGGCTAATTCTAGCGCATGCTGACAATCTTGATTGATTTGACTCGGGGCAGAAGCTCTGTCGAGAGTGCCCTCAGCGGTAACCCTCATCTCTTTCGGTTTTGGTACCTGCTTCAACAGCACAACGTAATCCATCATAACCCCCCATTTTCAAGATGTTCCGCCCACTGGAATTCAGCACTTGAACCCTGTGCATTGTAGGGACAATCTCAAGAGGCGACCAAAGCAATCCATCCAACTCCTCCAAACACCACAATATCAAGCACAGCATGACATGCCCAAGCAGGCCAAATTGATTCATGACGGTGGTATAACCAAGAAAATGCTACTCCTCCAAATCCTACCGCCAAACCAGCAAGTAAGGCCATCCATATTGGAGCAACTAATGAAACAGCAACTACGTGATGTAAGGTAAACGATAGTACTGAAATTGTACCCGATTTGATTGGATCTCCTTTGTAAATTGTGGCGGCTTGTTCCGTGATGAACCACCTGTACACGTACTCTTCTACTACACTGTTTACGAAAACCCAAAATAAAATTGCAGGAATGAGCATTGACCATGAATTAAGTCCAACAGCCCGAATTGATGCACCTATTGACTCAATATCGAGATGTGGTTTAGCGGCTAAAAAAGTAATTATTAAAATTATAGAAAGTGCTACTCCAAGGCTTAATCCTTCTATCCAAGGGCGAAATCCTGAATCTTCTGGTAGGAGAGAATATCCTCTTTCACCACCATCTATCCGTACATGCCAAATTACAGGGAAACCAAAAATCCAAACTTTGCATAATGCCCAAACTGCAAGACCAATAAAGGACAAATATGCAGCATTTGACTCTGCAAGGATTCCATTTGCAAGAACTCCAATACTGGGTGCAGGTATCAAGAGCATTAATGCAAGTAAGGGTCGCGACCTTGATTTCACGTATTTTATTTTATGATTTCATACTTCAATCATCCGATTTCGCAGGGTAAGCGTCATAGGCGACCGATTCACACCTCTGTTCATGACTGAAACACCGATACGAGTTGCTGTCACTGGAGCAGCAGGAAACATTGGATACGCTTTGTTATGGAGAATTGCAAGTGGTAATTGCTTCGGACCTAAACAACCAATAATTCTGCAGTTACTGGAAATATCACCTGGAATGCAACGACTTGAAGGAGTGATTATGGAATTAAGAGACTCTGCGTTTCCTCTAGTACATGACATCATAGGGACAGATAATGCGGAAATTGCATTCAACGATGCCGATGCGATATTCCTCGTTGGATCACGTCCAAGAACAAAAGACATGGATAGAGCTGACCTAGTTGCTGCTAATGGTCCAATCTTCGTTGGCCAAGGAAAGGCCATTGATGCAGTGGCTTCTCGTGATGTAAAGGTCATCACTGTAGGAAATCCATGTAATACCAATGCACTAATCGCTTGCGCTAATGCACCAAACATACCTCCTAGACAATTCACTGCTATGACTCGTCTTGACCAAAATAGGGCTGTGGGTCAAATGGCAGAACGAGCAGGTGTTCCTGCTTCAAAAGTTCAAGACGTATTCATCTGGGGTAATCATGCGAATACAATGTATCCTGACCCACGTTTTGGAACTGTTGATGGACAATCAACTACAGAATTATTCGATACTGATTGGCTACAGGGTGAATTCCTGGATACTGTATCCACTCGTGGAAAAGCGATAATTATGGCTCGTGGTGCCTCTTCTGCTGCATCAGCGGCTTCAGCCGCTGTCGATCACATGAGAGACTGGTGGCAGGGTTCGAATGGACGAATCGTGTCTGTTGCTCTTCCTTCGGAAGGTTGGTACGGAGTTCCCGAGGGAATTGTGTTTAGTTTCCCATGTCGATGTGAGAATGGAAAAATAACTGTAGTGGAAGATCTCACAGTTGATGAGTTTGCTCAGACTAAAATTGATGAAAATGTTGCAGCACTTATGGAAGAGAGAAATGCAGTTAGCAATCTTTTAGGAAATTAATTCAACCACCATCATCGGAATTATCAGAAATATATTCTGTAGCCTCAGGTGAAGCAGAATCTACAAGAGACTGGAAACGTTCAAATCCGTCTCTCATGTAATGATCTGAGGCTAGTTTCTTTGGGATTGACTTAGCAGTTTTCTTTGAACCGGCTCCAGCAATTAAATCGTATGTGTCCTTAGCATCTGCAATTTTACCTATATCGACGGATGGTCGTCTACCCCTAATCTTTGGCAATCTATTTGCAATTAATCCACCAATTCCAACCCCTGCACCACCTGCAGTAATTTCATTGTTGTATTCTCCATCAAGAACATCATCTAATAAATCAGATATATTTGTAAAATTATTATCTGATTCGACTCCTTGAGCATTATTTTCGGTGGAACAAGCCTCGCAAACAGGTGGACAGCCATTGGTAGTATTTGCAGCAACATTCGGGCATGCATCATTTTCGTCGGTTACATTGTCTCCATCATTGTCAGGATCAGGACACCCATCCTCATCCTCAAATCCATCATGATCTTCTACATTACTGGGGCAGTCATCATTAACATCTGGTATAAAATCTCCATCTACATCATCAATATTGAACACAAACTGACAACTACCATCATCAGCTGTTGCATTTGGATTGTAATTGGTAGCATTGGAGTACGTGCACCCCGAAATTGGAGAAGGGGGGCAACCATTGTTGGTGGGGTTCCCATTAGCATCGGTTCCAGATACATATGGACAAACGTCAGAAGAATCTACTACACCATCGTTATCAAAATCATAGTCACAACTCCCATCGTTAGTATTTACATGAGAGTCATAATTGTTAGCATTTGGATCGTTACAACCAGTAACAGTGGTCTCTGGACATCCATTGGTTTGATTTCCTGCAACTCCCATACAAACATCTTCAGAATCTACAACTCCATCATCATCTAAATCATAATCACAAAGTAAGGAATTGTTTCCAGAATTTGCTGATGGATTGTAATTATTGGCAGTATTATCCATGCACCCTGTGATTATTAAAACTGGACAGCCAGAATTAGCACTACTTCCTGGCGTCAATTGACATTCGTCCTCACCATCAAGAACCCCATCATCGTCATCGTCATCGTCGCAAATATCTCCCCTTTGATCTAAATCAGTATCAGTTTGACTTGGATTGTAAATACTCATACAATTGTCATCTGAATCAGAAATACCGTCAGAATCAATATCCAATGCCATTCGAGTGAATACATGTAAATCATCTAAAGACTCAATATGAATTACAAATTCACCATTTTCATCAATAGATAAATGATGTGATAAGGAAGCAGAATCATTGTCTACTTCTACATTGGTTAGAATTGAATTTATCCAATTACCTTGCGAATCTAACTCCGATACAACGATGGCCGGGTTTTGATCCAAATCATATGATTGGGAACCAACCTGAACTTCAGCGTATACTTTTGATGCAACTAGAACATTTCCAGAAGAAAGAAACTGTGCATCAAAGAATTCAACATAAGCTCCAGAAGAATTAGAAACAGTGTAGCGGTGAATTGATGAAGTATTTGATGAAAGAGAAACATCATCGTAGATTATCAAAGCAGATCCTTCAAAATTTGGGGCTAGAATTGTGTCACTTCCACTTAACTTAGCCGAAACTGCAATGTTTCCATCATTGTATGAAATTGCATAAATGGCATCATTATTATCTGTAG
>CAZRCY010000112.1:0-4641 GCA_964598735.1 uncultured Candidatus Poseidoniales archaeon
AATCCTTGAGGATTGACGTAGTTTCAGATGTAGCGCAAGAATATATGAGAAAACCCGCCTTTACAGCACCTTTAGCCAAGGAACTAATTCACAGTTTACAGCCTGACGGATCTATTCGAATATCAAAGTCTATGAGAGAATTACAGCGAAGATGGAGAAACACTATTCGAATCAATGAGGGACTTTATGCCCCAGATGAGATGGTTGGAAGAGCTGTTGTGGATAATGACAGCAATGAAATTGGAAAGGTAGTAGAATTAAAGAAAGTCAAGAGAACTTACAAGGGAGCTGTAGTAGAACTTCTTCCAAGAGTGAAGTTTAGAATGGGACTCCCTGATCGGGTCCTAATTCCAGTTGATCAATTCAGTCGCACCACTGCAAGACTAGACGAAGTAATTCTTTCTACAAGCCTAGAGAGAGTCACTGCATTAACATCTTATGAGCGACTTAATTTTGGCAGTGATGAAGAGGAATAACTAACCGTCACGCTTTAACCAAAGGTGCTGTTCGACGACTTTGCCTATGGGCGGGTAGCTTAGCTTGGTTCGAGCACCCGGCTGATAACCGGGAGGTCGCAGGTTCAAATCCTGCCTCGCCCACTCTCCTCAAAGCGTAATGGCAATGAACAACCTACTGTTGGCTTTGTTCAGATGGTTGGCGTTATTGCATCAGGAAGTGGCGATACGGCATTGGCTGAATCGCTAGCCAGAGAACTAGGATGGGAACACTTTCAATTAGAGGCGCGTCGATTTCCAGATACTGAAGGATATGTTAGAGTCCCAGATCACTGTATTGAACCAGTTCGTTCTGGGCCTGTAGCATTAGTATCTGCAACTTTTCCTGACTCTGCTATACTCGAAACTCTATTTTTACTACATGCATTGAACGATGTTCGAAAGGGAAATATGTCCAGTATCAAACACGGTGAAAAGATTCTGCCTGATGTTGGACCTGGACTATTTTTAGTAATTCCATATTTTGGATATTCACGACAGGACAAACGATTTATGATTGGTGAAGCAATTTCAGCCCAATTCTTAGCATCCACGTTCTCAAAACACTGTGATGGGATTGTGATTTTAGACATTCATGCTCCTACGGCTGTTGAAAATTTATTGACGCCCGTTGAATTGGTTTCTTCAATGCCTGAAATCGCTAGCCATTTACAATCTAAAGTTCAACCAGATTTCATATTGAGTCCTGACAAAGGAGCAGTAGAACGAGCAAGTGAAGTTGCTGAAGCAATTGGTACTCCTTTCTCATACTTAGAAAAGAAACGAATAGATGCGCATACTATCGAACACATTCCAAAGGACCTAGATGTTAATGGTAAAATAGTGGCCATAGTTGATGATATGATAAGTACTGGAGGAACTATTTGTCGCGCCTCTGAAGCATTACTGAAGCAGGGGGCCAAAGAAGTTCATGCCGCATGTACCCATGGACTGTTTACTGGAGGAGCAATCAACCGACTGTCAAATCATGTAAATGGAGTACATTCCACAGACTCTCTTCCCAACCCAAGAGCGAATGTGTCTGCGGCTCCAGCACTAGCAAGAGGATTATTGGCTTTGATGGATCAGGTCAATTAATCGATAAAATCTCGCAGTGTTCTATTTCCAATGCGTTTATATCGCGTCCTTACTCCGCAGCGAATGCTACATGAGGAGATACCAATGAGTGTACACATCGCGTTTGATACCCCACAGGACATAAAGGACAGTGTTTTTGAGCTTGTAAAGCTCGTAGGAAAAGAAGGACATGGCACTGTAAAAAAAGGTGCAAATGAAGTTACTAAATGTGCTGAGCGTCAAACAGCGTTGATGGTAATCATGGCAGAAGATGTAAATCCTCCCGAACTCTTGGCCCACATTCCCATGATTTGTAGAGAGAAGAGTATCCCTTTCATTTATGTCGATAACCAAGAATATCTTGCAGAATATGCAGGTATGTCCCGCGGCACTAAGACAGCTGCAATTGCAATCTTGGATGTAGGTAGAGAAGCGAATGACAGATTTGAATCTGTCAAGGAACAAGCCTTAGGATTGGCCAAGTAAAGGAGACGAGACTATGTCAGTTGAAGCATGGCCTGCAGAAGTTGTAGAGATTGTTGGTAGAACAGGGATGAGAGGAGAAGCAACCCAAGTAAAAGTACGAGTTAATGATGCTCCAAATCCTCGAGATGTTGGTCGAATTATCACAAGAAATGTTTTGGGTCCTATCCGTGTTGGAGACGTTCTAATGCTACGCGATACTGGACGGGAAGCAAAGAGATTGAATGCTCGTTGAGGTGGAAAAGATGCCTGAAGAACGTATTTGTAGTTTCTCTGGAGACAAAATTGAACCGGGTACAGGAATGATGTTTGTGAAAAGAGATGGTTCAGTACTATGGTTTAAAGATAGTAAATCAAGAAAAAACCATATCAAAACAAAGCGAAATCCACGTCGTGTAAAATGGACTAGATTTTACGTTAAAGGCGGAATTAAGTAATCAGCGAATTTCTTGGTTTAAGGTTCGGTTGAAATACACCTAGTAGGTCCCCGGGTCATGAGTGATTGGCAGACTACATTCGTAATGGTGAAACCAGATGGTGTTCAACGCGGTCTCGTAGGTGAAATAATTAGTAGATTTGAAAGGAAAGGGCTAAAATTAGTTGGACTAAGAAGTATCGTTCCTACACAACAAATCGCTGAAGAACATTATGCAGTTCACAAGGAGCGTCCATTCTATAACGGTCTGATTGAATTCATCACATCTGGTCCAGTTGTTGCTATGGCATGGAATGGAAAAGATGCTATATCGGTAGCTAGGCTAATTATTGGTACAACAAACGGACGAGAAGCTAATCCTGGAACAATTAGAGGAGATTTTGGAATGGATATTGGATTTAATTTAATTCATGGAAGCGATGGAGAAGAAACTGCATCTTCAGAATTGTCCCTGTGGTTCCCCGAAGGTACGATGGAGTGGGAACGAGATCTAACATCATGGATTTATGAGTGAGGGATGTGATGGATTGGATGGACGGCGTCAACCAATTGTAGCTGTTCTAGGGCACGTTGACCATGGAAAAACATCCTTGTTAGATCATATTCGAAATCTTGGATCCAGAACTCAAGGCTCAGTAATGGCCAGAGAAGCCGGAGGCATTACCCAGCATATTGGAGCTACTGAAGTACCAGCAGATATTCTCAATAATATCTGTGGACCACTCTTAGGCGGTAAAGAATTCTTATCACCTGGGTTATTATTCATTGATACGCCTGGTCATCATTCATTCACTAGTCTAAGAAGTAGAGGAGGAGCGTTGGCAGATATTGCAATATTAGTAATCGATGTAATGGATGGGTGTAAACCTCAAACATTAGAGTCAATCAGAATTCTAAAAGAAGCAAAAACCCCGTTTGTAATTGCTCTGAATAAAGTGGATAGATTGTATGGCTGGAATTCAGAAAATGGACGTGCTATGGCAATATCACTCAAAAATCAATCTAAAGATACAATTGGTTATCTTGAAGAAAAACATTGGAAATTAGTTGGAGAATTAGGAGAATCTGGATTTAATGCAGAGAGATATGATCGTATCAAAGATTTTACTAATACTATTGCAATGGTTCCATGTTCTGCTAAAGAAGGTGAAGGTGTTCAAGATCTATTAGCAGTAGTCATCGGTCTAGCAGAAAGATATCTGGAAAATCAATTGACAGATATTCAAGGCCGGGGGATTGCTACTGTTTTGGAGGTAAAAGAAGAAAGGGGACTTGGAAAAACTCTCGACATTATTCTCTCCAAAGGCTCAATTGGTAAAGGAGATCAAATCATTGTAGCCAGCGAAAATGGACCTAAAAAATCTAAAATTAGAGGTATGTTCTCTCCCAGAGGTATGAGTGAAATGAGAGATGCAGGAGATAGATGGGATCCCGTTGATAGAGTTCATGCGGCATCAGGAGTCAAAATTAGTGCAGTCGATCTTGATGATGTTTTAGCAGGAACTACACTACATGTTATCAAAACTGATGAAGATGAAGAAATAGCTTGGATGAAGGCTAAAGAAGAATCAACATTGACATTAGAGCTTCAAGACAATGGTGTTTGTATTAAATCGGATACTCTCGGCGGACTTGAAGCTTTAGCATTTGAATTAGGAGAACGAAAAATATCAATTCGTGCAGCAAGTGTTGGTAAAATAACACGGAAGGATATCCGTATTGCGGAAGTAGGGAAGCAGCCTGAGGAACGTGTCATTTTAGCATTTAACACAAAACCACTACCCGAGGCTAGTAGTGAATTTGAGAATCCGGGATGCGACGTTAATCTAATCAGTGGGGATATCATTTACCACATAATCGATAGGCATGAAATCTGGATGAAAGATGTTCTAGAACAAAAAGAAAAGGCAGATAGAGAGATGATTGTCTATCCAGGACGTTTGTTATTTCTTCCCGACCATACATTCAGAGCATCAAAACCAGCAGTTATCGGAGTTCGTGTTTTGGGAGGTAGAGTACATATTGGTCAAAGATTGATGAAAGATGGAATTCAATTAGGACAAGTTAAGTCAATTCGTTTAGGTCAAGATACTCAAAAAGATGCAAAACAAGGTGATGAAGTTGCTATCGGAATAAGTGGAGCAGTCAAAA
>CAZRCY010000113.1:0-4549 GCA_964598735.1 uncultured Candidatus Poseidoniales archaeon
TCGAACAAGAACCAGAACAACGAACAATTTCTAATCTAAATGAAAATTTTGAAAAATCTGAATCTGGACCTGGAATTGGTCTATTGAAAAAATTAGGTGTTATCCTCGAGAGAGGATTATTAATTCTGCCAGAAGATATCGATTCCATCCAAACAACACTAGAGGAAAGAGAATCTTACATCACTCGACTGAGTGAGGGAAAGAACATTCCTTCAGATATTGAAATGATTCCATTATTTCAATCTAGGAAAAACATCATAGAAATTAGTGAGTCCATCATTAGAACATGGAAATTGAGTGAGGCTGGGATAAAATTCGATATCACTAGCCTAGATGAAACTCAGCAAATTGTTGATCTAACACCTGAAATGCTTCAAACGGATGAATGGAGAAATGCAAAATTCAAGCGCTACGACGTTAACTTACCAGCACCTACTCCCGCAGGAGGAAGACCACATCCAATGCAATCACTCATTCAGAGAATTAGATCTATTTTCCTAGAAATGGGATTCTCAGAAATTGAAGGTGATTTCGTAAGAACTGCTGGATGGAATATGGATTCTCTATTTATCCCCCAAACTCATCCTGCGAGAGCAATGCAAGATACATTCTATTTGGAAAACCCTAAGAATATTCCAATAGAAGAAAAATGGCTACACCTATGGGCAGATGTTCACGAAAATGGAGGAGACACTGGAAGTACTGGATGGGGAGGTAAGTTTGATCGAGACGAAGCTCGCAAAGGTCTTTTGAGAACTCACACAACAGTCAATACCGTTCACCACTTAGCAGAAAATCCAAATGATGCATGCAGAGTTTTTGGAATAGGGCGTGTTTTTCGACAAGAAGCAATAGACAAATCACATCTCCCCGAATTTCACCAAATTGAGGGTATTATTCATGAGCCAGAGGCAAGTCTTCCAATGCTTGTAACTACATTGAAAACATTCTATGCAAAAATGGGATATCCTGATGTCCGTGTGCGTCCAGCATATTTCCCATATACTGAACCATCTCTAGAAATTGAGGTAAAATGGAGGGGGATGTGGTTAGAACTTGGGGGTGCTGGAATTTTTAGGCCAGAGGTAACTGAACCTCTAGGAACTGAATGGCCCGTTTGTGCTTGGGGAATGGGACTTGAACGATTAGCAATGTTAGTTTTGGGAATGGATGACATAAGAGAACTATATCTTCCTGATCTACAAAAATTACGTTCGATGCCAATCATATGATTGAGAATAGAGTTCTGGTGCCGAACTATAACGAAGGCTTCATGACATAAACGGTATGGACGCCATCTGTGAACAAGCAAGTTGCGCCCGACATTGTTACTGTTCAAGAGGTTCGAGAAATATTCTCAGATAGACGTTGGACTATAATGGGTGCACTATTGGGAACATGTACGGCCATCTTATTGGTGCATAGTCTTGAGGCTAACAAAGTCTATTCCTTCCAAAGAGAGTTGGGGTTAGGAATTGTCGCATCAACTATGCCCTTCCAAATTGTTTACTGTGCCTTACATTTATTTGCAAGAGAAAATGAAGAAAAATTGTTGAAAACCGACTTAAGTAGAATCGGAAACCTATCTGTTGTTTGCCAAATTATTTCATATGGTTCAACGATTGGAATTCTTATCATGTGGTACGGGATATCTAGTTTCGTAGGACCTCTTCTGGTTGCATCCTCAATTGTTGCATTCCTCACAGTTAGATTTGTTCTGTATTCTTCAACAACTAATCCTGATAATGAATCGGGATTAAACAATTCAATTCCTAATGAGGAGCGTGTCCAGAATGATCGTCACTATCATGATTCGAACCATAGACCATGGTAACCAAATCCTCTATGAATAAATCTGAATCCCAATCGTATCCTGACCAAGCTACCTTTTTGTTTCCATCTTGATCGAGAATAAAGGTAACAGTCGAATGTCCAACATCATATTGTGTACCTGGTTCTACAGTTTCATTTTGGCCTGAATCACTTGAATGATCGTTATGACCTGAATGGTCATCCTGTCCTTCATCAGTTCCATTAGAAGATTCGTTACCATCATTATGAGAATCATGAGAATCGTGATCATGACTGGAATGGTTGGCATAGACATGGTCATTAGCCACTACAACATTCCAGTCATTCCATACTTTTACCAAATCATCAGGATTTGAAGAAGTAAGATGAGGCCAATCAAAGGCATTCATTTCGGTATAATTTTTCAACGTTTCAACTGTATCTCTTGCAGGATCGATGGTAATTGAAAGCATTTGAACATCATTTTCTATTCCATGATCTGGTAATTTATAATCGACGAAATTCAAGGTGTGCTCAATAGCTGGACAAACATCTGGACAACTAGTAAAGATGAATGCTACAACTACAACTTTTCCTCGGTAATCTGAAAGGCTGACAATATTGCCGTTCTGATCTGTCAAATTAAAGTCAGGAACCGGTTCAGGTACACGATATTCAGTTCCATTATATTTGATATAAGGTTCATCTTCAGCAGTGCACCCTGCCAAAGAAAGTGATAGAACCACAAGAGCTATGAATACCTTGTTCATATATTGTGATACTTTCATTCACATATTAATTCATTGCTTGACATCATTCAGCAAGTAAGACATCTATGTCCTCAATCACAAAATCTGGATTCCAATCAATATCTCCCCAAAATACTCTTTGTTGCATATTTCTATCAATCAATATTGTCCCAGTCATGTGATCGACCCAATACCCAGGGAGTGCATGTCGACCAGATGTGCTCGAACTGGCAGTGGAATTCTCTTGTTCTCCTCCTTGAGTATCTACTCCACACCCGTGATGATCGAGTGGTTCATCTTTTGGAGTATCAGGACATATATCAAATCCATCAACTACCCCGTCACCATCGGCATCATCCGAATATGTTGTCAAACCAACACCGAATGCGGACCAAACTGGTTCCATTAGTTCTACTGGACCGGTTAAATGAGGCCAGGATAAATTCTGATCAATGACATATTGATTTAGAGTCGTAGAATCATCAGCCCAAGGATCGACAGTAAGAGATACAACTTCAACCTGATCTTTTCTATCGCCAAGATTCTCATACACGTATGCTACATTTTGGCTAGTAACCGGACAAATATCAGGGCATCGAGTGTATACGAAAACAAAAATCACAACTTTCCCTTCCAAAGAGCTGCTATTGAACATAGATCCGTCATGTGATTCTAATTCGAAGAGGGGGACAGATGAATCCGTCAATACTTCACCATAGAATTCAGGACCAGATTCTACCCATCCTAAACAACCGCTTGAAAGCATAGATATGACGACAAGAAAAATTGAAAATCTGTACACTCTAGCTCACCTTTCGCATCCTTACAGACATCCAAAGGCCAATCAAGGCAATGAATAATACCCCAAGTAGGGACTGTAATGTAGATAATCCAGTATCTGCATCACAACCCTGGAAATCTTCGCCCAAGGGTAGAACTTCTACACCTGGCTCAGTATTTACACATCGATCTACATTATCTGGTATCCCATCTTCATCAACATCCTGATTACCGAAGGAATAACCCGCTGGACTCGTAACTGAAGAATTAGGGTCATGAGTATCGTTTATGAGTGTAAGATTCAATGTAAAGGCTAGAGAACCATCTTCTTCAAGTATCTTGAAAATGTACAAATCCCCAGTATAATTTGTGACATTCATTTCTAGAGCACACATTCCTCCGCTCGGTAAGTTGCAATTGAAGTCGTGGGTATCATTGAGATCTCCATCTCCGTTAAAATCCATATGAACCGAGCGATTGGAATTATTTACACTCAAAAATTCGACAGTGTCGTTCTGTACCATTTGTACAGTATCAGGATCCATTCTAGTACCTCGTACAATAATACTGAATTTATCTGCTCCATGAGCGGACACTGCCATGGGCGTCAGCACAATTAGGAAAATCAGAAAAAGCGCTATGCGCATAGGCGATCACTCCTCGATTGGCGTCCATAGCGGAGGATATTCAAATCGTGGATCTTTATCCTCATCAAATTGAACTACGTATACTCCACTAACCATCTCGGAAATGAACAAGAATCCTCGGGGATCATACTGAAGACCCCAATCGAATGGAATCATGCAAGAAGCCCAACAGTCAGCCATATCGTAACCAAGTTCATTGGTTGGATCTTCTATCCATTCCGGTCCAGCAGGAAGATAGTATCCTAGAGTCTCAGTCTCTCCTAGGCTCTCAATTCCTTGCCAACCAAGGTCAGGAGAAGGAGTACCATCCTTCCAAACGATACTATCCCAAATTCCACTGTGGTCTGTCAACCAGTTTCCTGCATGGTAGTGAGTCCAATAGACATGACCATTCGTTCCTGTATCCCCATTGTGAGGACTGAAAATGTAACCACCAGGAATGTAATGATTGTCGTGAACAGTTCCATCGGGAAGAATACTCTGTCCTGGGAGTTTCCACTTACTAACAAGGAATGGTTTAGCTGGGTCAGTGGTATCTATGGTCCACACAAAGCCGGTATGATTAGTATTTGAACCATATTC
>CAZRCY010000114.1:0-4544 GCA_964598735.1 uncultured Candidatus Poseidoniales archaeon
CAGAGATTCTAGGATATGGTTTTGTCCAGCACGCTTTTCGAAATCATATGCTTCCTCATCATAGTATTTTGCTACCCTATCATGGTAGTCTGCATCTTTCATCCTTCCACTTCCTTTCTCAGTTCTTTCATTCGTTTTTCAATACGTGTTCTGTGTGCGTGTTCGTGACCCAAGCAACGTGTCAATTCATAGACTGTTTCCCTTGAATTAGACATCTGAGTTAATTCTTGAATTCGCCTCTTGCTTTCCCATCTTTCAGCCATTGTTCCAGCCACAGGGGATCGCATGATATACCACCACCAAGGTACCTTTCCACCTCCAAATTCTATTTCATGAGAAGTTCTAAGAGTTGCATTGGGTAAAATCTCGTTCCACCACGGGTTCTCATTGAGGAATGATAAGAAGGAATGTCTCCCCTTGATAGGAATCATCATTGCCATTTCGCGTGCGGCATATTTTGAAGGACGTAATTTCAAATTCCTTTGGTCTAGTACCATATTAGGACATATTCTCATACCACCTTTATGTTGATGTTGCAAATGAATCGCTAATGCTCTTACTCTCCATAAATGACCTGCTTTAGCAATAATGAGAATGTCTACATCTCCGTTTTCATCGTTTACTCCTGCTGCAACTGAACCGGTGATTGCCACTCCTTCAACTGCTGAAGATCTGCATAGTATTGACAACGCTTCTTCGACTTCGTTAAGATGTTTCTTTGAGTTCAACTGCCTTTGATTTAAAATTTCAGGGTCCGATGGTACTATTGATAGATGCCATCTTCCATTAGAAGATATGATTTCAGGATGAGATGACAAGGCCAATTTTACCTCATCGATATCAGTATTTACAGATAGGTAACGATGTACTTCTTGGGTTGAAAGTGGGTGTTCAAACACCGCCGCCCAAATTAATACTTCAATCAATTGTTCACGCATTTAACCACCCCAATTGAACAATGTATGTGGTTCCTTCTGGTACTTCTATAAATTCCGGGCAAAGCGATAAACAAATTACAGATGCCGAGGTGGGCAGTCCAAGTATTCTATCCAGTTCCTCAGAACCGTCAGTTCCACTTATTCCTAAGTCTACAATCTTGATAATTTCCCATCCTTCAGGTGCACTTAGAGTGGTATCCTCAAGCAGATAGGTATCTCCAATATGCTGTCGAGCGCTAAAATTAGGAAGTGAATTTGCAATGTCGTGTGATATCATGCGATTATGATCTACTTCCCACAGAATATGGTGATTATTTCCTATTGAACTGTGTGAAATAGGGCTCAATGGAGCACCCAATTTTTCCATGGGATTACGTTCCCACGAAAACCGTGTGGATATTCCTCCTGTAACTACGTGCGTGGCATTTACAACAACTATTGAATCATGAATGGGGTCCTCAGATGGCCCGAACCGATAGGTTGGGACTTCATACCTTAATCCAAGGGATATATCGTGTCCTGCTAGCACAATTGCATTTGCTGGGATATCTGATTTTAATGTGGAATATTGTTCAATAAATTCCCATCGAAAATCTACTCTATTTTGCATTGTTTCTCTTTCATCTAACGTCTCGGTTAATGTTCCATAAATTTGTATCGAAGATAAGGCGAATAATACTACGAGCCCAATTGAATAAATTTGTTTCATTTGGTTACTAGATGTAGCTGGGAGTGGTTGCACTACCCCAGAAATTCCGATTATTATCAATATGGCAATCCAAGGTAAATGGTAGCGCGGCCATCCAAAATCAAGAATAAATGTAAAAATAATAATCGCTGGAAGGATTAGAAATAGCACAACTCCTGTTCGAAGAGTGGTATTTTCTCTCAGCCAAATTACAAGTCCAATTATTAATAAAATTAGCAATGGCGTTAGAAGTTGACTCTGGATATCTTTGAATGCAAGTAAGGGAGTGTAGTTGCCAACCTCACTAGTAATGCTGTTTATGGCTCCACTAAATTGGGGTCCAAAACTTGCAAATGCGTTGTTATGAACTAAGAAATCACTAATTGCGAAAGGAGCTTGAATCAATACCCAGCCCGCAATATATATCCCCGCCAGTCGTAGATTTTTACTTAATCCGTATAACAGAATTAATCCCCCTGGACCTAGATACAGGTAAGGATATTTGATGGCACCAATCAAAGAAGTTACCATTCCCCAGCGTATTGCATCCTTTTCATTCAGATTGGAAATATTAGTCAACAAAACATCTCGTATAATAAGTACCAATCCACCAGTAGCCATAGCTTCCAGATACACCGTACGTCCGTACGTCATCATTGTGGGCATTGTCAAAACCAGTGTTACCGCCAATAATGACCATGCTTTTCCTCCCTGTTCTTCTACAAAGCGTTGAATTTGCCATCCGCTCCCTATAAGAAGTAAATATGGGACAAAAAAGGCATATGTTCTACCAGTAGTCAAACTGAATTCAAATGCCACAAGACCAGAAATTAATTTGGGTCTAAATGAGAAATCACGTTCTTGATGAAAAGGTTCCCAATCCCAATGACCCAGATAACGATTAGCGGTTTGAAGATGATCTGCTTGATCCCAAAGCATCGGTCCTGTCCATGTTAAATCAAGCCATGATGTGAATAAAATAACGATGGGTACCCAAAGCCATCGAAAATCCTGAACTGCCCATTTGAATGTCCTAAGAACAAAAATTAGGGCCGCAAAAATTGAAATAGAAATTAGAAGAATAATCGGCCTAATAGATAATTGAAATTCACCAAAAACCGCTACTAACCAGCCGGTAAGTAACATGATGGGAAGTAAAAAAATAGCAATAGTATCTCCAACAGAAACCCCATCTATTGATAGGGATCCAAATCTAGTTTCACCCCTTTCTGCCATGTTCGGAAAAGAAACGTAATTCTTCAATTTAGGGATTTTTCTCAACATGTTTGTCATTATTCTTCCATTGTTTCCCACCATGGAGGTACATTGAACCATTCTTCTGCATCCTGTCCTCGTTCAGTTATTGGTAAGCTCAGAGGTTGTTCTCCTTGAGAGATGGTCATCCCAATTCCTGAACATGGACTTGGCAGATAATCTTCCCCCGATTCTGTAATAACTAACTCTATGGAATGTCCTGCAGGTACTCTCACATCCATTGGGTTGAATTCCATAAACATGGTGTACTCAGATAGCGGCGTAGCTACCTGAGATTCGTAACCCCCTGCACGATACCTTACATCCATAGTTGCATGGCCGAGTCTTAAACCTGCAGTGGCATCATTCATTGTTACGAATAACTGGCCACCGTTACAGAGTCCCGTACTGGCTCTGACGTGGAATGTTGGCATTCCTTGTATGTGAGTATCTTTTTCCAAAGCAGGGGAAGTGAATGTAGCAGATGAGGTTGCAGACACAGTCGATCCACCTGTAGAGTCCCATGAGTTTACGTCGAACATTTCCCATTCCATATCTTCAGGTGGCCATGTTTCTTCCACGTGCCATTGACCATCATGTGTTTGCATCTGGGCATGAGCGGCGGGTTCCTCACCGTTTCCTTTGAGATAGTACTCAAACCAGTTCCACAACTCAATTGCCCAATCCATTCGACTCATGTTTGGGTATGCTTCTTCTCCATATCCTGACCCTAATCCACCATGTATTTCCGGCTGATCTGGATAGTTATGGGCCCATTGTCCAGCGATAACTCTAGTATGGATTCCAGCCTCATTGAGCATTTGGTATGTGGGAAATGCATGGTATGGATCTACATTCCAATCCTGTAAACCCCAAACAATGTATACGCTACCCTGATAGTTGTCAATCACATCCTGTAGGTGATATCTTTCATCCCAGTAGTCATTCCATTCATCACCACCCAAACCTGCTCCTGCCCATGTTGTGAATGGGCTTGCTGGTCCAATGATATCATCACTACACATTCGCATATCATCTTCTGTTGCATCTGCAGTTGCACCCTCATACAATGCATCGTAAAGCATGGCTCGAGATTCACTACTACCGTTACGATAGAACATCTGTTGCACTCCAATGCTACCTGAAATTGGAACTATGGTTTTCAGATGTTCAGAAGGATTCTGAGCCGCTTCCCAGTTGGTGGTTCCAGCGTATGACTTACCCATCAAACCGACATTTCCGTTGGACCACTCTTGAGTACCGAGCCATTCTACAGCTGCTTGTATTCCAGTTTGTTCCCCAAGCCCTTTCACATCTTGACAATGTGTGGATTGTCCTGTCCCGAAAGTCGATACTTGAGCTAGAGCGTAGCCATGTGGTACAAATTCATTGAGAACCCATTCACCAACACCTCGATCAGGAACAGTATTTGGATTCGAGTCCTCTCCAACAATTCCTTCTCCACCGAAGTCATAGTATGGATGAATAGTAGCAATCACTGGAACAGTTTCTCCTTCTGGAACATTAGGCATCCATAATGCGACATGCATTAGAGCAGGGCCAGGGAATCCAGCATCCTGTTCTGATGCTGGTAAGTCAACTTCAACAAAGTATTCTGCAGGTCCTGTCCAGTTGAAAGGGCCTTTAACAGGTAGTTGACTTCT
>CAZRCY010000115.1:0-4508 GCA_964598735.1 uncultured Candidatus Poseidoniales archaeon
GGTTCTCATGTAGGCTTGCGGTATACCATGTTCCTTCTTTACGGATATCCCACCCTATGTCTCCGGTGTGAGGCTGAATTGTCATCTCAGCAATATCTCCTGGTAATCCAGTCTCCGAAAGTCTCACTGTTTCTTGTGCTAAGTCTGTAAATTGTCCTTCCATGGATTCTCTATCGACTGCCCCTTGTAATTCTGCCATAGTTGGAACAATCATAGCCATCATTCCTGAAATAATACTTAACACGATTGCAAAAAGAAGTACAGTGGCTACTGCCGCAGATACTGCCTCTTCATTATTGCGAACTTGTCTCCTCAAGGAACCACCTCTACACGCTGAAGGAGAACTTCTAGTTGGAAGTGTTCAGGATTAGAGTGAAAAGTTAACCCCTCCGATCCACTCAATGGCCCCTTGGGACCAAATCCAGTGTATCCTTCTAGATTTCCTGTGGCTATGAGGACTTCATGTTCTGAAGTCCAATGGTCAATATACCTCGGTTCTACTGTTGATTCTCCTCCAATTTCCATCCCTAACACTAGGTTTCTAGCATTTTTAGCATCAAATAGCATTTCCGAACCGCGGCTTGTTAAGTCAAGATCTTTGTTTAAATCTGTAGCAGCGCTATCAACATCGATATCTAATAGAACAAATCGAACAACATGCCCGCCATCAATTGTTTCTCTATGGCTAAGTCTAGGAAACGATTCTATTGCTAAATTTTTATTTGGTAATTTTTCGATTATCGCCCCATTAGACAAATCAACAACAAATGTCCCATCTGCTAACGGTGAGGTTAATCGTAATCCGTCAATATTTATTTCCATCCATCGATGTATTGTAGTACCGTTTCTATCCAGTACATCTACCCGCAGTGTAGATAAATATGAAAGTGGTTCATCGATAAGAATCCGCCAATCTGTCATGGGCCATTCTGTGGTCCAGATTTCTCCATTCAAATATCCTGCTTGGGCCCCATCTGTCCAAATTTCTATTGTTTCTGCAGTACGATTATCGCTGCTTACAACTATCCCCGAACCGTTTCGAAAAACCTCAACACGATCAACTCCATGAATATCGGCCCCAATGGTCCATGATTCAATATTGAATAATACATCTATACTTCCACCAGGTATTCCGGTTTGATGTACCAATCCAGTTCCGTTAGGCATTCCTGCAACAACCAAAATTCGATTGTTCATTTGTTCAGCAGTTACTCCGCCAGCAGCCCACGCTCGATTGTCGTTGAGATCTATTACAAATGGCTGTAGGAATACCACTACCGCACTCATAATCGCTACCACCATCGCCAAAAGCATGGTAACTCCAAGGATTTCGCTGACCCCGGAATCACGCTCTAATTGGCGGTCGCGTCGCATGTCCACGGACCGAGAGACATTTCACCATACATAGAAATTCGCAGTAAGCGGGAACTCTGGAGGCGGTTAGGACCAACGTAGAGGTTCTGCAGCGCGTTCACCTAACCATTGTGCGAACTCTGGTCCTTCTTGGCGAGAAATATGTATAGCACCCTCAAATTTTTCTCCTATCTCGCATAGCACTTCACTCTCAGCGAGGTGAGGTGCATTATTGTCTGATGAAAGATGGCATAAAACAATCGAATCTAATTTGTCATGTACAAGCCGATTTAGCATTTCAGCTGTTTGTTTATTTGATAAATGCCCTCCTCTGCCATGTATTCGATCTTTTAGAGGTTGAGGATAACGAGGATTACCGAATAATCGTTTTGTATCATAATTTGCTTCCACAGATAGATGACTACATCCTGTCAGATGCTTAACCAATTCTTCTGTAGGTTCTCCCAAGTCTGTCACAAATCCTGCTCGTCCCTCGGGAGAGGATAGTACATATGCTACATTATCTGCATCCTCATGGGGGACTGGAATAGGGAGAAAAGAAAGATCTGGACCCAAGTCCCTTCTTTCCAGATTTTCAAAAATTCTACATTCATTTACTGGATCTAGAGATAATCTTTCACAAGTTTCCATATTTGCATGAATTTCAACTCCCCATCGCTTTGCTGCGGCTTTAGCACTGCGCCCATGATCTCCATGATGATGAGTAACCAAAATCGCATCTAGTTTTTCTGGAGTCATATTCACAAGACTCATCCTTCTTTCTAACTGGCGCATTGAAAACCCGCAATCTATCAGTATCGAAGTTTCTTCTGTCCTAATTAGAGTTGAGTTGCCGCCGCTGCCCGAACCCAAGTGGACAATTTCCATACTACTCAACTCTACCACGGGCGAATAGACGGGACTTGAACGCCTCGGTCAGAATGTGATTTTTTGTTACATTTTTCGCAAAAACGGCCTTTTCCAATTCATTATCTGTCCGAACATCGCTCCATCACCATGATAAGGCACTGAATGGGGTAAGGCGTGTGTTAAGTCACCGGAGGTCATGAAATGCGTCGCAGGCAAACAGCCCTTCTTCTGGTATTCCTGCTAATCAGTGGTCTATCTTTTGCATCTCAGACTCGTCCATCTGCTGAAGTTGGAAGCGTTAACCCAGATGATACAACTGGTATTGGTCCTCCAATTACTGACCAAGATAAAGATGGCATTCCTGATTTGCATGAGGAATTATTTTCTCCAATTCGTAATATTTCCTATATGGGTGGCATACGTCAAATTCAGGGTTTAGACCCAAATAACGGCTCAGACAATATATCTGATTTTGATAGAGATGGGTTAGATGCATTAATGGAATATTGTTGGCCTTATTCCATGGATACTTGTTTTGATGAAAGAAGGTCATTAACTGGAAAACCTCCAGATTTAACCGAATCTGGGCTCCGAGAGTTCCTCGATCCAAGAGTATCTGATACCGATGGAGATGGCCTTCCAGATGGCTATGAAGTTTACATGTGCATGAATGAGGGAGTAGGTTTTGTCAATGAATCATATGCTTGGACATGTTCTGCCTTTGATCCACTAGATCCTTCTGATGGGTTTTTAGATTCTGATCGTTGTGCGGATTATTCCTTGGGTTGCGGTGACGGTTTTGATGTAAACAGTGATGGTATTATTGAACCCCAAGAAGCATATACAAACGCAGAAGAATATTCCTATGGTTCACCAACCGGTTGGGTTACGGAAATTGATGGGTTGCGATGTTTTGGAACCATCGGAAGTCTTGTTGATTCAGCTTGTTCTGATGAAGATCGTGGAATCAAGAATCTGAATAGTGGTTGGCTTGGAACAGATCCTCTTCGAAATGACTCTGATGATCATTACTTTTCTGGAGGTCAGTTACTTACCCAAAATAGAAGAGGGGATGGAATAGAAGATGGATGGGAGGTTTACTTTAACCTCCAACCACTCAACAGCAGTGATGGAATTGTCGATACAGATATGGATGGGTGGGATGCAAACCGTGATGGGCAAACTACTCCAGACACCTCAGTTGGAACTGTAGAAATCGGTGAAGCATTCAGTAATTTACAAGAATATCAAGTTCACAATGATGGAGGCTACGGCGTTCGTTCGGGATTAAAATCGGTAGAGTACGGTGTTTTGGATCAATCGGTAAGGATTTTCGATCAGGGGTCATCTCCATCTTTGTTACATCATGACGTAGTCAAAATAGTTCCCATTCAAGAGCGTGAACAACTCATCCTCGGTTCTAGATACGGTGTTTCTATCATGTCTCCATCAGGACAAACAGTGGAACATTTTGAGTTACCTGCAGGGGCTCAAATGAAAGATTTGATTCACTGGGATCATCCGGAAGATGAACATCTCATTATTTCCACTAATTTAGGAATCCATACCTTAAGACTTGATGCAGCAGGATTAGTTGATCAAAACTCATTGATTTCATCATTAGTCGGGCCGATTCATTCCATTCATCGCCTAAATTTAGGAGGTTCTCTAATGTCAGTTCTTGCAGCAGGAGGTGTTGGTCAAGCTTGGTTAATTCCTGTTGATGTTCAAGGTGGAATCGGTACTGTAGAGCCGGTAGAAGAATTAGAATCCCTGTTGTCCTCAATAAATGGTAGCAGCATTTTGTCCGCAGCTCATGCATCTGTAACTGGTTCCTCTCAAGTCCTATATGTCGGAACTACCCATGGAATGATTGCTTGGAATACCAGTGATTTACAAGGAGGGGCTCCTCCCTACTGGATTTTTGATAATGTTACTGCCGAACAATTTGTTCGTCCTGCCAATCCTTTCAATTCTTCCCGATCTGCAATTGTGAATCTTCTCGAAATAGATGGTCCTCGCGGCCCTGATGGAGTCATTACTAGTGAACAGACATTATGGGTGGGTACCGAAGGAGGATTACATCATTTCGATCTTATCGAAGGTTCTACATCTCCTCAGACATCATTTTCGCGAGATAGGATGGAAAATACCGATATCGATCAAGAGGGAGGCAATGATATCCGTTCAATATGGATTAGTGAAGATGAAGTGATTGTCGGCTCAGCAGGAGGTACTTGGGTGTTAGAAGGAGACTATTCCAAAGCATTTGGAGTTGATTCAAC
>CAZRCY010000116.1:0-4498 GCA_964598735.1 uncultured Candidatus Poseidoniales archaeon
TAGGAAGATTTGAATTTCATTGTTCCAAATAAATTGGTATTTTTTTGTCAAAAATTGAACTGACAAAACTAAAAAAATAGAAATTAAGCCAACATGATTTGGATCGATTCCTTCATTTGACAGAAAAATGATTGAAAAAACAGCCAACACAATAGGAAAGAACATGAGAAAATTTTGTTGAAAATTGGTTTGATTTTCCATGAACTCACATTTTCCTATCGTTGATGTCTTGTTATCTATCCGTAGGGGTGATAGTCGTGTACTTAATTTTAGGCAATCCTAAAAGTCATGAAACATGGCCGAATAGATATGGGTGAGAGTTCTCAACGAGGTCTTTGCGGTGTTGTTCTTGCTGGAGGTTGGGGGACTAGACTGCTTCCATTGACTACTTCCACAAATAAGCACTTGATGCCTGTTTATGATGAACCCATGATATGCAAGTCCATTGCGACACTTTCCAGAATGGGGATTACCGAAATCATGGTAGTTTTGGGAGGTTACTCTGGAAATTCTTTCTTCGCACTATTAGGAGATGGACATAGGTATGGACTTGATATTCGATATGCGTATCAAGAACAAGCGGGGGGAATCGCTGAAGCATTAAGGCTCACTGAAGGCTTTGTTGGGGAGAGATGTGTAGCCGTTATTCTAGGAGATAATGTATTTGAAAAATCAATGAAAGAACATTCTGATGCATTCCTAAACGACTCTGAAAACGAGTGTTATTTGTTCTTGAAACCAGTCAATGACCCTGGATCGTTCGGCATTGCTTGGATTGATTCAGAGGGATGTATTGTAAATATGGAAGAGAAACCTAAAGTTTCTGATTCCAATTTGGCTATTACTGGTCTTTATCTCTATACTCCAAAGGTGTTCCAAATGATTGAAGAGATTCTAGAGACTACAGGATATTCATCTAGAGGTGAGTTGGAGATTACTGATATTAATCGATTATTCATGGAAAAAAAGTTAGCCAAGGGATGTTATTTTGATTGTCATTGGGCAGATTGTGGAACTATTGATGCTCTCTTGGAAACTTCGGTTTTGATGCGAGATTGGAATCTTGGTCCATGGTTGCCACCACTGAGGGATTGATTTGAGAATTTTAGTTACTGGTGGATGCGGTTTCATTGGTAGTCATGTGGTCCGCCAAGCTTTACAGGTTCCAAATGTTGAAAGAGTGATTAACTTAGATGCATTAACGTATTCAGGTCATCCGCAGAATTGTATCGATATCGAAGATTCAAGGTACAAATTTATTCATGGTTCAATTAATGATGAGTCATTATTGAAAGAAATTTTTCATTCAGAACAAATTTCTGTAGTTCTTCATCTCGCTGCTGAAAGTCATGTAGATAGGTCAATAAATTCCGTAAAACCATTTGTGGAAACTAATATTGAAGGAACAAGATCTATTCTTGAATCAATTCTAGAATTCAAAAAATTAGGACAAGAAATTAATTTAATTCACGTATCAACTGATGAGGTATATGGTTCATTAGGGCCTAAAGATAAAGCATTTACAGAGCAAACCCCTCTGAACCCTAGGAATCCATATGCTGCAACCAAGGCATCCTCGGATATGTTAGTGCAAGCTTTTGTGAATACACACGAAATTTCAGCAGCCATCACTCGTTGTTCGAATAATTACGGCCCTAACCAATTCCCTGAGAAACTAATTCCATTAATGACAATTAATGCGATTAATGGGGATAATCTTCCAATTTATGGGGATGGAAAACAGGTTCGAGATTGGATTCATGTTGTAGATCACGCCAATGGTATCATTTGTTGTATGTTGGGATTAATAATGGGAAGAGTACCTTCAGGGGACGTGATAAATTTCGGGGCTTCCAACGAGGTAGAAAATATTCAAATCGTAAAGAAAATTATCCAGTTGACTAATGCCAGCGAATCTCAGATTGAATTTGTCAAGGACAGACCTGGACATGATAGGAGATACGCCATGGGTTTTGCTAAAGCCAAGGAAATATTGGGTTGGTATCCAGAAATTGAATGGGATGAAGGATTGAAATCAACTGTTGAATGGTATAAGGAAAACAGTGACTGGTTAGAATCGATTACTAGCGGAGACTATCGCGATTGGATTAAAAATCAGTATGGTAACCAAAATAAAAATTGATTAATTTTTAGTTCGTTCCTCACAGTATCAGATCATTTGGTTTTCTAATAGGGCATCGTTTACACATTTTCTTTTTCCTTAGATGTTTTTCACAACACTTTTCCTTGTATTTTTTTTCTTTTTTTTCAGATTTATGTTCTGATTGAGCATCTCGTTTGGCTGTTTGGTTCATTTGATATTCGTAGTAGAGATGTTCTACTTGCTCGAAAATTAGTTGTTTTGATGGTTCTAGATTGATATTTCTCCATACGCATTCTGGACACTGTTCCCAATCTGGGGAGTTGAATACCCCACATACAGAACAGTCAGGCATGAATCCCCGTCAAGAAAGTAGTTTTTAGGTTATCCTAAATTTACTTATCTTGAAATAAGAAATCCTTGTCGCATATTCATATTGGATGATTTCTATGTCTAGATGGGATGTGTTTATTGTAGCAATACTTCTGACTCCTTTCCTATTTTCGGTTGGTGGAGAAACTCTTCGTGACATGGAAAATTCCTTTTTTACTTCTGCTCGTCACGATCATTGCGAAGATGACTACGAAGATGATGAATCAGGATGCAACGCAGACTCAGAATGTTATTGGGAATATGATGACGGTGAATACGAGTGCGAAGATAGGGATGACTCGGACTCTAGTGATAGTAGCGATAGTAGCGATTCCAGCGACAGTAGCGATTCCAGCGATAGTAGCGACAGTAGCGATTCCAGCGATAGTAGTGAACCAAGTGGTGGGGGTAATGGGGGGGGCGGAACAATTCCCCAAGATAATGATGATGATGGAATCAATGACGATATCGATGATGATGACGATAATGATGGGATAAAAGATACAAATGATGCATTCCCCTTAGATCCTAGCGAATGGAGCGATAATGACGGTGATGGAATAGGTGATAATGCTGATGTTGATGATGACAATGATAATGTCACTGACAGTTTAGATGCCTTTCCATATGACGAAAATGAGCAATTTAATTTCGATGGAGATAGTCTAGGAGACAACGCAGATGATGACGATGATAATGATGGTGTCCCAGATGTCAGTGATGCCTTTCCGTATGATTCATCTGAGTACATTGATTCAGATAATGATGGGGTTGGAAACAATCAAGATGACGATGATGATAACGACGGAATGAGTGATTTCAATGATGATTTCCCACTAGACAGTTGTGCTAATTTGGATTCTGACGGAGATGGAATGCCCGATTCGTTATTAGCAGGTTGTGTTACTAATCTAATTGAGGATAATGACGATGATAATGATGGAGTCAGCGATTCAGAAGATGATGAGTTAGATTCTGATATTACAATTATTAGAGATTATGATCGTGATGGTATCCCGGATGATGAAGATCCAGATGATGATAACGATGGTCTAGAGGATGAATTGGATGCTTTTCCCTTTAATCAAAGTGAGAAATATAATTTTGATAATGATTCATTCGGAGATTTTTACGATCCAGATGACGATAATGATGGCGTGAATGATATTTCAGATGCCTTCCCTTTTGACCCGACTGAATGGAGTGATTACGATCGTGATGGAATTGGAGACAATGCAGATGATGACGATGATAATGATATGATATTAGATTCAGATGACGCATTCCCTCTAAATGCAAATATGAATTCTGATTGGGACGGCGATGGTCAAGACGATCGATATGATTTAGATGACGATGGCGACGGAGTGCCAGATGCCATTGATGCCTTCCCATTTAATTCTACAGAATCATTAGATACAGATGGTGATGGAATTGGAGATAATCGAGATAATGACGATGATAATGATGGTTTCATAGATTTGATTGATAGTCGTCCTAAAGTAGCTGGCCAAGATGACGGGATTGATATTTCTCCTGTTGATTCTCAATTAGATAATGGAGGGTCATTAACCATAGGACCTACATTTTTACTTGCTCTTGTATTCATTTCTACATTAGCAACATTGAGTTTTTCAATCTACAGGAAAAAGAATAAATCGATTTTAGAAAATGAAAATGAAGACTAGGTGATCAAGATGAATCGTAATGACATATTGGATATAGACTTGAGAAGTATATTTAGCCCGAAAGTTTGGATTGTAATTGTAGCAATTCCTCACACATTATTTCTTGTGATTGTACCAATAATACAGTCTGAAATCGGTTCAATCGAATTTCAAAATTCAACATTTGCCTTACTGAATACCATTTATCTTGCTTCAATTTATTTCTTAACTTCGGGTAAAAATCAGTCTCGAATGGTTGCCATTTTCGGAGGATCAGTATTTTTATGGATTTTGATTAATGCTATGATTACTGAAGGTTCTGATTTTGGAATTAGTGCTCAGCTTACACCACCATTTA
>CAZRCY010000117.1:0-4495 GCA_964598735.1 uncultured Candidatus Poseidoniales archaeon
AATTGAAGTTCGTATCATAGTCGATGGTGGTGGAGAGACTTACGCTCAGATGGAAGTAACTTCATTGGAAGGCGGCGCAATTCTAGTTTGATTATTGGATTCAACCAATCAGGCTTTGCCTGATTTATTGTATGCCTAATCTTAGGAGTGATGAAATTGGACAGTCAAGATGGCCGCATAGCGGATAGGCTTGATGCTGCCTCTAGAGTTACAGTTGACCAGATCGATATTCCTCCCGAATATCGCCCTACCGATCTTGAAGCCTGGTTGTTCACCCCAGGTGCAAGTCGTGTAGGTTTTATGGGAGATATGGGTTCAAGACCTCCTTCCGGAGGCACCCCTAGTTCTGGCTCATCTTCTTCTGGACCTCCTCCTGATGAATTACTCAAGATGTTAGCAGATAGATTTGAGAGATTAGAGGCCTCTATTGGCCATATGGAAACAAACCTTGCTCTTGGTCAAGTTTCAGTATCTGGAGGAGTTTCTACTTCCTCTGATGTAATGCATACCATGGGGCCTGATGGCGAAGTGACCACTGTTTCGTTAGACAAATCTGATTCTGAAGGAGTTGACGCAGTTCATGCTGGTCCAGGGTTACTTGATTTGTATGAAGCACAATCTTTGGCATTGAACCCATTTCTTCGCTCCAAGGATGGAGGTATTTCTGGACCGGGGGTAGATCCAGCGAAAATAGCGGCTCTTATTCTCGATAATTTATCTGGAAGCGATGCCCAATCTTTCATTCAAGCGGCTGCGAAAAGTGGATTTCTTACAGCGGGTGAAGCAAAAACTCTCAGTGGAATTACATCATTAGCAGAACCGGGTCAGAGCAGTGGAAAAGCGACATTACCTAATCGCCCATTGTTGATTTTCGTTGCCATGGTAGATGCATGGCGTTCTCAGTCTTCCGCTTCTTCTAGAAGTTCATCAATTCCCTCTGCGCCCATGGTTGATTTGGAACCGGGGGAGTGAGATGTGGGTGGTTCTGCCAGTGTTGGCGCCTTGATTGTGGGCACAGTACTCCTTTCTATCTTCGCAAATGCAATGGTGATTGCTCTTGAAAATAGACAGCGATTTGAAGAAATTGATGACAATGAACCGATTAACGCTCAAGTCAAAATTTTGAATGCTACCTTGGTATCTACAACACTTTTCATGAACATTACAAATGAAGGTTCTGATCCTGTGCATTTTTCTGAAATTTGGGTGATTTTAGACGGGGGGGATCCGGTTCCATTCTCTGATTATTATTCAATCAACAAATATTTGTTTCCGGGTGAAACTGTTATGGGTTCCGATTCGGTGACTGGAACTCCTGATAGAGTTTATGTTTCATCATATGGATTCGGTTCAGGAGCTGAGATTCAATAGGTGATATTATGGCGGATGGAGGTGCATCAGACATGATAATGTTAGTTGCCAGTCTAATTGTCGCAGGAATAGTTTCTGCAGTACTTATTCAAGCATGGGGGGGGGTTTCTTCGGCTCTTGATTCTGGAGCAAATCAAATTGAAATCAATGAAAAGACAGAAGCTACATTGGTTAGTGATCCGATGCATGTAACTTGGAATTCAGCAACCAATCAGACAATGATTACAGTTCAAAATACAGGGGATTTAATTTTGAATATTACTGGAACAAATATTATCCTTAACGGTTCAATGATGAATGTTACTCAACGTGGAGTAAATCCTTCAATTTGGTTACCCGGGTCAATTGTTAATTTCACAGTTCAGGGCAACATTCAACTGTCAACTAATGATGAAGTATTCCTCACAGTGATTGTATTAACAGATAGTTTGAATCCTACTCAAGGAGTGTACTCGTTTACAGAGGTGGTACGAATTGTCTGAAGATTCATTTCCATTTGGTCTTGAACAGGACAGTTTAGCCAATAGTTTAGGTGCAGCAATTCCTAACCGTTCTCTAATGGTTGTTGAAGGAGAAATTGGAGGGGGAAAGAGTTTAATCGCGCAACGTATAGCCTTTGGTTTGGTTGAAAATGGTACAAAGGTCGCTTTAGTTACTACTGAATTAACGACCAGAGGTTGGCTTGAGCAAGTAGCCAGTATTGGTTATGGTATGTCAGAATATATCGATAAAGGTCAATTTTTACTCATGTCTAGATTTGGTGTATTAACTGAGGAAGTAGAAGTTGAAATTACAATTGATGATTTAATTTCCAATGAGGGCCTTAAGGCAGCAGACTTTGTTATCATTGATCGTGCATCTCAGTTGATTCCTCCCGGTACTAACCCTACAGCATTACTGTCGGCTATTCGTCAATTTACTGCCGAAGGTCGTACACTCATGTTATGTTTCGATTCAGAAGAAGTCGAACCAGCACTTCTCCGTGAGATCAAGGGTTCGGCAGAAGTAGTAATTGGACTATTGTCCAGTACTCAGGGTGGGCAACTTAATCGTACACTTGCAGTAACTCGATTCCTTCGTGCTGCTGGACCAGTTCAAGCCAGAATTGGATGGAGAGTAGAACCTAGTATGGGATTCATTGTGGATATTACGGCGGTCAGTTGAGGTGTGACCAATGGAAGAAGTCGAGGATTTTGAAATCGCCAAGGGAGACCTTGAAGGTCTCATGGCGAGACATGATCACGTTCGAAGATGGGTTGAAGATTTTGAGGCACAACATGGCACTCGTCCGTATTTTTATGGTCCATTAGATAGAGGTGCAAAAAGTATCGAACCTCGAAATTTGATATACAGTCTAAAACCTCCTTTGTTTGCCCATATATACAAGCCAGAAGATGATGACGAACAGGGTGCTGGTACAACATTATGGTTTGGAATCGAACCAGTCTTGAATGAGGAAGAAGAAGTCATTCGTCAAGAAATCGTAGATCGTTTATTACGAGATGCTCCAAGTGCACCTTCATTTACAACTGATTCTGAATTTGAAGGAATTCTTGAAGGGATGATTGAGAGGATGACCACTACAAGTCCAAGTGTAATTCAAGCAGATACTGTTCTTGGCCCTGCTATGGGTTTTCTTGGGTTGGGTGAATCTTCTATTTCGGTAACTCCAGAGCAATTAGAACGGCTAAAATATATCATCATTCGAGATTTAGTTAAGTCAGGTCCTTTGGAAGCACTACTTTCTGATGAAATGCTCGAAGATATACATTCTGTAGGTCTAAGATACATCAACATGGATCATAAAGTATTCGGGATGGTAACCTCCAATATCCGATTCAGAGATAGAGAAGTACTTGCTAGATATCTTCGTTCTATGTCTGAGAGAATAGGAAGACCTGTTTCAGACAGTAAACCAATTATTGACGGTGCTTTATTAGATGGATCTAGAATAAATATCATATTCAGTGACGATGTTTCGATGTTAGGACCATCTTTTACCATTCGGAAATTCGCTGAAGAAACAATTTCGGTAATTCAATTAATCAAATGGGGCACTATGTCTGCTCAACAAGCAGCATACATCTGGTTGGGTCTTGAAAATGGTATGTCTCTCCTCGTTTCAGGGGAAACTGCTTCAGGAAAAACCACTACCTTAAATGCAATTTTACCATTTATCGATCATAATGTTAAGATATATTCTGCTGAGGATACTCCCGAAGTAAAGGTTCGACATAGACTCTGGCAGAGACTAGTTACTCGTGATTCTAAGAACGAAGACTCTAGAGTAGAAATGTTCGATCTCTTGAAAGCCGCACTAAGATCTAGACCGAGGTACATCATTATAGGTGAAATACGTGGTGTTGAAGGAGCTACTGCCTTCCAGGCAATGCAGACCGGGCATCCAGTTATTGCAACTTTCCACGCATCTTCAATAGTCAAAATGATTCAAAGATTCACAGGAGATCCGATCAATGTTCCTGCTCGATTTTTTGATAATCTTAATTTCGCTATTTTCCAAGAGGTTGTTGAAGCACCGGGTGGAGGAATTGCAAGACGGATTACGGGTATAGATGAGGTGATAGGTTACAATAAATTTGCAGATGGAATTCTTACTCGAGGAATGTTTGAGTGGGATCCTGTAATTGATAAGCATTACTTCAGAGGAATGTTTCAATCACATTTAATGGAAAATAAAATGGCTCCTATGATGGGATTCGCAAATAAACGTGAAATTTACGATGAAATGGAACGAAGAACAGAGGCGATTCAACGAATGGCCGATCGTGATTTGACTCATTATGATGACGTCTTCGATATTTTAGATATTTATTATCAACAAGGATGGGAACAGTTTTCTTCCGCAATAGACACCTGGGTAGGGGTGAATCATTAGTAGTTTTAGAGGGCGTACATATGGAACGTCTCCCCTTATGGCAAATTGCAATTCGTCGTCTTGGAATGCCTATCCAAGAATATGCACTAAAGGTAGTTCTTCCATTTACTGTATTTGGATTAGTTTTAGGTGGAATTGTTTTCTATGTAGCATCTGGACTATTCACTGGAGCTTCTGGATTAATTCTAGGTTTTATTTTTCCGATACTATCGGGAGGAGTAGCCGCAA
>CAZRCY010000118.1:0-4494 GCA_964598735.1 uncultured Candidatus Poseidoniales archaeon
GGTTTTTTTTATGATTGGCCCATATTGCCCCAAGATGCGTCAAAAATCATAGTATCATCTTGAAAAGATTTGAATTCTAAATGATTACCTGATGGATCTTTGATGAACATTGTAGCTTGGGCACCGGGCTGATTTTCGTATCTAAGATAAGGTCCAATAACAAATTCTAGAGATAATTTTTCCAATCTATCTCGCATTTCATGCCACTGACCCCATTCCAGTACAATTCCAAAATGCATACAAGGAACTTGCTTACCGTCAACCGGATTTGTCACTAAATCAGGCATATTACTAACTAAATGTGCGACAATTTGATGTCCGTGAAGATTCAATACACAAGATTCTGGTTTTTCTCTTCCGACTTTACATCCCAAAATTTCAGTATAGAATGTACGAGCTTCTACTAAATCATGAACAGGGAATGCCAGATGAAAGGGACGTAACATCGATTCACCCTTTGATAGCATCTCTGGCTAGGGCTACAGTTTCGTCGACAATCTCTCCTGAAACTCCGAGATGTGAGGATGGTTCGAACATGTTATTCATTTCATCTTCAGAAAATACTTCCATCAATTTTTCAGTTTTCAAGCAAATTTCTTTGAGGTGTTCACCGGTTTCAGCAGCTTGGAAAGAAGCGGTTCTAAGAATCTCATGAGCTTCATCTCTGGCAACTCCTTTTCCAACAAGGTCAATCATGACTTTTTCTGCCATTACTAAACCATTCTGTGACTCAATATTCCACATCATTCTTTCAGCGTCCACCCACAAATTAGTTAGAACTTGAGAGGATTTCAGCATTATATCATGACACAATATGCTGGAATGAGAAAGAGTAAATCTCTCGGAAGAAGAATTAGCAAGATCTCTCTCATGCCACAGTAGTGCATTCTCATATGTTGGTATAATGAATGAACGAACTATTCTAGACAATCCACTGGCATTTTCGGACTTTATTGGATTTTTCTTGTGAGCCATTGTCGAAGAACCTACTTGTTTCTTGACATCGAATCCTTCTCCGGCTTCAGCAATCTCTGAACGTTGTAAATTCCTAATTTCTTGCAAGACTTTCTCAACTGTTGTTGCTACATTCGCCAACCAAGAAATGTATTCAACATATCTATCTCTGCCAACGACTTGAGTAGTAGCAAGAGGAACCCCTAAACCGAGATGTGTTAGGATTAGTTCCTGTAATTCTCTCGCATTTTCTCCTTGAGCGGCTCCAGTTCCAACGGCCCCAAGGAATTTACCAACTACAATTCTAGGTGTTGCCTGATCTAAACGAATTAGATGTCGACGCATCTCATCTAACCAAACTGCCACCTTGAGTCCGAACGTGATTGGAACTGCTGCTTGACCATGGGTTCTCCCTAGCATCACTGTATCTCTTTCTCTTTCGGCTAAATTTGCCGTGACTGCAATTAAATCACAAAGAGCAGAACGAAGAAGTACAATCGAATCTCTAAGCTGGAGAGCCACAGCAGTGTCTACAATATCGTTGGATGTTGCGCCCAAGTGAATGCACCAACCTGCTTCTCCAGCGGCTTCAGCCATTGCTTTTGTTAATGCCATAATGTCATGACGAGTCTCAGCTTCAATTGCATCAACTCGTTCTATTGTCACATCAGTTGGATTTGAAATAGAAGCTACTTTTTCATAGTCTTCCGTAGAAACTCTTCCTAACTGTAGATGAGCCCATACTAAAGCTCGCTCAACCTCTAATTGTCTTTCATGTCTTCCCACGTTTGACCAAATTTCCTTGAAAGACTGATCACCATATCGGTAGTCCAACGGGCTGACTTGCATAACCGGTCACACTGGACTGCTTGGCATCAAGATTCCGACTATTGGTTTACATTCTGGATGGCTTCGGAAATCATCTGTTCAAGAGTAATTGAAGGACGGAAACCCAATCTATGTTCAAGTTCTAATACATCGACTACACCGTACACTTCCTGTGAGTTGTCTGTTCCAAAGACGGGTTCTGCTCCTGTTTCTCTAGCATAAATTTGGGCAACATCGTTGAGGTTTACTCCACGACCTGTTCCTACAGCGATTGCTTCTCGCGTGGGAGGAGGTGATTGCATTACTGCGAGAATTGATTCAACGAAATCTCTAACGTGAACAAAATCTTTAGGGAATTTATTTTCTTGGTTACCTGGCACAGAAACCCAACCAAATATTGAGTCTCGGGCAAATGCATGTAGTAATCCATGACCATCGCCACCTGATCTCAACGTCCCCTGGACGTTTGAGGCCCTAATTATTGAAACCGGTCGTTCAGGGGTAGCATGCTCTAGAGCCGAGTCTTCAACCCATACTTGCCCTTCTGCTGCAAAATCTCTGGGGGCAATTCGAGTTTCACCAGAGTAAAATGGTTCATCGGGTGTTGCTTGAGGATGAGCTCTTAGTGAGCCTACCAAAATCAAATGTAGACCCTGATGCCGATTTGCAGCACTTAGAATTGGCTTGGCTGCTTCCCGTAATGCAAGAAGGGAAGAGCGATCGTCTCTGTCTGAATCGGGTACTGCGGAATTGAAATGTATCAATGTTGTACAAGGATGAAGGATAGCATCCAGCATCATTTCTGACTCTACTTCTAAAACCTCAGGAGGGATTTCAACAAGCACATCTCCTAAAGCATCAATGAGGTAAGGGGCAACGAATTCATCAGGTGAACTAACGGCGACCTTCATCTCAATCATGCTACACAATATCTTAGAGGATATCATGGTGCCGGTCAAGTGGTCTGTAAATTGCTATGAAATAAGTCATTCAAGCGAACGATTCATACCTCACCATAGTAAGAAGTAAACGTGAGTAAGGACAACTCAACAATAACCCTTACCAGTGAGCGACCAGGTTTGATAGGTTCACCACTTACAGTTTACAATAGAGTTCGAAAACACAAAAGGCTCGTCAAACATCTAATATCCCGCGACATGAAAGTCACTTATCATGGCACATTTATTGGATGGGGATGGACCATGGTTGAGCCATTGGCACTCACTGGAGTGTATTGGTTAGTTTTCTCTTTACTTAGAGGAGAAGACGATCCAATATTTGTTCTGGAAATTCTTCTGGGAGTTTTGATATACGGTATGTTTTCACGTACATTATCGAAAACTACAACATCCGTAGTGAGTAACAGTGGACTCATCAAACAAGTTGCCGTTCCAAGAGAAGTATTTGTCTGGTCAATAGGAGGATTTCAATCACTACGTTTTCTTTTATCTCTGCTAATTTTACCACCTTTGCTAATTTTATGGCAAATTGAACTTACTTGGACACTTCTACTAATTCCACTATTAATTATTGGAATCCAATCCTTGGCCATAGGGTTGGGTATGCTTTTTGCAATCTTATATGTACATATTCGAGATATTAGTCACATAGTTTCCATTTTAACCACCGCAGGTTTCTTCTTATCTGGAGTTTTCTTCGGAATGAAACATATTGACCAAGCATACCATGATGTATTTGCCTTGAATCCTGTCGCTGTATATATTGAATTAGGGAGAGCCCTTACTACTGGAAATTTTGATATCCTAGAGACATCATACATCGTACAAGCAATTGGGTTCTCATTTGCTTCATTATTGATTGGATGTATTGTTTTTGTTCGACATGAGGCTCAAGCAATCAAGTTACTTTGAGGAATAAGTATGAACACCATAGAATTTGATTCTGTAATTCTTGACTTCCCAGTTAAAACTGGTGCAAGATATCTAAAGGAACAGGTCACTGGAAGATTCAAAACTGAAGGTAGAAGAATACACCTCAGAGCATTAGACAAAGTAAATCTACAAATTCAAAAAGGAGAAATTCTAGGAATAATTGGTCCAAATGGGGCAGGTAAGTCCACGATATTGAGAGTGATGGCAGGGGTTTATTCTCCAGATGATGGAACTGTGAAAACTAGAGGCAAATGTGTACTCTTGGCAGGTATAGGTACCGGATTTCAATCAAATCTTACAGGGAGAGAAAACATCAAACTGAATGGCAGCATCATGGGGCTATCGGATGATGAAATTGTGAATAAAATGGACGAAATCATTGAATTTTCTGAAATTCCAAATTTTATTGACCAACCAATTAGGACGTATTCGATGGGTATGAAGGCACGTTTAGGATTTGCAATCGCTGCCCACTTAGAACCTGAAATTCTTCTAATCGACGAAGTAATGGCAGTTGGAGATGCTGCCTTCCAAAAGAAATGCAAAGAAAGAATCAAGCAAATGGTAAGTGGGGACACAACTGTAGTAATAGTAAGTCATAATATGGCCACTATCAAAAGTTTCTGCGACAGAGCAATATGTATTCACGAAGGCATAATCCATACATCTGGAGAGGGCGTTGAAAATGCAATTCGAGCATATCAGCGGATTCTTTCAGAGGAGGAATAATATGCCAACAGTGGCAATGATTGTTAGTAATTCTTGTAACCCAGATCCGAGGGTAGAAAAGGAAGCTATTGCACTATCAGAAGCAGGATAT
>CAZRCY010000119.1:0-4488 GCA_964598735.1 uncultured Candidatus Poseidoniales archaeon
TTGCTCGATATAGCATCTCTTCTTGTTTTGATAACATGATATGATTTCGCATTACTTCTAGAGGGTCATCTCGTGCTTGGAAAGATTTGTCCAGTAACATATTTTGTATACGCCGTGACTCAATTACGCTTTCAGTGCCTCCAGTGATTCTATACTCATCAATTCGCAGAATATATTCTCCTTCTTTTGTCTGTTTGTAAAATCCAACTGCAAGCAGATTTCGTACTTCTAATTCATGCAATATTGATTCAATCTGAGCTCGTGGAAATGGTAATCTTTCCAATAGAACATCAAGCGTCATGGGACCTTCAGCACCCAACATGTCTAGGATTTTTACACGAAGACATTCATGAGGATCGCTTAATCCTACATCACTCCATCCAGAATCATTCATAGACGTAGTCACTTGAAAAGAGAGATTACCAGTGTACAAATTTCTCACATTATCTAATTCAGGGCCACCTTCAGTAGATAGAACACCCAATGTCCCGTGAACATATGCCATATTCTTGGAAAACCATTTCCCGTCAATTTGGGAACTACCAGTGCCACTGACCCTTAATATTCGACCTTCCTCGGATAATGTATTCATCCATGATTGAATGGTTTCTGTAGATATTCCAGCAAGTTTTTCTGAATATAAGGGGTGATTTGTACCTTCAACTAGTCCGCCTCCAATCTCCATTAATCGTCGTAATCCTTCAGGAGAATCAGGTGTTCCAACCTTGTCAAAGTAATATCTGTCAATTCGTTCAGGATCTAGATCTGTTTGAAGTGATCTACGTCCTAGTAATCTCCGAAGTATTTCAGGATCGATATCTTTTACCAAAAATGCTCTGGCCCGCATTGTAAGTAAATCTTCGAATGATGAAATGTAGAGATTCATCCCGAGCGGTGATGGTAGTTTGACACGGGAGTGAACCATGTGTACCTCGCCCGTAGACATTTTCGATATGAAATCATTTAGTCCAACTATATCTAAATCCGAATGATAAATTTCATTTTCCGTCTCCCGAATAAGGAGCGATTCCCCAGATTCCATTTGCCTATGTTTTCGTAATAACGCTTCAGATTTCTGTTGGAATTGTTGAGCGCTAACCTCCTCAGCACCAATACGTCTAGGAATTATCATACTTCTTGATGATACGGCACGAAATCTTTTCTGAAATAACTGTGAGTCAATAAGGAATTTTCGTAATATTGCGCGACTTTTACCGTCACTAACAAGTTCAGAAACTTTGCTAAGGTTGACTTCTTTTGTGAGTTTGATTAGGAATCCATTTTCATCAAATGATAGTTCATTTACATTGATATCATCTCCTTCAGCAAGAGCAGCGAACAGGTAACCTAATGCCATGTTGAATGCTCTTCCTCGACAAGTAGTAACGACGTAAGTAGGGATATTACCTTCTAATTGTTCAATTAGAATTCTCCCGCTATGAGGAACCAAGAATGTCTCATCGAAATGTTCCTCAAGGAATACTCCTAAACTATCAGAAACCTTGTTTGAGAGACCGTATACACTTTTGAATAAAGTTCGGGGATCTCCCCCAATCCTAACAATTCTGCCTACTTGTTTGAGTACTTGTAACACAGAATCAGAAAGTTCACGTGTCCTACTCATTGACTCTCCTGTCCATGAAGGTACAGTAGGCCTATGACCTGTGACAGGACTAACATTTACCCTCGTGGAATTAATGGCATGTACCCTGTAAGTCTGACCACCTAGTAAGAACACATCTCCTGAACGTAAATTTTGTACAAATGATCCTGAAAGTTGACCCACTAATGTACCATCTTGTGTGAAAACAAGGTAGTTATTATCAGGAGAAATTGTTCCGATGTTAGTGTAATATATCATCCGACTGTATCCTCGTTTAGTGTAGGAATTCTCTTCCCAATCTACCCATACTCTTCTTTCTTCGTGTAACATATCGAGAACTTCGATAAAATCATCGTAGTCTAAATCTCGATATGGCCATGCCATGGTTACGAGTTCAAATGCGTCGTCTATATCCCAATCTTCTTGAATAACTAATCCTATCAAATACTGAGCAAGTACATCAAGGCATTTTTCTGGAAAACTAAGTTGGTCCATTTTCCCAGAAAGTATACAGTTTTGTAACGCTACCAATTCTAATAAATCATGCGTACCGGTTGGTAGTAATCGAGCTCTTGGTACGCCTCCAACATGATGCCCTGCACGTCCAATCCTTTGTAGAGCAGTTGCTATACTACCTGGCGATCCTACTTGGATAACCATGTCCACCGATCCTATATCAATACCCATTTCCAGACTAGAGGAGGAAACAACAGCTCTCAGTTCCCCTCGTTTTAATTTCTGTTCAACATCCAATCGAATTTTCTTATCCATTGAACCATGGTGTCCTTCAATCCCTTCAACATGTATGGCTCTTAATTTCTGAACAAGAACTTCAGTCATTCTTCTTGTATTAGCAAAAACTAGTGTAGTGTTGTGAGCATTAATTAGTTCTTTGATTACCTCAACATTTCTATCTAAGATGTCCTTCATTGCTGTATTATTGAATCGATCAGTAGGAAGTAGAATATCAAGATCTAATCTTCTTGAACCAGATATATGGGCAATTGTAATTGGTGTGTTTGAGTTAGAATCCGAGGAGATTAAGAATTCAGCTACAGTCCTCAAAGGTTCCATTGTGGCTGAAATACCTATTCTTTGAACGGGTTTAGAAATAGAATGGTCGAGATGTGCTAATGTTAACGCTAGGTGAGTCCCTCTCTTTGTTGGGACTAAAGAGTGCATTTCGTCAACAATCAAATATCTAAGATCTTGGAGTATAGGTCGAAATCTTGAAGATCCTATGGCTAATGCTAATGATTCTGGAGTAGTAATTAGGATGTGTGGAGGATTTTTCAACATCTTTTGTCGTTCTGATTGTGATGTGTCTCCTGTTCTTAATCCTACAACGATATCTTGGGAACCACTTGGCAGAAATCCATCTTTTATTTCCCTTAATGGCTCTATTAGGTTTTTTTGAATATCATTTGCCAATGCTTTAATTGGTGAAATATAGACACACTGAACAGTTTTATTCAGATTACCATCCATTGCTTTTCGTACTAAATCATCAATTATACTAAGAAATGCGGTTAGAGTTTTACCACTTCCTGTAGGACTACAAAGTAGAAGATGTCCTCCACTTTGAAGAATAGGAATCGCTAACTTTTGTGGGTCAGTAAAGTCAGGAAATTTTGACATAAACCAATCACGAACTGGTTGACATAGTGATTCTAGTAATTCATCCGTTTCAGCGAACTCACTAGCATATTGAGGTTCGTTCACAATTACTTCCTCCATACCAGTGACTTCAGTGGGAACGGTCCATGATATAACCATATGCATTAGTCTTGATAAATTTTGTAATACTTTGAATAAATCATGGATTATCATAATCAATTCTGAAATTGCCGAATTATGGTCGAGAAATCAGTAACACTTGAGAAGCATCGGTATCGAGCAGATAACATGAGTGTCGATGAGGAGCGCGTACGCACCCTCATGGCATCATTTAAGAAACGAGGTGTAGTATACCCAGCTTTCGAAATATATGGAGGAGTAGCAGGCCTCTTTGATTACGGACCTGTTGGTGCTAGAATATTACGTTTGGTAAAGGAAACATGGTTAGATCATTGGTTGAGATTAGGAAATATCGTTGAGATTGATTCCCCAACAATTACTCCTAGAGTTGTACTTGAATCCAGCGGCCATGTCGGTGCATTCAACGACCATGCCGTCCAATGTAAAACGTGTAATGCCGTATGTAGAGCTGATCATCTCCTTGAAAATTTAGTTCAGAATCCTGACTCAATGTCAGCTGCCGAATTGGATAACGCGATAGCATCGAATAATATTCCATGTCCCTCCTGTTCAAAACCTGTATGGGACAAATCAACTCCAATGAATCTCATGTTTTCTACAAATGTTGGACCCGTCGGTGAAGGAAGGCAAGCCTTTCTTCGTCCTGAAACAGCCCAGGGAATGTTTACCAATTTTGGTACAATATATCGACATTTTAGACAAAGGCTTCCATTCGGTGCAGTTCAAATCGGGAAAGGATATCGTAATGAGATTAGTCCACGGCAAGGAGTGATTAGGCAAAGAGAATTTAATATGGCCGAGTTAGAGTATTTCATTGACCCTGATGCACCTGTTGACCTGACCCCCGTAATTCAATCATCTGAGGAAATCCAATTGATTAGTGACTCAGGAAGTCAAAAACAATCAGTAACTCAAATGACTATTTTATCCGCCATAGAGAAGAGTATTATTCGTCATCCTATTGTTGGAAAATTTATGTTAGAAACTTATGATTTACTCGTCACTCTGGGAATTGATCCTCAAAGAATCAGATTTAGACAACACGAACAAGATGAAATGGCTCATTACGCCAGCGATTGTTGGGATTGTGAAATCCATGGTAGTTATGGCTGGATTGAATGTGTTGG
>CAZRCY010000120.1:0-4487 GCA_964598735.1 uncultured Candidatus Poseidoniales archaeon
GCAGATATTCCAATTACTCGAGCCCATCCAAAGAAAGTTGTATAATATTCAGGTTTTCTAAACCCTGCATTGTAGAGTAATGTACCAGAAACAAGGTCAACGTTAGCATTAGGATTACTAATTTTAGGATTCTCCCCCAATACTTTAGGAGCAACTTCCCTAAGTGTTCTGACAGTAGCAAATAATGGATCATCGGGGCATACTTCTTCTCCAATTTTCATCTGGACTGTTGCTCTTGGGTCTTCAGCACGAAGCACAGCATGTCCAAACCCAAATATTGGTCTCTTAGCAGCAAGTTCTCCTCTTACAAAAGCCTCAACTTCATCTGGATCTGAGGTGCCAACCTTTTGAACAAACTCTAGACAAGCCTGATTAGCACGTCCATGAAGAGGACCACTCAAAGCATTCATGGCCGAAGCAATGGATGCAAAAAGACTGGATCCACTCGATGCAACTGCTTTGCCAGCGAAGGTGGAGAGATTCCCTCCCCCATGATCCATGTGTAGAACTAAAAATGAACGAAGAATTCTTTCTGCTCGGATTGCGTCGTCTCCTTTCATTCCCAACATAGACACAAAATTGCCCACCATTCCTAATGATGGGTTCGAAGGATTCGCTATATTTCCCCTCCCTCCCCTAAACATGAACAGACGGGCCATCAATTCTGGCATCCATGCAATGAGATTTAATGCATCAGAAGAAATATCATCCTTTTTTTCGGCTCTAGCCAAAGACATAATTCCCATACTGAGCCAATCCATTGGATGACCTTGCCCAACACCGATTGAATCAAAGATGTCTAACGAACCAGATGGGATTTCGGAACATTTTGCTAAATTTTCTTTCCATATCTTAGATTCATTTTCATCAGGCATATCCTTATTGAACAATAAAAATGCAGCATCTTCTGGATCAATATTTGAAAGGTCTGCAATTGGATACCCGGCATAATGTACACCATCAACAGGATCAACGAAAGACGTCTTACATGTCCCTACTGGAATACCTCGCATTCCCGTATCAAGATGGGAGTCAAGAACTTGAAACAAAACATTCTCGTCAGTCATGCGAACCCTCGGTGTTAGATTGGAACCGGACAGTTCCCATCATGAACCCTTTGGATGATTCTAATCAAAAATAAGCGTGAAGTTTGAACTATGAAGAGTATTCGACAATTTGTGGGACGCAAGAGAATAGAATGGTGGGAAGCGGGAATTCGCTTCACATGTCTACCAAATTGTGGAAGATGTTGTGATGAACCTGATGGAATTGTATACCTATCTCGGGAAGATGTTGTTAGAATTTCAAATAATTTTGGAATAGAGGCTGAAAAATGGTTGGAAAGAGATGCTAGAAAGACATATGATGGTCGCTATGTTCTGAAATCTACCCCTGAAAAGGGAACATGTATCTATATCGAAGAAGACAAAGGTTGTAAGATCCATGGGGTGAAACCTGCGCAGTGTTCTTCTTTCCCATTCTGGAATGAAAATGTTAGAGATGATCCTTCATGGAGGAAAACTATCGAAATTTGTCCCGGTTTAGTTCATCCAGATGCTATACTTATCGATGGAAATACTATTCGAACACATATTGAAGCAGATGCTCATGCAGAACGTGGTTTCAAACAATGGTAAGAAATTAAATTGGCATCTTTACTTTACGCTTCCTGAGGGGGGCTATTCCTCTTGATGAGGCTTCATTTTGATGATTTGCTATTTGTCCTGGAGCGGGTTTGAGAATTGGATATTGAATTTCTACAGTTATTTCTGAGGGATCAAACGGTACAATAGAACCTATTTCTTGACCGAGCGGTGTTTCAGAAATCGTTTCTAATTGTCCTTCTAATGCCAATAATCGATCCGTTAGTGCAACTAAATCGCCGGGGGTAGTTGATGACATTCTTTCTTGAATTACTGATAACTCTCTTTCTATTTCATGAAGTGCATATCTACGACGATGTAATTCACTTTCTGCATCAAAAAAACGACTCTCTATTTGGCCGCTCAACAAATTAGATATCCCAGATGAAGGTTTTGAAGAAGGTCTTGAAGAAGATGGAATAAGACGCCCATTGGGAAGTTCCTTGTTTGAGGGAACCCATTTATCTTCTTCATTTCTATCTAGACTACTAACAAGTTCTACGTTTGGGTTGAATCCCTTTGGCAAAACATCATCTAGAACCTCTTCTACTAATTTTTTACCAACTAAATCAGGATCCCATGCACTTTGAAAATTTGTTCTCGGAGAAAGACTACGTCCGTCTAATAATATTGAAACATCTTTATCATCTACTGGTATAAAACCCTCTGAAATTGAAGAAAGAACGACTTGAAGGGAATTCATAGACCCTGCCCATGTAGGAGAATGTAGCACAATTGATGACAAAATTTCTTCATCGATTGATGCACCTTCAGCAATACTTCGTCTCCTAAGATATGCTATGAGTGTAGGAATACTCGGTTCCTCCAATGTGCCTATTGCTGCTCCTGTCAAAACTTGGCGCAAATTGCTGGAAGGAACTGAGTCAAATATTTCTAATGAACGAGTTGTACAAATAATCTGTATTCCATGATCAATAGCAATATGAAGGAGCCTGCCTAAAGAATCATCTAATCCATTAACGATTGTCTCGTGAACGTCATCAACTAATATTGCACCGGCTTGACGAAATGCTTCTTCACAATCTGACGGGAAATTATCGAGAGTCGAACCATCAATTCGAAAGATACTACGATGCGGCATTACACTCTGAAGGCTATCCCCTAAAGCAGAAATAAAATGTGTTTTTCCTGTTCCCGTTCCCCCAACTACAACAAATGGGTTGAGTTTATGCCCCGGTTCCTCCATAATCATATCCGCAGCTCTTGCAACAGCATGATTTTCGGGTGAAGTGTGCCATCGAGACCAAGATAACATTGGACGTGATTGATGAATAAGGGGCCAGGTGAAAGAAGGTTCGATACTTAGAGAGTTAGCAGTATTCTCAGAGTCCATACCTAAGATTTTAGTTGATTCAATACCGTGTTGTTCTTCAAGAACTTGCTTCCATAATAATCGACCTGGAATATTTATTGACGGTTGATTGGATACGTCTTCACGAAGTCGACGGATCCCATCTAAAACAAAATCAGTGATTTCTTCATCTCCGAAGAGCCTTTTTTTTGCACCTTGAGGATCTGAACGTCCTAGAAGATCATCCACATTAGCAAGGCCACGCGGTCCAGATCGTCTTTGAATATAATGTTCCAAAGAAGGAGACAGTGATTTTTTCTTAACTGGTTCTTCACCCAGTCTTTCCTTCGCCATCCTAACAACATCAGATAACTTTCTACTCATGAAGAATCCTCCAATTTTTGTAACTGTTGTAATGCCTCAGAAGGAGACCTCTCTATTACGGACATTATTTCTCCAATATTCTCTCCCTTCTCAACCAATTTCGCTAGGCGGTCGTAAAAGTCCTCAGGGAGTTCAGTTGAATCAAGATTTCGTGTTGTTGGAATCGATAAATCTCTGCGTTGCTTGTGCGAAGCAGAAGCAAATTCTCTTGCAGTTGGAGGTCGCTCCATAGCAATAGTTGAAGACGTAGATTTCTTTGAATTGGTATGGATTATTTCGTGACGCCTTGCTTCTTCGAGGCTTTTAGGCATCCAAACTTCATCAATTTCACGAGTATTCCTACGAATATCTGATCCTAAATCATCAATGGACTGTTGAGTCTTTTGAAAATCTGGGATGTCTTTTCCTTTGGAAGGGATGGCACCTAGAGACATCGGTTCTTTTCTCTGTTCAACTATCTCTCGCCATCTAACTGCAGCATCTCTCAATCCGTCTGTTCTAATTTCATATTCATCAGGAGGAACTACACGTCTGACTCTTGGCTTAGGCTTATGATCAACAGTTGCAGGACGAGGACCAATCTGTTTGATTTTGTTCTGTTTCACTGTGGGAGATTCATTACGTGTTTTGGTTACTAAATTAATTTTGGGTGGCATAATTTCTTGTTCAATTTTAGTAACTATAACTTCATCTAAATTTTCAATAGTATCTTCTTCTGATCTATTTGAAGATGGTTCAGTGGCCCATTCTGGTAAATCAAAATCTTCTAATTCTTCAGAAATATTTTGTTCAATCACTTCTTCATGAATTAATTCATCAATTTTGATATCATTAATTTCAACGGAAGATATTGTTGATTCTGACTTCCATTGATCAATCAATGAACCAATATCTGGACGGAGGTCTTCAACGGGTTCAGGTAACTTTTCATCCTCATCATTACTTGTATAAATTGGTTCAACGCTACTAACATCTGGTTCTTTTCTTGGCTCTGCGATAGTAGTCATTGCGTGAATGATAAATGGATGTCCTGCTAACTTAGCACTTTGTCCAGCCCACAGTGCCGCAGTATGTGTATCTAACATCTCCATCTCTCTTTGTAACAAAGCTCTTTCTTGAGGAGACATCGCTAATCCATCAATTGGACA
>CAZRCY010000121.1:0-4440 GCA_964598735.1 uncultured Candidatus Poseidoniales archaeon
ATGAGTAGACCCCCCCGTCGCTCAAGAGTGAGTAACATGTGGAACCCGCCTCCGGAAGCACTGAAACCCCTACCTCTAGATCGAGATTGGTCTAAACCTGATGAGAAATATGGAGATCCTAAGACCCTCTATGACATGGTAAGGAAATCTGTTGACCTTTGGGGTGCGGACACCGTTCAATGCACTTATGTTCCTAGCGAAGGAATGGAAAGAGTGCCGATTACCAGAGGGCAATTCCACGATAATGTTCAGGCTCTTGCTGCTGGAATGAGAGCTGCAGGGGTGAAAGAGGATGACAGAGTACTACAAATCGTTGATACAAGTCCTCAATTCGCTATGATTTTCTATGCAGCAAATATGATCGGTGCAGCAGCATCCGCAGTGTATACGAACATGAAAATGAAAGAATCTGTCTATTGTTATGATTTGGCTACTCCTTCAATTTTGTTTGTTGCAAATCCATCATTGCTTACCAGTTTCGCTGAAAATAAAGGTGATTCTGAATGGCCAATCGGTGGAATTGTAATTCTCGATAATGAAATGCCTGAAACAATACCTGAAGGAGTTAATGTCCGGACATGGATGGATTTTATCAATGCAGGTCGGGCTGCTGAACCAGTAAATGACCCTTGCATGGATCATACCAAACTAGCAAGTCTAATTTTTACGTCTGGAACTAGTGGAGTCCCTAAGGCAGTAATGCTATCAAACTGGAACGTATTGCATAATATTCTAGCTATACAGGGTAGAGCTCCACTATGGCCAGGTAGGAGAACTGCATGTTTCCTGCCATTCGCACATTCTCTTGCTCAAGCAGGAGATATGAGTGCAATGATTTACTTTGGAGTTGAAGTTCACTTCGTATCTGATTTACTAAATCTAGTAAATGAAGTACAAGTCATTAAGCCACACATTATGTTGTGTGTTCCACGAGTTCTAAATCGATTCCATAGTAGAATAATGGCAGGAATTGAGGAAGGATCTGGACTGAAAAAGAGGTTAGCAAAATCAGCATTGGCTACGGCTAAGAAGCGTACTCTCGCAGCACCAACTGAAATGATTGCGGTACCTCCTAAAGGAATGAAAGATAAGATTCTAACCAAACTGGCAATCACAAAAATCCGAGAACGTCTTGGAGGGGAGCTCGACTTAATGATAAGTGGTGGAGCACCTTTAGATCCAGAAATCGCACTTTTCGTAAACTGCCTAGGAATCACTGTGCTAGAAGGATATGGACTTTCAGAAACCGCGCCATTGGTTACATTGAACGGATGGGAAGATGATTATGCTTCAATGTCTGGAACAGTTGGACGAGCAATTCCCGGAGTTGAAGTTATCATTGACCAAGATGCATGGGATGATCCAGATTCTGAAGATGGTGAAATCGTAGTTAGAGGGCCAAATGTAATGATGGGATATTGGAATAATCTTGAGGCAACAAACGAGGTAATTATGGAAAATGGGACTTTTAGAACTGGAGATTTAGGACGATTAGTCGATGGATTCCTAAAAATTACTGGAAGAGTCAAAGAACAATTCAAGTTACAGAATGGAAAGTACGTAGCTCCTTCTCCGTTGGAAGAGCAGTTGAAACTCTCTCCATTGATTGAGCAAGCATCAATTGATGGAAGAGGAAAAGTATCAACATACGTGATTGTTCAACCAAACGAACAAGCGATGATGCAGGCAATGTCAGATGATGGGATGTCAAAGAATGATTTCGAAACAGCGTGTTCAGACCCAACAGTTGGAAAATGGATGCTTGGAAAACTCGGCTCTGAAATCATGGAACCTCAGAAATGGAAAGGATATGAGAAGCCAAAGACCATCATTATCGACCACAGAGAATGGACAACAGAAGATGTTCTTACTCCAAAAATGTCGGTAAAGCGACGAGTTCTTGAAGATCGATTCAAGGACAAGATTGCTCAAATTCCCTGAAGGGGCTTAATCTGAATGACTCCAGAGGAATGGGCGGGCTTAGCCCTAGTCTGTGCATTGGGGGCAATGTCTCCGGGTCCTTCGTTAGCATTTGTTCTACGAAACACAATCAGTGGTGGAAGACAACGTGGACTTACAACTGCCATAGGACATGGAATTGGAATCGGATTGTACGCCATAGCATTCATTGCAGTTCTTTCTGGAATTTTAGATTCATTTCCGAGTATTGAGAGTGCTCTAAGGTGGACAGGGGTTGTCCTACTGATACTCTTTGGAACATTAATGCTCAAATCTAAACCATCAGAAAAAATAGAGCATGAAGATGCACTATCCGATAATGCATTCTTTGCTGGATTCGGTCTTGCATTTTTTAATCCCAAAATTGCTGCATGGATGGTTGCAGTTTACAGTCAATTTGTACACCTTAATTCTTCATTTGGAACAATGATTGGAATGGGGGTGTTGGCTTTCGGCATTGATGCAGGGTGGTATGCAGTTGTAGCGGTATTTTTTGGAGGGAGTATTGCAAAGAATCTACAAAATAAAGCTCAATTAATTGATAGAATCGTTGGATCTTTATTGATTTTCTTCGGGATTTACTTGGCTCTATAATCTCAAAGATTATCCAAATCATCGGAGTTAGCTTCGCGTGTCTGCCAATAAATTTGGAAATATGTCCCTACAGCTGCTGCAATAAACAAAATCGAACGATTGTTTATTGATGAAATATCAATGAGAAGTGGACTTGCTGAACCACCAACTAGTACGGACAAACCCATCATAACACCAATTGCTCCTACTCCAGATGAAGCAAGATAGGAGATAATATTGGATTGGCTACGTAGCATTCTGGCACCCAATAGAAATCCTACATCAGCAATAATCGCTTTCGTAATCATGGATGTAGGGTAATATGGTTCGATGACAGTGAGAGCAATCAAAGTCACCAACAAACCAACTAAGCCTCCAACCAACATATGGATTCGATTGACGAAACGAAATACAATGGCTCCTGCTATCAATCCAATTACGATTGAAATTCCAAGCACTTCATCTCCACCTACTGGAGCAGATTCCATCGTGGAAACAATACCAAAAATGGTGAAGCCAGCAACTCCACCGATGCTCAATCCAACAATCCATGCAAGCATACGATGGCCGAATAAACAGCAAACTAATCCTGCAGTTACCAAGAAAATAGAGGCTTCAAGAGAGTAAGTTTCGGCAGCCGAATTCAACCCCGACATGTCGACCATAAAGACCCTCATTACAAGGAAGGTCATATCCTCTTCGCTTAGTTTGTAACCGGAGCATCATTTCTGCAAGAGTAACAAATAATTCTATGAATTACATTATGAGGTGTTTTTCTTCCTGAACCAAAGTCCGAATCTCCACAAGATTTGCATACAGCCCAATGATAATCTGTCGCTATATCCCACACATTGACTTCATGAATTAGCATCATCAAAACCGAAAATAATGATGTAGAAACTATTTCAGATGTATTAGGTTCAAGACATAAGCTCTGCAAATGTCCTGGAACTATCTTACATGAAGGGTGATTATCATACTGTTCAAGAAGAATCTTTACAACAGAATCTGGAGGATTCTCAGAAAGAGAAATATTGCCCCAACCAATCGTTACTCCCAAGAATTCTAGAAAGAATACACTTCCATGATTTCCATTTATTCTGATTAAATTTTGACAAACTGAAATTTGTTCCGTCTCATGAATAAATTGGAATAGATTCAACCATGATTGGCGGTGTTCTTTTTTCACTTCTTCAGGCATATCTGAAGGCCAATCCGGCCATATAACCCATTGATCTCCTCTCAAATGTCTATTGTTGACTTCACATAGATGTAAGAACCACTCAAATGTTTCAAAATCCAGATCCCAATCTACGAGTTCCCACGAACTTAACAATGGTTCGCTTTCTATTTTCTTTTCTTTTTCTTTCATATTTATCTCTCCTACAGATTCAAAGACACCTCGGATGCCCTAATGGGACAACTCTGAATATTCTCTTTGTCTGTCTTGGAAGTCTTGGGTAATAATTGGCTACAATCTTCCCTTGAGAGCCTGCTTTTGCTGTATCAATAATTACGTCTTTGTGTAGCGTAACTATGTGTGCAGTACACAATTTTCCATTGATATCTGGGTCGAAAGGAGGGTCTTGTGAATAGAAACACAACAAAAACAAATCATCTTGCTGTACAAGCTCGTCAATGTAGTATTCAAGTCTCCTCAAGTCATTGTTACAGTATGCTAATTGCATACCATACTGTTCCAATGCCTTAGACCAAGAATGGGGTGACTGTGAATTTATGACGGGCATGAAATCCTCGGGTTTCACGTCTGCTCCAGTTGATCTAGCAAGCATAGCTAGTGTTGTTGGAACACAAGTAGGGCCGATCTGTCTGATATGTTCTAATTCAAGGTGCTCAAAGAAGGGCCCTTGTGGTTCATCGAATTCTTCTTCATCCCACAAAGGAGCA
>CAZRCY010000122.1:0-4354 GCA_964598735.1 uncultured Candidatus Poseidoniales archaeon
ATGGAGGGTTATGGATATGATCTATGGGATGCAGTTTTTGAGTTAGTGGACAACAGCTATGATTCATTTATTACTAATAAATCTAAATTACTTAAGGTTAGAAACAAGTGGGAAATCAATATAACGTTCGATAATTCAAAAAGAACATTTAGGATTACTGACAATGCATTTGGAATGAATCGTAAAAAACTTGAGGAATCCTTACTTCTTGCTCAAAAAAATACTCAGGAAGGTATTATCGGGAAATATGGTATGGGGTTGAAAACCGCAGCATCGTGGCTTGGAAAACATTGGACTGTTCGAACAAAGGAACTAGGTTCGAATACTGAATATACTGCTGTAGTAGATATTAACCGTTTAAAGAAGAACAAGTCGAATAATATTCCTATTAAGGAAAAACATGTTTCAGATTCTAATTTGTCTTACACAATTATTGACGTAAAACAAGGTTGTAGGCCATATGGTTCGTCCACCACTTCGAAAACAAAGCGAGAGTTGGAACTTACTTATCAGAAGATACTCTATGATGACAAGTTAGTGATTAATTGGAAAGGTGAATCTCTACAATATAAGGAACCCCCAATTTTGACGGTCGAAGAAAAGATCACTAAGGATGGAAAAACAGAAAATAAGACTATCAAATATGATTATGATATACCCTCATTTGAAATTAATGGTAGTAAAATCAAGGGGAGATATGGAATTTATGAGCCACAGGGTTCAAGCAGCCCGAATAAATCCCAAGTTCCTCATGCAGGATTAACTATGTATTACAACAATAGAGTAATATTAACTCGGTCTAGAGATAAATGGCCAGAGAAAATATTTGGTTCCGGACCCGGTGATTTGGCTCGACAAAGATTGTTTCTAAAGTTAGAAGTCGAACTAACCCCTAATGCATTGAAAACTGATTTTCTGTGGAAGGAATATACTATTGAAAAATTAGAGGAGCAGATAATCGAGAAAACAGATAAACATATTCTTGAATTACGGAAATTAGCCACTGACTTTAGAAAAAAGAAAGGAACCATGTCCGGTGCTGCAAAGAAGCTTTCCGATTCAGATGTTAAGAAAAGAATGGAATCTATTGACGTCGGAAGCGCCCTCGCTCCTGCGTCGGTTGCCGTTGTTTCTGATGCGAAGGAAATTACTGACTCAGAGATTGTTGAGCTTAAAAAATTGGATAAAAAACCACTTCAAATTTCAATTAACAAAGGACAACCAAACGTTGAGATATACATGGGACTTCAACACGAAATGGAACCGTTTTTATCTGTAAAAACAGAACCAAAGAAAATTTTGTGCTTCATTAACCCTAACCATCCTTTTTACACAAGTAAAATTGGTGAAGATCCAGAATTATATACACTTTACCTTGATTTTTGCACTAATATTGCATTATCTAAGTACACAGCGGATCGAAGTGGCGAAGATTACATTACTCCAACTGCCTTCCTCAAAGTTCTGGATATTTTCTTGAGAAATACCGGCTTAGCTACAGAATAAATTCGTTTTCAAGGTTTAACCATAAAACCTCAATAGCTTCGAACTTTTGGTTTTACCTGTGTCAATTGGGCAGATGAAGAGAAGCGCGCTTCGTCGCGCTTTACAGACTTGCTTTTTTGACTCAATACTTGTATTCATACAAAATGCTCCAAAGAGGAGAGCATTAGCAAATCGATATTCAGCATCTTGGAAATGGATTATTACTTTGTGTGCTCTTCTTCAGCAACAAAAAATATCTGAAAAATCAACACTTTCTGAAGTCCAAAAGGCAGTAGAGGAAATTTGTCTTCATTCCAGTTCTAAATTCAAGCACTCTCATCAAAAATTGTTTGAATCTGAACGAATGGACAAAATGATCACAACAAAAGCATTGGCAAAAGCTCTTGAACAACTTTCCAGAGATTCATTGCTTGCAAAAATATCTCCGAAGAAGTTACGAAAAGGAATAGAACAACCATGGGCTCATATTTTACCTGAAGATATTGGTTCATGCTATGAAATAGTGAAGGAAATTCTCGCTGTAAAAATAGATGGAGAAATAGAATTGGTGTTTTCTCAGGATAGAAGAAGTACTGGAATCCATCATACTCCGTTTGATGTTACAGAACACATGGTAAACCAGTCATGGCAAAAAGCAGAACTTCCCGATGATAAAATTCCAGATGACCTTGTGATTTGTGATATTGCAGTAGGTGCAGGTGCATTTTTACTACAATTTGCAAGAATAGTAGCAAATATCTCTGGTCAAGACAAAGGCCGAATTTTAGAAAATCATGTGATTGGTTTTGATATTGACAGACAAGTATTGGAAATTTGTTCTTTGTGTTTTTTTCTCGAACGAGGCTGTCCAAGTTCTGATACGTCTTATCATCTTCATCAATTTGACACAATTAAATCGTCAGATAAGGATCTACAATCCTATATTCAGAATATGATGCCTACTTCGAAAGGTATGTCCACCATCACGATTGGAAATCCCCCCTATGTGCGAGTTAGTTCAGATAAATATGAAGAAAACATACGCAGCAGTAGTTGTGGAAATCTTAGTGCATATTTCATCGAAAGGGCCATTGATTCGACCGTAGCAAAAGACGGAGTAATTTGCCAAATCGTTCCTCAATCGATTATACAATCTGATACAATGAAACCGATTAGACAACAATTGTTTTCCCGTTGTTCAGATATTGACATTGAATCATTTGGTTGTGTTCCAGGATATATGTTTGACCAAGGTAAAATTGGTAAAAACTCAAACACTGCAATCACAACTAGAGTTTCAATAATTACTGCAAGAATTGGTAAAACGAACCCTACTGTGAGATGTACACGATTCATGCGATGGGGTTCAAAGGAACGCGATACACTGTTCGATAATTTGAGAAAAATCATAATTCCCCAATATTTACGAAAAGAATTCCAAATACCAATGATTGAAGATAAACAATCAAAGAAAATTCTGAAGAAAGCAAAAAGCAGTAAACGCATTTTATCCCATTTATCCGGAGATAACAAAAGAATGAAACTGTTTGTTACAAGATCAGTTCGTTATTTTTGTACTGCTTCAAGAATTGACTTAGAGAGAGGAGAAGGAGGGCAACATGAATTACAGTTTCAGAATAAAAATTCTCGAAATCTTGCTCAAATTTTAATTAATTCTCGATTTTTCTATTGGCATTGGAGAGTATACGGCAACGGTTTCCAGGTTATTTTAAAGAATATTTTGGATTTCCCGATACCCTCTCAAGACAATCAAAATCGATTGCAACAAAGAATCAATAAAATGGCAGATAAATTACATCGCAAAAGAAACGATTTGGGAGTTGTGAAGGAGAATAAAGGGTCTATCCAGAACATCAAGTATGATTTGGATACAAGATTAATGGATGAACTAGACACCTTGGTCAATGATTTGTATGGATTCAATGACGTGGAATACCCCTTTCATGCTGCAAAAGAAAACAGCTTAGAGGGATACAATTCTCATTTTGTCGGTCAATCTTAGAAATTTTAGGGCCTGATTATATTGTCTTTTGTTGAAGTAATTTTTCCTCCCGCTAATCAGTGATTTTTTTGAATCAAAGAGTTGGTAACGAGAATTTCTGTGGAGGTTTGGCAATTCCCAAATCTTTAGGGAATTCTCTAACTTGTGGAGGAAGAACAACAGGGTTCATTTCTTTTCCAATTAGAGCTACTCGACTTTCTCTTCTATCTGAAAGAACCTTTCTTCCGACTAGTGGTGCTAACTGTTCTGAGAATTCCATGATTTCAGGATGACTAGGCATATTCTCGATTGACAAATTGTTTCTACTGTTTCCTACGTATACGTATCCTTTAGCTTCGATGAACATAGGATCTGCAATATTGTCCAGTCGAGCATAATCTTCTACATGTCCCAATGATTCATGTTTAATCAAAGTATGACGGCAAACAGTTCTGGTATCCAAGGAAGGCAATAATTCGAGAGTTTGTTCTAATTTTTCCCAAGCATTGTTGTCATACTTTGGTTTGCAAATACGATTGAAAATTTCTTTATTCGGGGCATCCACACTGACGTATAATTGGGTTGGCAATGTATCCAGTCTCTCGATAACTCTTGGAAGACTTCCGTTTGTTACAAGAAATGTAGAAACACCATGTTGATGACATATGTCCAAAAATTCTGCCAATCTTGAGTAAAGTGTCGGTTCACCATTTAGACTGATAGCGACATGTTTTGGATTCTGTGCTTCTTGCCATTTTTCTAAAGTTACACTGGGATGTCCTTTGAATCCTGTGAGAAGTCTTCGATGAGCTCTTACAGATTCATAGAACAACATTTCAGGATCAGAATCTACTTTGTTCATTGTCT
>CAZRCY010000123.1:0-4269 GCA_964598735.1 uncultured Candidatus Poseidoniales archaeon
AGTTCCAAATCTACTGCTACCGACCTAAAGCATCTCAATGAATCCATTGCAGACACCGGAGGACAAGGTGTACTGATGGAAGGAGCGATGATGTGTCCAAAATGTGACAGTCAGAAAATATACGTAGTAATGATGCAAACACGGAGTTCAGACGAACCAGAGACTAAAATTGGAACCTGTGCAGATTGTGGGCATAAGTTCCGAGATTATGCTTAATTGCACTAAATTCTCAAAATTTTGATCACGAACCCTTTTGGACTCATTTAAGCACCCTCATTTCTGTAAGGGGTCTGATACACATGCTACAGTTCACTGCAAGACCAGAAACCATGAGAACAATTGTTGATGTTCTCAGCGTAATTGTCGACGAAGCTAGAATGCGTTTTTCCACCGATGGACTGGATATTAACGTCGTAGATGCTAGCCATGTTGCTCTAATCAAAATGCATGTTGATGCTGCAGCGTTCGAAACGTGGGATGTTGAAGAAACAATCATTGCAATTGAATTATCTAAACTTAGAGATTTGCTTAAATTAGCAGGGCCAGATGATTTAGTAGATGTTAGTTATGATGCATCTGTTGGTCAATTTGATATCAAAGTTGGTGAAGTAGACCGTTCGATCAGGCCCATTGACCACACTTTGATGAAAGACCCGAAAGTTCCGGAGCTTGATTTAAAAAGTAAAGTCAAAATTGCATCAAATAAGTTGCACAAAGCCCTACAAGCCGCTCGTTTAGTTGGAGAATTGGTGACTCTTTCCCTCGATCCACGTCAATTCAATTTACATGTACAAGGAGATCAGGATTCAGTGTCTGTTTCTCATGAAGCAGGTCAATTAGAAGACTTAGTCGCTGACAAACCGGTTAAATCAACATATTCTACAAATTATCTTCAGCCTATAGTGAAAGTTATTGATGGCGCAGTAGATTCTGTGGAGGTTTGTTTTGACGACAAATATCCTCTAAATCTCAACTTTGAAATTGCAGATGGAGCAGGTAATGTGACATATTTCCTAGCACCAAGAATTGATGATACAATCTGATGAATATATCCGTCGAAATCTTGAGGGAGAACTACCTCCGAGTATCATGGGTGATGGTAGTGTATGTGTTATTATACCCAGTGTGAACAATTCTGAGGAACTAGAAATTGTCCTCAGAGGTTTAGTTGCGCAAGATTTCGCAGGTCAGTTGGAAATTGTTGTAGTAGGACCTGGGCAGGATAAAGGAAGAGAAGTTTCTGAATCGATTGGTGCTCGATTTATCGATGATGGAGGAGTGAAAACTAGAGCAGATGCCTGTAATGTTGCAATTAAACAAACTGAATCTGAATTTGTGTTTTTCACAGATGATGATGTAATCGTTCCCAAAAATTGGATCACGAGTTTAATTCGGTGGTTTGATCGTCCAGAAGTTGCAGCGGTTGGGGGCCCTAATTTTGCACCTCCCGAGGAATCAACATTCTGGCAGAGAGTTATTGATGTGACATTCTGTAGTAAATGGGTAACAGCTGGCACTAATTACGGAAACCGTGCACAAGGTGAACTGAAAGAAGTAGAACAACTTCCTGGGGTAAATGCTGCATATCGTCGTTCTATATTAGAATCAATTGAAGGATTCGATAAGGGGGCAATTGGATGTGAAGATGCAATGTTGGATTTCAGGATTCGCAAAGCAGGTCACAAACTTTGGCAAGATGGAACTGCTATAATGTGGCACCGAAGAAGAGGCCCTTCTAGAGTAAGAAAACAAATCGGAAATTATGGTCTAGTAAGGATTTTAGCAAGTAATATTCATCCTGAAATGAGATCTTGGTCCCATTTAGCAGTAGGAATCTTCCCACTTCTATCGATTATAGGAATTATTGCTCTGACTTATGGAGCATTAAACGGAGGGGCAGAAAGTTCACTTTGGTTTACACTTAATGGGAATTGGGATAGTCCAAGGATTCTATTTCATGGATCGCTAGGAATCATCTTTTCTTACATAGCAATATGTTGGGCAGGTGCACTCCGTGGAACTTCTCCATCTCGTTCTATTTCTACAATCCTAGCCGCCCCGTTGATGACATTCACTCTTCATTGGTCATATGGAGTCGGGGTAATGAAAGGGTGGTTGCGTATTCGCTCAGGTAATCCAGGACTACAAATTGATGACCGAAAACGATCGTAATCAACGCAGTCCATGATTCGCAAAGAAAAGAGGTAGGATTGTGATAATTCCACAAAAGACCATCCCGCAGATAGAACCTAGTGCTGCACTTCCTTGGGATATTAATTGAACATCTATTCCCGAACCAGGATATACCTCAGTATCACCTTGGGGAAATTCAACGGACAAATTAATCAGAAGATTTGCAATGTTTGAAGCTAATACAATCCCAAGTGTAATCCAAATACCTTTTTTCTGATATGTTTGAATTTGATAACCAGAATAAAGAAAAATAGCACCTGCAATTATTCCTATCAAACCCGTGGCAGCATAATACCAAGAAGGTAACAAAACGTCACCTACTTCTGATCCCATAGACGACTCAAGCCAATTATTCAATCCAATTGTCCCAAATGAAAATAATGAACCAACCATCTGCATGCCTCCAACACACATTATACTAATCCCAATGATTTTCGTTATTACATGTGGTTCGTCTTCCATAGGGATTATGACAGGAGGGGGTGAAGCCCTACCAGTCAAAATCATGGAATTTGGATCAACCGGCATCACCATGATGTAAATGAGTATTGGAAGAGAAATAACACTATTCTTGTTTTAATTTCTTAAAGATAGGATATGAGGGGCGCCAGAAAATTGCACTAAATACCCCAATAAATAGTCCTCCAAGTACTAAGCCAGGCCAGCCCTCCCTGATATATCCTGAACTGGCATTGAAAAAAGCCCAAACGAATGATGGAATTATTCCTAAAATAGTTGCAATGACTAACTCCTCAGCGAATCTTCTGACTGGGTCTGGGCCAGAAGGCAATGTATCACCATCCTCGGTCCAATTTTTGTGGAAATGATGTCGAACTAATCTGAATACAACATCCTGGTTTTCTTCAAACAACAGTCTAGGCTTTGGTTTCCCGTCATTATCGGTTTTCCAATCACGGATAGAATGAAATCCATCTGGACCTTTTGGTCTTCCATCTGTGGGTTGTCCCCAATAACCTCTTTCTGGAATTCTATCAACTAAAATTTCAATTTCGTCTGTTGATTCTAGTTGTTCGTTTCTGAATGCTAATTCCCATTCTCCTTCAGTTGGAAATCGTAAAGAGTGATGAAGAAGTATGTCTTCGATTGGACCTTCTCCTGGGAACATATTATGAATTTCCTTGATTGTAAACACTCGTGAAGTAATCTCAAAACCAGGGATTAAGCACTCATGTTTAGGACCTACCTGTCCGAAAAGTACGCCTCTTCGACTTCCACCAATCGTCACTATTCCGCCATCATTCGATACCCAAGCAATATCTGACGGATTCATTTACTCCACCTATGTTTCACCAGTCTGTATTTGCCACTGAGAAGCATATATTCCATCTGAAGAAATTAATGAGTCATGATTTCCTCTTTCAACTATTACACCATCTACCATGGAGATAATCTCATCTGCATTTCGAATAGTTGCTAATCTGTGAGCAACCGCGATTGTCAATCGATTACCCCCATTTACTTTGAATAAGGATTCCTGTATTCTCTTTTCAGTCTCCGCATCTAATGCAGCGGATGCTTCATCTAAAATCAAAACATCAGGATTCATTAGGAGGGCTCTGGCAAGGCTAATCCTAGCTCTCTGTCCACCTGAAAGACGGACCCCGCGATCACCTACCATAGAATCCATGCCCTCTTCAAGTTCTGAAACAAATTCCCAAGCACCTGCAGTCTTCAATGAGGAAATTACTTCGGAATCAGATACTTCCCTGGCATAAGCGACATTTTCCCGAATAGTTCCAAAAAATAAGAATGGGTCTTGGCTAACGAATCCGAATTTAGAACGAATTGATTTAATTGTAAATTCAGATATTGCTGTTCCGTTAATTTTCACGGCACCTGACTGAGGCTGGTAGAACTTTTCAAGTAATTTTAGAATTGTCGACTTTCCTGCTCCAGTGTGACCCATAATTCCCAAAAATCCTCCTAAACCAACATCGAACGAAACATTGCTCAAGACATCTATCGAAGTCCCTGGATATGCAAAGGTTACTCCGTCAAATGATATTGAGGTAATTGGCTCATCTAAATTCTTGGCGTCGTCAGAATCAGTAATTG
>CAZRCY010000124.1:0-4235 GCA_964598735.1 uncultured Candidatus Poseidoniales archaeon
GGTCTTTCTCCTCACTTAGATGGAAATCGGATTGAGAAAATTGAGATTCGAAGACCTGATTTACGCTTTCCTTTCCCTCCAGATATTGTTGAAGAATTGACAGGAAAAGTCATCCATCAAGTTGATCGTAGGGGGAAGTATTTGTTATTTAGAATGGAGAATAGTTCAATTTTACTTAATTCATTAGGCATGAGTGGCCGTTGGACATTGACAGGAGAAAAAGTATCCTTTACTCCAGGAACTTTTGCTCATGGGGCTGTAATAGGGACTGGAGATGGACCCCATGACCATTTTGTAATTGACTTTCAAAATGGATTACGGGCAACCTACACTGATGCGAGACGATTTGGTTACATTCACCTCATTAAACCAGGAATTTCTGAGGACGACGATAGATTTCTACGCGTACTCGGTCCAGAACCATTAGGACCAAATTTTGATGCTAACATATTGGCTCAAAATCTTCGAAATAGGAGTTCACCAATCAAGAATACGTTGTTAGATCAAGGTGTTGTTGTAGGTTTAGGAAATATCTATGTCAATGAAGTCCTCAATCGTTCTGGGGTTTCTCCTCGTCGAGTTTCTTCTTCCTTGGTCAAGAAAAATGGGAAACCTACCTCTCGATTAGAATTAATTGTTGAACAAATTAGAGAAGTACTCTCAGAAGCAATAGATGCAGGTGGTTCTACATTACAAGATTTTCGTGGTGTTTCAGGAGATGATGATTTAGGTTGGTTTCCAGTAAATTTTAGAGTATACGGGAGAGAAGGCGAAGCCTGCCTCAAACCGAGATGTTCGGGTTTTGTTACAAGAATAGTACAATCTAATCGTTCTACATTTTATTGCCCGACATGTCAAAGATAAGAAAACCCTATTTCTTCTTCTTTAGGACATCAATAGTTAAGTTTGCAATTTCTCGGAGCCGGTCTATGACCACACCAACATCGAATGCAAAGATGGCTTCCGAGTTCATCGGGACCTTCTTTTTGACTATGACCATATTTATCGCAGCTGTTCTTGGTTCAGGGGGTTCCCTAGCACCTTTTGGTATTGCAGCAATTCTCATGGTGATGATTTATGCCTTAGGTCATATTTCTGGAGCACATTTTAATCCAGCAGTATCTATTGGTTTATACCTCAAAGGGGCTTGTTCTAAAGACGACCTTCCATTGTATCTCGCGGCTCAATTAGCAGCAGGCGTAGTTGCTGGAATAATTGGAGTAAATCTTTTTGCTAGTGATGTAACAATCACCGCATTAGAACTCTCGGAAATATCTAATTCTGTACTAGCAGCCGAGTTTTTGTTTACTTTTGCATTGATGTTTGTCATTCTTCATGTTGCAACTGAGCAAGATGGTAATCCATTCTATGGTGCTTCAATTGCATTCACAGTTTTGGCAGGGGCTATTACTGTAGGTGAAATTTCTGGAGGTTCATTCAATCCTGCAGTTACGTCCATGTTTATGGTTAGTGGGAAATTAGCAGTTGCAGATTGTTGGATGCACCTTCTTCCTCAATTGATAGGGGCGATTGCAGCAGTCTATGCATATCGATTTACAATGACTAGTGAAGATGCAGAAGAGTAATCACATATTTCGACGAAATTTACCGCCTGTTTCGAATAATGCATTGGTAACTTGTCCGACGGTACAGTGTTCAACTATTTCCATCATCACTGAGAATAGATTTTCTCCATTCCGTGCTGCATCTTTTAATTTCTGGAGGCCATCTTCAGCTGCTTCAGAATGTTTTTGTTGAAAATCTCTATTTCTTTGTATTACCATTTTCTTTTCTTGTTCATCAGATCTTGTGACGTCCATGTTAAATGCATCAGCATTATCTGCTGTGAGTGCTTCAGCATCAGGGTCTGTGAATGTATTTACGCCTATGATTGGAAGAGATCCATCGTGTTTTTTATGCTCATATAACATCGATTCATCTTGAATTCTATTTCTCTGGTAATTTACTTCCAATGAACCAAGAACTCCTCCTCTACGATGCATTTCTTCAAACACCTTGAGAATTTCTTCTTCTACATGGTCAGTGAGCCATTCAGCAATGAATGATCCCTGTAAGGGATTTTCATTCTGTAACCAACCATATTCTCTACTAAGAATTAGTTGGATTGCTACAGCATCTCTGACGGTTTCTTCTGTTGGTGTTCCGAAGGCTTCGTCTCTGCTATTGGTATGCAGAGAATTGGCATTGTCAGCTAATGCATATAGTGCCTGCATGGTTGTACGGTAGTCATTCCAGGTATATTCTTGAGCGTGTAGTGATCTCCCTGATGATTGAATATGGTACTTCAATTTCTGACCTCTTTCATCGACTCCATACATTTCTCTCATACTAATGGCCCAAATCCGGCGACATACTCTTCCAATTACGCTATATTCAGGATCCATTCCATTGGAGAAGAACCACGAGAAATTACGCAAGAATTTGTTGGGGTCAAGTCCTTTAGCTCTGAATAATTCAACATATGTCAAACCATTTGACAATGTTAAGGCGGCTTGAGTAATCGGATTTGCTCCTGCTTCGGCGATATGGTAGCCAGAAATTGAGACAAAGTAATGATTCCTAACTTCATTATCTACATAGAATTCGGCAACATCTCCCATTAATTTGAGTGCAGTATCAAGATTGAGCACGAGAGTATTCTGACCCATTGACTCTTTGAGTTGGTCGGCTTGTACCGTTCCTCTAACAGTAGATAATGTCTGAGCACGGATTTCTACAGTTTCATTTTCATTGGGTGCTCTACCCTTTTTAGATTCAAAAATTCGAATTTGTTGACGAATCGCGACAGTGAAAAATGCCGCAAGATGCCACCAGTAATTTCCATTAATTGTCATTGATACGCTGGTGTTAGGATCGCAAAGATCGAATCCTTCGAAAAGTCGATCCATTTCATCAACTGTGCTGATACTGACACCCGATTCACATACCTTGCCAAAAATATCCAATCTTTCATCGGGATCACGTCCATAGAGAGATGGAGAATCAAAGGCTGTGGATAGTCGATTAAATGGTTGGTCAGTACAAAGGAAATGGAATCGTTTGTTAGTGCGTTCCGAACTACCTTCTCCTGCAAACATTCTAACTGGTAACTCGTCCTTTCTTTTGAACGGAAAAACTCCTCCGGTGAATGGGAATGAACCTGGTCGATTCTCTTTCGCAATCCATTCGAATAACTCTCCTCGATCGTATGTGTCTGGAAGGGCAACCTTTGGCATTTGAATTCCTGAAAGAGTACTTGAGGTTGTATCTACTGGAATTTCCTTACCTCGAACAGTGTAGGATACTTGACCCGAACGATATGCCTTTGCATATTCGTCGAAATCATCTAATGCTTGCCAAACGTTCTCAGGAATTTCGTTTCTCAAAGATTGGGCTTCCTTTGCTAAATCAGCCGCTGCTTCGGGTTTTCCGATTTCCTCCATCCGTTCAGAAGAAGAAGACAATTGTTGTACAAGACGAACTTTTTCAGCGATACCTTGGGCAGAGGCATGGTAATCACGAACTGTTGAAGCAACTTCCGCTAAGTATCCTTGACGTTCAGGAGGGATTGGAGTGTTTCTCTTTGGTAGACCGTCATCACCTAAATTTGGTTCAGAGGCTACAAAATTAGTATTCATTCTACTGTTTAGTAATTCGACTAAACGGTGCCATAGTTGATCCACTCCTGCATCAGCAAATTGGGAAGCAATAGTTGGAACGACAGGAAGACTCTCATTACTAGCATTCCAATCTTCTCTATTCCGTTTTACCTGTTTTCGAATTTCAGCCAATGCATCTTCTGCCCCTGGACGATCGAACTTATTCAAAACAACTAGATCTGCAAAGTCTAGAGCTGCTAATTTTTCCAACTGAGAAGGTGCTCCATACTCTCTTGTTGTAACATACATGGAAATGTCTGCGACTTCTGTTATTGCATCATTTCCTTGACCAATTCCACTAGTCTCACACAGAATCAGATCGAACCCTACAGCACGACACACATCAATCGCTCTTCCGATGCAATTGGCTAATTCTTTCCCGCTGTCTCTGCTGGCAAAAGACCTCATGAAGAGATTCTCATTTGCTAATGAATTCATTCGTATCCTGTCTCCTAAAAGTGCTCCTCCTGTCTTCTTTCTAGTTGGATCAGTTGCGAGCAGGGCAATCTTCAATCCAGGATTATCTCTTTGTATTCTCAGCATTAATTCATCAGTAAGGCTAGATTTTCCTGCTCC
>CAZRCY010000125.1:0-4219 GCA_964598735.1 uncultured Candidatus Poseidoniales archaeon
CAAATTTGGTTATTTTCTCATGGCTTTGTTTTTTGGTTTCTTTTTGTTTTACCATTATGGAATAAACATCGTGCTGCTCCTCTAGCTATTATAGCATACCTTTCACATATTTTGATGGATCTGCCCTCACATACCGGAGTTTATGGTCTCCAACCATTTTTTCCGTTCCCATATATTTTCGATGGTTGGTTTGATGCTTGGCTTTGGGGTCCTGTTGAAATTTTGTTTAGTATAATTGCTTTCACAATTCTCTTCGTTATTGTGAGACAAACTAGAAAGTATTGGGTTTGGGAATCGGAAAAGGAATCTATTGTGCAGGAATCATTTGTTTGATTCTTCGAGTGCTTTTTGTGTTGCTTCTTCTCCATGTCCAAATTTAATCAAGCCATGGAGGAATGCACCAATCCATTCGCCCATCTCAGTATCTTTAGTTGTATCAATTTTCGATATTCCATATGTGTGTGAATTAACGCCCCATCCTCCACTTTTTCTTTCTCTTGCTAACAAATGTGGTATTAATGTCTTGTATTGGATTTGATTGAGTGTATTGATTAGTTCTTCTTTATTTTGAGGAGTATCCCATTCTTCATAATTTGAAATCCATTTGATTTCTGAACTTATTAGTCCAATAATATGGAATTGTCGTATTCTTGGTACTATCTTTGACCAAATCTCAGCAAAGGTCTCTTCTGAAGATGAAAGAATCAGAGCATTCAGTGTCCCCTCAAGTTCTGCAAATGTCAATGCTGCGGACCATGATGCAATCTCATCGACATTTGAGATTAATGTAGGTCCAGCCGTAATCAACCACCTTGCACCATTAAGAAGTTCTCTCCAATCGAAAATACCTCTATCAATTTCACAATTATTTTTATTTTGAAATTCATTTATGGGACAATCAACACCATCTCTATGAATCCACCAAACATCATTTCCCATTTGTTCCATTTTTCGTGCTAATTGACCCACTGGTCCGTCCCAACCATTGGTTTCAGGCGCGAATGCCACAATTCGGCCCATTGGACGAGTCATGACACTGGCAGGTGGTCTAAGTGAATATCTTTGTTCATTCTAATTTCCATCTTAATAGAGCTATGACACCACCAAGTCCAAGTAATTGAGCTCCAGCATCATGATCTTTAGAGGATTGCTCTACTTCTCCTCCGGACGATAGAACTAATTCTGAAATTTTAGACCAAGTTCTATCAACACATAATTGGTTTTCATCACGAAGTAGATCTGCAATAATCATGAGAGTTTCAATGGCACCTTGCTCTGCAGCATCAAGAATTTCTAGGGCGCCATATGCGACAGCGCCTTCGGTTCCAATTCTAGAAAGAGCCTCTTCAATCATTCTTGTTTGTCTTACAATAGTATGTTCCCCAAGTATGTCATCTGCTAATCCTTCCCTCAACACTTCGTTAGCAGCTGCTCTGCCCCCAATACTTGTAGAAACTGTTCGAATAGTTTCTATGCATCCTACATTTCTCAAGTCGTTAGCGAACCGTTCTCTGGCACTCCCTGGCCCACAAAGTAATACCGGCATCCCTGGTCTAATAACCAACAAAGTTTCCTTTGCAGTTTGTTCGAAGAAAGAGTCTCTGGTAGATGCACTATCTCCTTCTCTTTTTCCACCACCTCTAAGATTGAATTGAGCCCCCTCTTTCAATCCATTTGGTGTGACTTCAAAGAGTTGAATTTCATCAGTTTCAACGACAATTAGGAGTACCTTAGCCTTAGCACCGATATCTGCAGCTCTCTCGAGTAATTCTCTGTCTTCTATTGGAATTATTTCATTCCAAGTGAGTAGTATTTCAGAATGCATTTCGATAGAATGAGTATGGTGTTTCCCTTGATCTATCGGTGCTTCAGTAATAATTCCAGAAGTCCTCAATGAATCACTGAATGCATGATATTCATTTTGTTCTATTTGAAGAACTATCCACATGGTCTTTCTTTCTGTTTCTTTGGCTCTTCCTTCATGATTTATTGTTGTTGAATCTCTCCGATGACCTAACATTCCAATCTTAGTCCCCTTTCGACAAACTTGCGCTAAAACCCACAAGTCATCAAGATCATCGACTCTAATTCTACAACTGGAATCAGAGGTTTGCAGAATTTTCATATTTTCTCCTTAACTAAATATTCCAGTTAGATTCCCATCTTTATCCATGTCCATCCCCACAGCAGCGGGTATTTTTGGTAATCCAGGCATAGTCATCATGTCTCCGCATACAGCAACAACAAATCCTGCTCCAGCATTTAGTCGGAATTCTCTCACTGGGAGTGTGAAATCCTTGGGGGCGCCATATTTACCAGGATCATGGCTGAATGAATATTGTGTCTTAGCCATACAGACTGGTAGATTTCCGTATCCCCATTCATCAATTTTATCCAATTGTTTTTTCGCACGTGGTTTGACTGAAATCCCAGAGGCCCCGTACATCGATTTTGCAATTTTTTCAATTTTTTCAATTACTGGTGCATCTCCTTCAAACAATGGATTAAATGGTCTTCCAGCAGCCATGTGTCTCTGAACTGCCTTTGAGACAGCATTTGCTAATTCTGTTGCCCCCTCGCCCCCTTTAGAATGCCCCTCATAGAGAGCAACATCAGCAGCACCAGCATCTCTGGCAATTTCCATTATTGCTGATATTTCTGCTTTAGAATCTGAAGGGAATTTATTGATTGAAACAATTACATCGGGTCCAAAACGCGACATATTTTCAATATGTCTAGATAAATTCGCGGATGCTCCATGTCTAACCATTTCTACATTCTCTTCATCTAGTGCGGCTTTTCCATTAGGTAGACCAACCATGCCTAGACCGTGCATCTTCATACTTCGGACAGTGACATTTACGACTATACAATCTGGAGCTAAACCGGATGCGTTTGTTTTGATGTGAAGTGCTTTTTCTGCTCCAAGATCCGCACCAAAACCGGCTTCTGTGACTACGATATCATGAATAGACAATGCGAGTCTATCTGCTATAATGCTTGAATTGCCATGAGCAATATTTGCAAACGGGCCAGCGTGAATAAATGCTGGAGTTCCCTCTGTCGTTTGAACTAAATTTGGCAGAAATGCAGTCCTCATAAGTAATGCCATAGTTCCTGCTGCTCCTATATCTTCTGCTTTTACTGGCTTTCCATCCTTAGTCGATCCAATTACAATATTTCCTAATCTTTTTCTAAGATCTTCATAGTCTGTAGACAATGCAAGTATAGCCATTACTTCACTAGCAGCAGTGATATCGAATCTCTCTTCACGTGTGACACCGTTTCCCGGACCTCCCAGACCGATTGCGGCTCCTCTCAATGTTCTGTCATTCATATCAATGACTCTGGGCCACAGTAGTCTGGAAGAATCGATTTCTAGTTTATTTCCATGATGTAAATGATTGTCTAGAATTGCACTACAAAGATTATGCGCGGAAGTTACTGCATGCAAGTCTCCAGTAAAATGGAGATTGATATCTTCCATAGGCAGAACTTGGACGTGTCCTCCTCCTGCTGCTCCTCCTTTTATTCCGAAAACTGGCCCCATCGAGGGTTCTCTAATTACACATGCTGAATTTTTACCTATTTTGTTCAAACCCATACTTAATCCAATGGTCGTAACTGTTTTTCCTTCTCCATATCTTGTTGGATTTACGCTGGTAACTAGAACCAGTGAACCTCTAGGTCTATCCAATCTCGATCTGATAGCTGGCCATGTTACTTTCGCCATATGACGCCCAAAAGGAATTAGTTCTTCCACACCTATCCCCATCTTCCATGCTATCTCTTCAATTGGGGCTAGTTCTATCGAACGAGAGATGTCTAAATCGGACTCCATTCTGTCCCGCCCGTTCTTCGTGGATTTGAACCTTGAGCGTCATCACCATACGTTCAGGCTCTTTGGGGTGTTCATGGGGGGCCGCCGAGAGGTTCTGTGTGTCGTTGCAGGATCACCGGTTTCACACTCATTAACTCCAATTCTTTCTCTACTGGTAGATTTTCATTTGAATCAAGATGGATTTAGGTCAGTAGTTGGTACGTCTCGATATGAAACAAAGGATCTTTCCGAGCTATTGGGGCAGATAGTTTTAGGAGGTAATTTAGGCTCTAAGAAACCGACTACTGAGATCTTAGATTTAGTTCAGAGTGCTACAGAAGACATCACAAATTTCCCAGAAGGATGGGGAGTTAATGCTCTAGATTTAGATGAATATCC
>CAZRCY010000126.1:0-4198 GCA_964598735.1 uncultured Candidatus Poseidoniales archaeon
GGACGTTCCCTATATTCATCATTATCAGGATATCCATCTCCATCTACATCGTCTTCCCATTCTCTCCAAAGCATTACTGCTATATTCGATGGAAGAACAGGCCTATCAAATATCTCAAACCGAAGTGTTTGAACTGGATTCTGTACAAGATGATCGATTGGATTAATGTTCATTCCAACAACATCAGGTGATATTGAATCAACAACAAATGTTCGATTCGTAGCAACTGAATATGTTACTTCTGCCCCATGATGTGATTCAAGCTCCACTCGATATTCTACTTCTCCAGTAGTTGCAGGAGTTTGGATATCAAATCGAGCAGTACCGTTTGAAAAAGTAGATGTATTAGCAATTTCTTGGTTATTAAGATACAAATGTACCTTCGCATCATTAGAACGTGGGGCTAGACTGGAATCAGTTCCGGGGAATCCTAATTCAACTAACACTGAAATATCTGCCTCTGATTTCAGATATGATTCTGATATAGGGATGGCGACATTGAGGTCATTTAAGATACTCCAAGTTCGGATCATTATATCATTTTCAATTCCTTCACGCAAACCAATTCCCACTAATTGAATTTTGGGAATACTTCTTCTTCCATCATCAAGAATAATTCTTGATTTCAGTCGTACTTCCGGTTCATCATCCCAACTAGCATTAATTCTAAATCTAAGTGTTGAATTTATAGCATCACCATCAATTGAATGTGTATAAGGATCGGTTGGATGAAGGATAATTAAGTCTCCCAAAAATTCTCCCATCTGAGTAATTTGATGAGTATTTTGAGTTAGGTCCATAACTACAGTAGCAGAATTATGAATCCCCGAAATATCTACCTGAACCTCAGCTGGAAATCCACTTGTTACAGTATGATTAGAATGGATCTCCATCCACTGGTATGATGGTGCTATTGTTGTAGATATATTTCCAAATGACATTGAATTGGTAGTGAAGGATGAACTTGAATCTATATCGTCAATTGTCACAAAAATGGCGCCAGGTAAGTCAAATTGGATTGGAATAGGAACTAGTCTAGTTGCTCCAGATAATGGTGAATCAGGAATTGCATCATTTATAGCCAAAACAATGGCATTTCCTGGATCGAAATTCAAACCAATACTTGGATTACTTCGTGCTTTTAGTGCAGAAATGGAAAATGATCCTTGTTCGCTTTCGACTACTAAGTAAACTTGAGTATGAGGATGTTCAGAAGGGCCCGCAGTTCTTACACCGTTACTCAATTCTGAATTTAATGTTGTTATTTCGGTAGATTCAAGATTAATCATAGATACTTCCGTAGGAGAAAGAGAAGACGATCCCTCAGCAACTGTTGTGCCTCCTGCGAGTATGCTCCAGTTAAATCCTGAAGGAGGAATATCACCTGGAACTGCAGAGAAACTCATAGATTCGATTCCAGAAATTGGTAACTGAATAGGTATAGACAGAGACGTTGATGCTGCAAAATTTATGGGTACTGACATGGCTCCATTTCCAAATCGATTTTGCCATCCTAATGGACCAATCGTGGAATCTTCTAATGTCCATTCGGATTGCCCATCGTTGTTAATATCGATCCGTATCTCATCTCCAATTCTACCTTGAATTAAATCTGCTTGAAATGATGTTAAGTCATAATTAGAACCAGAGAATTTGAATTGTACTGATTCAGCCCATGACGAAAGGATAGTATTTCCTGAGTTTGTGAATGAATTCCAAGGTCCACCGTCTGTGCTAATCTCGGTAGTAGCAGAACCTGAAATAACAAAATTAGAGTAAATTTGTGAAATTGGTCTGGCAGATGTAAACAATGGAGTAGTGATTGTACCACCAGTGATTGAATCTCCATCCCAATTTGCTCCTGTTAGATTCCAACCCATATCTGTTGGTGAACTGTCGAATGAAGTTGAAACTCTACCGTTAAGATGAATTCCATGCACTAAGGGTGTCTGCGCGCCGTTTGGTGTAGCAAAATAAAGTTTGACTCTAAGTTCTGGAAATAGTTCTGAATCAATTGGTCCAAGATCCATGTGTAGGTCTTCTCTATTGATGAATCCTGGTATTGGAGTATTTGTTCTACCATCGAGAATAGTTGTAAGTAGAATCGCATTATTCGGAATTTCAGCATCTATACTCATCATACCATACGACCCCGGAGTCATCGTGTTACTTCCTGTTATGGAAGGTCCAAATGGTGCACTAGTCCAGTTAGCATAATCTGCTCCCCCTCCGCCTGTAGTTGGTTCAACAGATACGTCATCAACATTCCAACCTGTATAGGTAACAGATCCATCGGTTCGACCGAGTTTGAATCTAATTTGAAGATTAGAGTTCCCTGTTGCATACTGAGAGATATCATGGTCCATTTGGGTCCACGAACTTGGATTTGTGGTGTATGAGTTCCAATCCCATACAGTCCGCCAAGCACCTTGTTGATCTTTGACATGGACTTGTGCATCATCGTAGTAGTGCGATTCGATACCAAGTTTCTTCCAATACTTCAATCGCCAGTTACCAGAACATCCTCCACAATCAATTACTGGAGATGTTGCGAAATAACCACTCGATGGGATATTGTTAGGATAATTGCCGTTGTAAGTATAGATGGCTTTGGTTCCTCCGTGTACACCTGCAGACTGACCCATACTAGTATCGTAACCCCAAAGCCAACCGTTGCCTAGAGTCCAACCTTGTGGAGCATTACTTGGCCCGGTTTCAAAGTCCCATTCCCATTTCTTAGGTAACATTTGCAAATCTGACTGATTTACATTTATTCGATCTAATGTCGCCCCTGTAGCGTTCCAATCATTTGAACCAGACCAAGAGAAAATCTCGTTACTATGTAGAACAGAGGGAGAAATTGTCAGATTTAATCCTGTTACTGCTTCGTTCTCTGGCACCTCTAGAGTAAGAGCATTAGAAGTAGCATTGGGAAAGGCAGAAACTGAAATTTTAGTTGGATTGCCAATAGATGTAAAATTGGGTTCTGATTCTAATTGAGTCGTAAAAATTGGCGAAGCATAGGATGCAACTGAGAATGCATAAATGAGAATTAGCAGCCAGACTACCCTTGCCCTCGGCTGCGTCATGCGGTGTAAATATCAGGGGCGATATGTAATTCCTTTCCCCATATCTCCTAATTTTTCCTCCCAAATGCACATGGACCGAAACCTCTTCGGAAAGGCATGGATATTGGTGAAGCCAAACGTATTGCAGGCATTGAGGCAGCCAAATTTGTCTTCAGTGGCATGAAAGTTGGATTAGGGACAGGTTCGACTGTAAAACATACCATAATTGAATTAGGTAGACGAATTAATGACGAAGGATTAGAAATTGTAGGTGTTCCAACAAGTTTAGCAACAGAAAGGTTGGCGTTAGAAATTGGTATACCATTGATAGAACTTTCAGAAGTTGATTCGTTGGATATTGTAATCGATGGAGCAGACGAATATGATCCTAATTTCCAATTAATTAAAGGAGGTGGGGCCGCTTTATTGAGAGAAAAAATAGTCGCCCAACAAAGTTCAACAATGGTGGTGGTGGCAGATGACAGAAAACAAGTGGATGTTTTAGGTACCTTTCCTTTACCTATTGAAGTCACTCCATTTGCTTATTTGACAACTCTCAGGGCATTGAATAATCTGCTGAATTGTCATATTAGTATTAGAATGGAAGATGAAAAACCATTGGTGACAGATAATGGAAATTTTATTGCAGATGCTCAGACAGGTCCATCAATTTTGAATCCGGTCAAATTAGAAAATCAGATTTTACAGATTGCTGGAGTAGTTCAAGTTGGATTATTCAATGATATGTGTGATGCAGTGGTTTTAGCAGGACAACATGGTATTTCAACACATTTCAAAAGAAATGGGAGACTTTCAGATAACCGGTCCGATTAAAGAGGGGCGCACTTTCGCATGGTTGGGTCTGTAGCTTAGTCAGGTAGAGCACCCGGCTCTTAACCGGGCGGTCGCGGGTTCGAACCCCGTCAGACCCGCTTCATAGGTATTCATACGTTTGAGCCGCTTCGACACGTTCGGTGACGGTATGAAGGCCGACTGGATTGGGAATATTCTATCCGGAGAGAAAGATCATCAAGTTGTTGAATTGAAAGGTTGGGTACATCGTTCACGTGGGTCCAACAAAATGCGATTTGTTGTACTCAGAGACTCTACAGGCACTATACAATGTGTCG
>CAZRCY010000127.1:0-4187 GCA_964598735.1 uncultured Candidatus Poseidoniales archaeon
TGAGGGCACCCACTTCATCTGGAGATCATCCGCTTTCATTTGAAATGGTTGATTTACCACCCCAATCGAGAGATCTAACCGATCCATCATTAACGCTAAGGTGGATCACTGTTGATGGCGAAGAGCCACGACCAAACAAGATTGTCGCACCAAGAACCTCTTCACCTCTTCCCATAGATGGATTACAGAATATTACTGTAGAAATGACAATTAATGAACAAGGTGAGATAAATCGCGAAGATATTACACTAAACTGGGCCCTTGTCAAACGAAATGATGTCAGTAGGACAGTAGCTTATGGATCAACCAATGTTGAAGTCATGGGTACTTCACTATCAGGTCAAGCAATACCGACATTAACTACATTTAGCGTAAATGGAGATATTCCGAATACTGCGTTCATGGAAGAATTAGATTTGCAAATATGGATTAGTGGTTCAGATAGAGCAGGTAATGCATTCACTTCCACATCATCATTCAACAGTGCATCGAGTCCATTTGCAGTTTGGGAAATAGAAACCTTGGGTCCAAGATTTACTATTGATGATGAATTAGTATATTCCAAAAGAGGAAGTTCAGAAGTTCAACAGAGCTTAATTATCTCTGCACAAATTAGGAATATTGGCGAGATAGATGGTACTGCATTTGTGACTTTCATAGCTGAGAAATCAGATGGAACCCAAACTAAAATTAACATTGACCCGTTAGAAATTGATATCGTTGAAGATCAACGTCAAACAGTAGATATCGACTGGAGCCCACAAAACACTGGTCGATTCACTATTCTTGTTTTATTAAATGAAGAATTATCTGCTACTGGTGAAAGTATTGAGATAGTTGAACCCGTAAACCAGGGATTCCTATCTGGAGATGATATTGGGTTTACAGTTGTAATTGGTCTTATGTTTGTGTTGTTATTTGGAATACTGGTAGCCGTTGTGATGATAGCTATTCGTTCCACTGGAGGGGATGATTGGGACGAATACGATGATGAAATGTGGGATCAGACAGAGGAATATGAAATTGAAGAAGCAAGAGAGATGGATAAAGAAATGAAAAACAGCCTTTCACAATCAACAGATAATGAAAATTATGACACATCAGGTGGAGATCCTAGATTAACAGGCATGGATTCTGAAACATACCAATACTGGGCTCAAAAAGGATACAGTCATGAACAAATTGTAGAGTGGTGGAAAGCAGCAAATTCAGATAATTAATTTATCGCTATAATCAATAATTCCCGAGTAAGAGTACGCCTTATTGGTGGCATCATCAACAAGACAAAAAATTAGATCCACCGTTTTAGGATTTGAAAAAAATATATCCAATAATAGATAATCAACAATTCAACGCTGGTAAGATAGAATTGATGAATAAAAGAATTCTTATTGAAGGATCGCTGGCATAGACGAATGATGTAAATTTATACGAAGTGCACCAGAGGAATCTAGAATGTATCCAAAAGTGAATTCGACTTTGAGTTCATCATTTTCTGCAGATGTGAAATAATAATTACCCATAGCTATTGCACCACTTCCATTTATGATTACATCTTGGTTCTCAAAACGTACTTTTTTCCATTTTTTTATTGCGAATCCTTTGTCTTCAGGGCATTCCCCATTGGAAGCAACAAAGTAAGATAGTGCCCCTTCGAAGGTTGGTCTAAATTGATTGATTACAGCCAAAGTGGGCTTGAATAAGACTGGTCCAATTTCGTAGGCATACAAAGATTTGATATGATTTCTAGCTGCTTCAATATAATTCATTCCAGAACTATGAGCAGTAGCTATTGCGACGATACCATCGCCCCATGCCTTTTGGGCCATCTCAACGTCTTCTAATGTCACCATTACATTGGGGCTATGTCTACACTTTATGAACAAGATGGCTGATTTTATCAGAATTGATATTTTAGAATTCGCCTTCTTTTATTCAACGATTCTGTTTCCTCTCTGAAAACAAAGATTCGTAAGTAGAATCATTCCCCCAAGACTGGTGGTCACCGGTGGGCGAAGCACTGATTGACTTAGTGTCATTGACAAATCCAAGTATAGAGACTACCGAAAAAGGGGTAGGAGATAGTGATCGCATATCTCTAGCAGCATTAAAATTCACATCCGAAACCATAGACATAGCAAAAGAGATCACAACCGAGGGGATTTCTGAACAAGAGCGGGCATCCTACATCAAAAGATTGGGCGACGTATGCAAAGCTGAAATATTTGAATTTTCTACTTGTAATCGTGTGCTCTACGTGGGATTTGGCATCGACTCTGATACACTCGCATCTCACATCTCCGAATTCAACAGCCTTGGAAATATTCCGTTTGAAGAGTTTGAGGGAACAGAAGTATGGCGTCAACTTGTCAAAATTTGTAGCGGGCTCGATTCTTTCATGATGGGTGAATTGCAAGTGATGTCTCAGTTCAGAAAATCTATCAATTTTCACAAAGAAAACAATTTAATCAGCCATTACAACTCAGGATTTTTTGAACACATAGTCGCAGCTAATCGAACAGTCAGAAAACAACTAGGATTTACCAGTACCACAGAATCTATGCTTAGTCTTGCTACCACTGCTCTTGACGCATTGCTTGAAGAGCGTGGTCCAATGAAGACCGCGGTTTTGGGTTTTGGTGATATGGGAATGAAAGCTGTAGAAGAACTGTTGAAGGCCAATCAAACTGATATTATGGTGGTCTCACGCGATCCTGCCGTTTCAGCTAAACGAGCTCCACAGTTGGCTACTGAATGCAATATGATATCTTACAAAATATGGGATGAAGGCAACCAAAAACCAGATCTAATCATTTCCACTATACGAAATGCTACCACTACTTACAATGAGCGCCGGCCGTTGCCCGTGAATGTCCCTACCACTATCATGGATTTCTCGTGGCCACCTTCATTCGATGAATCTGGGGTGTCAGATAATCAGACACTTCTAGGTATGGCCCATTGGATCAAAGTCTCGCGGAACCTTGGCAAAGAATGGGATTATGGTGCTACAATTGCGAGAAGCGAATCGATAATCGATGATATTCAGGAACGATATATGGGCACATTAGAGAACAAGGCTCAGAGGAAGTTCCGCGCTCATATTTACAAAACAATGGAGGCGTTATCTAAAAACTGGGAAGATTCTCCACATGCGTCTGTCGAAGATGTGCCACAGATGGGCGCTTTTTCACGTGAAATTGCAACATGGATATGCCATCAATCATCACCTTTCCACCTTTCTTCGTTGTCCAATTTTGTAGTAAGTACAGATCGAAAACTTAGTACCTCCATCCTTGCGCATGTGGATAGTGCAGTCAAACAATCCGTTCTGGACATGAGCAAAAAGAACTCCGTTTTCGGAGGGGCTTCATGACAATACGCATAGGGACAAGATCCTCAAATCTAGCATTATGGCAAGCTACTGCTGTTCAGAAGAAACTCAAAGAATATGAAATAGCCTCTGAGTTAGTAATGATTTCCTCAACCGGTGACCGTAGTTTGGGGGGGCAACTCTCGGGTTCAGTTGGTCAGTTTATTCACGCTATCGACGACAATTTAATTTCTGACGTGATCGATATTGCCGTTCACTCCAGTAAAGACGTTCCCGTAGAAGTTGATGAGAGGATTGAGAACCTAGCCTATCTCGAGAGAGGTTGTACTTCAGACCTAATAATAACTAGAAAATCCGATAATGTTGAATCTCTGGAAAAGGTTCTGAATAGTTCTTCACATACTCCTTTAGCAAGGATTCTTGACCATTTTCCTCATGGTGCTACGTTTGGTACAGTCTCTGGCCGTCGTCAATCATTCCTTCTCAGCCAACGTCCGGACATCATTCCATTAGCTGTTCGAGGTCATGTAGAAAATCGCCTTAGTCGCTTATTAGAGGGCCGCGTTGATGCCGTTGTCTTGGCAGAGGTGGGTATCTCTCGCCTATGCAGCATAGGGGTTCTTGACGATATTAAAAAAGAATTCTCGGCCTTCCGAATTGACCCTTCGGATTGGCCTACGGCTCCTGGTCAGGGGGCAATTTCGGTTCATTGTAAGAGAAATCGATTTGAGGAACTTCAGCCACTTCGACATATACTAAATCATGAGCAAACTGAGCAAGATGTAACTACTGAACGGTGTCTTCTCAAAGAAGTAGGAGGAGGATGTCTCTTTCCTGCCGGAATAGGTATTGA